>JAYTVL010000109.1:0-28695 GCA_043744075.1 Pirellula sp. | reverse complement strand
GTCGTGAATCTCCGGGAATCTTCAACCAAAATGCTCGTATGAGGTCTCAACGGACCAAGATGTAACAAAAAGTAGTTGAAGTTCGGAGGAGCAATCTATCGCAAGTAGTCAAAGCCACAGCGGCGGGAAAGCGCTCTTCACGAACAACGAATCGGAGATTCTCGAAATCCCATCAGGAATGTAAACTCAAGATACGAGCGGCGGTTGTCTGTCCGAAAACCGGGGCTAACGCCCGTCGGCTGATGTTATTAGCTGAAAACGCGCTCAATCAGCAGTCTCCCTTGGCGAGGTGCAGCTTGAAATCTACCGGTAAATTTGGGTTGCACGCTCTGAGGCACGTTCGGGCGTATGAAGTGTCAATTGCGTTGGACCTCAGATCCACGCCCATCGCTATCGTTCTGAGAGAGGCTGAGATTTTATTCTATTCGACTCACCGGACTGCTTACGCCGTTCCGCTACCAAACGATAGCGACCGGGCGCGAGCCCTCCGGTGATGACCAGGCAAGTAATTATCTGTACAACCCGTACAAAAGGATCTTCTTGACAGCGGATCGCTAGTGGATTGTGTCAAAGTCTTGGAATCGGTTTGCTTCAGACTAGTCTGAGATCTATGAACAAATTATCGAACCCAATCGTACGATTCGCGCTTTTCGTCTTGGCAACTATTTTGACGTTTAGCGTTGGAATGGCGCAAACTCCAGAATTGTCTAGAGAACTGTCGTTGTCCAAGAACGCAGTCTCAAAGGCTCTGCGAGAACCGGAAGTACGTCCGATCCAGCGTGCCAAAACGACTTCGAAGCCGATCTCGACGGACTGGACAACCATGGCTTCGACTTACACGCATGATCAAGACGGACATCGCGTAGACCAATATGCTTTGGCGGTAGAGCCTCAATCGATGGAGCGGCCCGACTATGTCCGAAGTGGATATCGCAGTACTAGGAGCTCGCTGCAAGCAGGGTTCAGCGCTGACCACTACCATATGACAGAACAATGGGGGCAGCCAGTACAACCGTATGGACAATGGAGATACCCTTTCCGGCCGTTTAGTGTCCCATACGGACAATGGGGACCACAATTGCCGCAAGTCGTTGTTGGTGGGAACCAATGGAATGCCTTGGGCCAAAGGGGCTCAAATCCGGGATTGCCAGGAAGTGGCAGTTTTGTTCCAGGCGCGAACGGACCTGTTCAGCAGGGGAACATGAACTTGCCGGGAATAGCCGGACCAATGATGCCGTGGCCAATGGCTCCAGGCGGATTCGGCAACGCGGCAGGAAACGGACGCTGGTCTATGCCAGGCGTAGGAACGCAGGGAGATTTTGGAGTTGGGTCAACGAATGCACTTCCTGCGGGACAGGACGAATTTTACCCGCAAGCCCCAACCTACTTTCCGCTAACAAGTGATGGATTTCAGTCACCGTTTCGGGACTAGGCTACTCTAGGCTCTGTATCAAAACGTAGCATAGGCATCTTGCCTGTGAGTGATAATCCTGGAATCTCAGGCTGGAAGCCTAAGCTACTTTTATTAATTGATGGCTTTAGAAACAAAGCCTAGCGGCTAGCCCAGCGCAACCCAGGGCCAATCCATTCCAAGCGACTGCTGTTGAATGGCGCTTAATTGACCAATTCCCCGCTTTGCTAGTTCAATGAGGGCGGCAAGTTCGTGGTCATCGAAGGTGGATTCTTCGCCCGTCCCCTGGATCTCGATGAATTTGCCACCGCCCGTCATGACAACATTCATATCCACGTCGGCTCGAACGTCGCGGGCGAAATCCAGATCCAGCGTTGGTGTTCCATCCACAATACCGACACTTACCGCTGCAACACTGCCTCGAAGCGGATACGCATTTGCTGGAACGCCGCGAAAGACGGAATTTACGGCATCAACCAGTGCAATGAAACCGCCAGTGATTGCGGCTGTTCGGGTACCGCCGTCAGCTTGTATTACATCACAGTCGATCGTGAGCGAACATTCGCCAAGTCTGTCGAGATCGGCAACTGCCCGGAACGATCTTCCGATCAAACGCTGGATTTCGGTGGTGCGACCATCGACTTTTCCGGCGCGTTCGCGGGCTTTCCGCGGTGACGTGCTCCCCGGTAGCATATTGTATTCGGCGGTAATCCAGCCTTTTCCCCGCCCCGTCATCCAATCCGGGACTTTTTTCTCGAGACTAGCGGTGCAAAGTACAACAGTATTCCCACAACGATAGAGGACGCTTCCCGGTGTTTGTTCCGTAAAATGCCGCTGGATGGTTACGCATCGGAGTTCTTGCATTAGCTCATGTTACTTGGTTTGCGGGGCATTTTTCGAGGATAGGGTGGCGATTGCTGTTCAGGCGGCTCAATACCGTTTTCGTCGCGCCACTGATCTCGTTCTGCGTCGGTCGCATAATATTTGAGCCAGCCCTCCATATCATTGTCCTGTAAACAGTGCCAATGGAGAAAATTGCGTTGCTCCGCAATTCGTTTCTCGTACGCAGGCAAGATATCTCTTACGATCAAACAGTACAACTGGCGATCGCTGAGATGGTCCGTAAGGGCGAGGACAATCCGCTGGTTGTAGAGTTGATGGATCGTTTGCCACAGCAAAGATGTCAGCTCTGAGTCTGCCAATGTTTCAGGCTTGGGTAGTCTTAGTTCGGGCTCGAACCATTGGCTAATTGGGAGGGTTGGAGCGCGCTCCCAAGCGAGGATAGAGGCCAGGAACTCATTCTCTTCGGCGAGAGACATGTGCCGAATTGAAACTAGATCGACCGCTTCATCCAAATAGGGTTCGAGTTCGTCGCGAAGTTGAGCATTGCGCAAAAGCAGCTCTACTTCACTTTCCATTGGCATTGGCAATTGCGACATGACCGCCTAACGTGGGTAAGAAACAAAAAATCGTTAACAGACTTAATTTATACGGATCTGGACCGAGATTGAAGAATCAACTTGAACGATTTCGCAAATGTCAAAGAGAAATCAAAAAATAAATGAGAAGAAGCGTTAAAACCCGTATAACTTAACACAAATAACCAACGTGCTTGTTTAACCCG
Source organism: Pirellula sp. (assembly GCA_043744075.1). Classification (GTDB taxonomy): domain Bacteria; phylum Planctomycetota; class Planctomycetia; order Pirellulales; family Pirellulaceae; genus JBKCUI01. Next base: position 25,660 of record JAYTVL010000109.1, on the reverse strand, counting down.
CGCAGCGGCTGGCGCGATAAGGACAAAAGCCTGTCGCCGACTTTTGCTGAAGCAATTTAGGATAGTCCGTTTCTCGGTTTTGATGTCTCCTGGTAAAATGCCTCGATCGCAGACATTTTCGCGAAAATATCCTACACAATGCATGAAGCCTGGGAACGAACTCAATGAGCGAAACGGTTACCATCGATGGGGTCACGTTGACTCTGGGCAATGCGGTTTCGAACACAGCGAAGTGGATTGGACAAGAAGAGCCGTTGCGCCAACTTGCCGCTTGCTGGCTGACCGTTGACGAAGTCGATTTGCCGTTAACGCCTCGACTTGTGGGGGTTCCAGGTGTCGGCAAAACCGCACTGGCAATGGCCGCGACTGCAGTGAGGCAACAGGAACTTTACATTTACCAATGCACAGCAGATACGCGGCCCGAAGATTTGTTGGTAACTCCTGTCCTTTCAAGCAGCGGCAAAATCGCTTACCACGCTTCGCCGCTTGTCACGGCCATGATTCGAGGGGCCGTCTGCGTGCTAGACGAAGGCAATCGGATGAACGAAAAGTCTTGGGCATCACTTGCACCGTTGCTTGATCAACGCCGTTATGTTGAATCGATTGTAGCTGGGATTACCATTGGTGCGCACCGAGAGTTTCGATGTGCCGTGACTATGAATCAGGACGACTCCACTTATGAAATCCCCGATTACATTTTGAGTCGATTGCAGCCGACGCTTCAAGTTGGATTTCCAAATCGAAAAGACGAACTCGAGATACTCAAGTACCATTTGCCATTCGCCGAGTCAGATGTACTTGCGATGACCGTCGATTTTTTGCAACATGCCCACTCATTGAAGCTCGACTTCTCTGCTCGCGACGGAATAAACGTCTTGCGCTACGCCCTGAAGCGGCTTTCTCAAAAATCGAACCATCCCCTTGCCAAAGACCACGCTTGGCGAGAAGCCTTGCAGGCCTGTTTAGGCGATGAAGCACTTGATCTTTCCGCCGCCGCAAAAAGGAAGCAAAAAGCAGTTGGAGGCAACACGCTACCCATGGGACTCGGTGATTTCTTCTTTGATCCCAACGATCCATTGCACCCAGATGATAGCTGATCTACTACCGCTAGCTTGCCCGCAATGGCACTCACTTTGAGAATTTTGAGCCTCGGGTGCACTAGCATGAGGGGGCGTCGATCATAAGTCGGGCTGAACCGGACGCTAGCGCGTCGCGGCTGATTAGCCGAAGGGCGCTAGCCCACGGTTTGCGGCCCATTTTGTGATCGATGCCCATGAGGGCATGAATAGTCAGTTATTCATAGACTTCCGGCCCGCACGCTAGCGCGTTGCGGCTCAAAGTCAGTAACATTCAGCTTGCGCGTCGTGATAGTGCACTTCTCGTTCTAGACTCGGGTTCTAGTTTGCCTAAAGTTACTTGCTTAAGTACATCACGAAACGAATTGGAAATGCTACCGGGAAGGTTCGTTTCACATAAACCAGCGAGTCGTTGGACTTCATCTGAATCTGAAATCTCAGACAATGTCTGCGTTTGTCCGGGTTGATGACTGATCAGAAGCAGTTTACTTCCAAAGCGTACAACATACATCTGCTGGCGCGGCGCCATTGGACTTCGACCCATGACTTGGACGACTTCCCCCGGCAGTTTCAAAAACGAATTCGGCTGAGATTTTTTTACCAACCAGGCTACTAGCAAAAAGAAACTCAATACTACGGCCAGCGAAAAGAACATGGACAAAGCCGCGCTCCAGGAGCTCTTTGGTTTGTCGAGGTCACCAGTAGCGCCTTTGGAGGAAGGCTTCAGCTCCAGCGGTGCTCGCGATTTTAAATTAATGGGACTCTGCAGTATCGATGTCGATTCCCAACTTGCTGGCTGTACGTCTGAACTGATTGCGCCATGAGTTGCGAGACCAGGCGAAAACGGTACGGCGTTTGAGTTGGGAACACTTGCGAAAACACGTTGCGCATTGGGTTGAAGGCTGGGCGGAAGTGTATTTGGATGTTGTACCGCTGATGGTTGAATTCGAACGATGGGCTGGTGGACCACTGACGGTTCGTTTGGTGGAGGTGAAGTCTGAGACCCGAACATCTGCGGTTGGGCACTCGCAATACAGCTGAAGCACATCCACTGTACAATCAGCAATAAAACAACGAAGCAATATGGGTGAAAAGCGTTGCGATGGGAAATGCAATCGGTCATGCAGTCAACCTACTGAATCGAGTCGCTGCCCACGAGTTCAGCCACTCGAACGCAGAAGTTATCGTTGAGTACCAGCACTTCACCGCGTGCTACAAGTCGCCCGTTTACGTATACATCGACCGGATCGCCAGCCAATTTGTCCAGAGTCACAACCGAACCTTTGCGCAGTTGCAAGATTTCATCGAGATGCATTCGGGTTCGACCGAGCTCGATTTTAAGATCGAGTGTGACGTCTCGAAGCAAGTCCATCGAAACTTTTTCGGGTGGACCGTTGCTTCCGATCAGTTCTTCCAACCGATACTGTTGCAACTTGGGTGCGCGCAAGGAGTCTTCCACTTCGCGCAGAGCCGATTCCGCTTGGTTCAATAGCGCTTCGGTATCCGATTGCCCCCGCCCGGAGGTGGTTCCGGTCGCGGCAGCATTGGCAGCTGTACTGGACTCCGACATCTAAACATCCGTGTTCTTAAGTCAAATTAGTCTTCCAACACTTGGTATGCGGAAAATCCTACGCTGAGGAGAATCGCTTCGCCAAGTAACTCTGTACTTGTCGCTAAAACTCGGCGCTGAAGCAAGCCCAATTGGTTTTCCTGAAGTTCCTGCAAGGAAGCATTACGAATTTCTAGACTCAATCGGTGTTTGAAGCGGAGTTTTCGTTCTTCATATAATGCTTGCAAATGCTCTAGGTCCTTTCTTTTAAGCGTGCCAAAAAGATCAAATTGGACGCGGTAGCTGTGATCAGACCCGGTAGGAATGAATGGGATGTTAAAGGTATCTCCGAGTGGGAATTCGACAATTGTGTCCGAATCGTCATGAGCATCTTCGTGCAATTTCTTGGCATCAATTTCTTGAGCAACCGCAATAAGGCGAGATTCCGCAAGGGCCGCGACTTCTTCTCCGGATGGTACCATCAAGAAGAATACGACTGTTTCGGCGATTACAACTCCGCTAACGAATACGCCAACCAATAGCTTGCTTTTGAGTCCGCCGCCTGAATTTGTTGAAGCAGCGGCAGGTGCCTTCTCTGCATTCTTTGCGTTTTTGGCGGGTGCTTCTGCCTTGGTTTTTTTGGGTGCTGACATGATTTTATTGATCCTTGGAAACGGTCTCCTAGGCGAGCGGCAGATATAAATTTACCTTCTGTACGATGGACATCCTTTGTCCGTCGTGCCTTTCGACGGACTTGGAAGTCCGTCGTACGGTAAGGTCTAATCTGCCGCTCGCCCTAGTAGAATTTAGGCTGCAATATGGAGTCATGTCGGAGAGTTTTCCTAGTTAACGCGAATCCAAGAAACAGTTGTATCGCGTTTGCTGATGGTATCATTTAGTCCGATGCGGCAACATTTATCACTGGATTAATACCGGCAAGCCCTTTGCTCCGCGGTGGAACACCAACGCGAAGCCACTCCAAGGCGCATGGTGCTTCGCAAAGGATGGCAGCTTCACGTCCGTCTCGAGTTCCACTAACGATTCCATCGAAGTCCAATACAGCCAATCCGTCGTGTCATTTTTGGGTTCTACCTACACTCCGCGCCGCGAATCACGAGGCCGGATGACCGTCGATGGAAGGCCCATTAATCATTCTGGTCCTGGATATGGCGATCCCTACGCTTATCCCACCCTCGCAAACTGGGATCACGACGGCAAACCCGATGTGCTGTACGGCACGCATCAAGGGAACGTCTATCTTCATAGAGGAATCGGCGAGGCCAGCGCCCACACCTTCGCGCCCGGCGAATTGCTTTCGCTAAACACTTGAGAGGAATTGCGTGTCGGCCCTCAGCCGGTCGCTTCACCCGAAGAGGCAAAGGATTTCACCATTTTTCAGGGATCTCGCATCGTCCTTACGTCCGCAGACTTTGACGGCGATGGAATCGTGGACCTAGCCGTCACAGAAACCTATGGAAACATTTGGATTTACCTCAACAGCGAAGTCGGCGGCACAAACACGCTTGCGCCACCTATCAACATCGGTAAGGTCTTCGGCTCGAATCGGACGAACGACTTGAGTGTCGTGGATTGGAATGACGATGGAAATCCTGATCTGGTGATCGGACCACCATTGAACAAACCCGGATCTGTCTTCATCAACCGCAGCAAGCCTGGGCAGATTCAATTCGACGCGCCCGTGCAACCGTTCGATTTACCCTTCATGTTTTGGGGCTCGATATTCAAGCCCATCGATTGGAACCGCGATGGCGATGAAGATTTCCTGGTTTTCTCCGAGTTATATTCGTTCTTTGTAGAGAAGTCATTCCTGCTTCATGGATATTCGCATGCACGCCGCTTCGGCGAAGTTGAGCGTCGGCCCTGACTACCATGCTTATCTGTTCTGTGAAATCAGCTTGATCGCCTGCAGACCGAGTTGTACGAACGCAGCAGCTCGACCATTTTGCGATGGAATGTTTCTTTCGACTCGATACTCGATAGGGCCGACTGGTCTTCCCGGAAGTGGTGCTTCAGGCACTGACTCAAATGGAATCGATTGTTCGTTGAGTGGTTGCGAATCATATTCGTATGTGTCCCTTGGATAGTTTGGATATCTATTAAACGGTGGGTCTTTAGTCGGCTTGTCTCGGTAATAGTTTGGCGATGGACGGTTCCAGCCAGAATTTGGAGATGAAGCAAATGGATCGGGTTGAAATTGGAAATTCCAACTTGGACGATGCGAGGTAACTGGGGGAGCACAAAACTTGGGTTGCGTAAGCTCATACGCTTTGTCCAAACTGCAATGAAGCCTTTCAATTCGTTTGGACAGATCGTTAATGTAGTCTCTGGTTCGGCGATCATTTCGTACCTCGCAATCGGCATTTACAGTTTCATTCACCTGTCCTGCATAAGCGCAGGTTCTCGATAAAGATGCTTGAACTTGTCCCCAGGCTGCACCACACTTGACGGCGTCAAGCAATTGGCATGCGGAGTTATCCATTTGTAGGGCCACCATTGTTACTTGGCTGTATGGAAACTCCCTGTTCAATCGTTCTGCTATGTCCTTGGTTCGGTACTGAACGTATTTTGCGTCACCCAACGCGTGCGACCACGGGTTAGCAAAAGTCGAAGCCGACATCATTGCCATAAAGCCAAAGGCGGAAAACATCATTCGGCATTTGTAAAATCCCCCGGTAACTTTTGATAACATCTGCTGTCCCCCAACTTTCTTCGATTGCCTTTTTGATTTGCCCCTAACGAGCGATTGCTGATCACGATGGATTGAGAATACAAATACTGTTCCAAATGGAGAAATTTAGTAGATTGTGATAAAGATTTCGCATTTACATACGTAGCATAGGCATCCTGCCTGGGGATTTCTAATTTCTACTCAGGCTGGAAGCCAAAGCTACGTCGATGGATGATCTCCTTGGGCTCTATGCGGCGCATTCAATTCGACGACACCGTACTCGTTTGGAATAGATTTACGCTCAAGCTGCGAGAAACACCCAAACACTTGTCCAAGTTGAGAAGTTCGGGACAATGGTCTTGCCCATTTGCTTTGCAACGTCTAAACCTCTTGCGAGAGGAATTGAGTGGCTTGATGATGTTAATTCGACGAAAAAGGTATCTGCACTCAGTCACAGGTTTCGTTTCGATTTACCTCCTCCTTTTTGCCTCCAACTTATTGCTAGCTCAAGCAGTCGCTGGAAATGCGGAAGCGATCGCTTCCGAGCCGTATGGCGTTGCTCGATTGTATATTCCAGCGGGCCAGCTTTCGGCGTCATCGACTCTTCGCATTGTTGTTTCCGACCCTAGTGACCGGATCATGTTTCCGGCGATTGACTTCATGACGAGCGAACCACCAGAGGTTCATTCAGCGGCATCTGGAGGCCGATTGCGGCTGGGAAATGGGGAGCTAATTGGTCGCATTCGTAGCGCAATCCAAAATGCGAAAGAACAAATCGACCCACCCGAATTAGTACGAGTCCAGTTTCTGTTTCGCGGTCATGAATCTTTTCAAGTTCGATTGTCGGGTGATTTGGAGACTTCCATAGAAGTTAGACCGATTAAGCTCCCGGAACCAATTCCTCCAACGGATATTGCAAAACTTAGATCGAAGAAGTTTTCCCCGGCACCGCAATTTCAGGCTCTCATTCGGTCTTGGTGGGACGGTTATGTTCAACAAGCGAAGCGCCAATTAGAACGAAGTGACTACCCAGGCATTGTTGAAAGCTACTTGACTCATATGCTGGCGTATCGCTACGGCTTAGAATTGCCCGAACTCGTAAAAAAGAGTACGTCCAAACGTAAACAGACAGATCCACTACCTACAATCGCATTGGTCGCCGGCGTTGAAGGATTGCGCGCTGAACTCTTTCAAGAGACCGTCCGCAATTCGCCCCCGTTAAGTTCGAGACTCGTTCCAACTCCTGAGCCTCCCAGATGGATCGATGCATCCGTACCTTATACCCCCGAAAGCTTAGTCATTGAGCCGATTGCGAAAGTGGTTCCACCGGAGTGCTATTACCTTCGCTTCGCAAGCTTCTCAACGTATCTTTGGTTTCAATCGTTAAGTGAAACTCGGGGTGGCGATTTAGCACAAATGGCAGTTCTTCGCGGATTCAATTACGAGACCAACAAACGCATGGAGCGATTGCTCAATACGAAAACGACAGCCATTGCAAAACTATTCGGTGACTCAATCATCGGTGATATGGCGATTGTCGGACAAGATCTCTATTTGCAAGAGGGACCGTCCCTCGGTGTCCTTTTCGAAGCCAAGAACATCGCATTGTTAAAGTCGTCCCTTAGCGCAGACAGATCGTCGGCTGCCAAGCGTCTTGCTGACGTCGATTGCAAACTGGAAATCTTAGAAATCGCTGGTGAGAAAGTCTCGCTACTCAGTACGCCGGACAACCAAATCCGATCGTTCATGGTGGACCGTGGATCGTTTGTGTTTTTGACTACTAGTCGGCGTCTGGTTGAGAGGTTTCTCGAGGTCAGCGGTGGAAAGCCCTCTCTGGGGGATTCGAAGGCGTTCCGTTTCGCTCGATTGATGATGCCGTTTGAGAATAAGTATGATATTTTCGTTTATCTCTCGTCAGAGTTTTTCCGAAATCTCGTTTCGCCACAATACCAGATCGAGTTGCGACGCCGGCTTAAGGCCATCGCGGCTATCGAAATTGCAGAACTAGCGACATTGGCCTCCGCTGCGGAGTCTGGCGTCAAGGAATCCGTTCCGAGTATCGAGCGACTCATCAATGATGGCTACTTACCCCCATCGTTTCAAACACGTGTTGATAGCTCTCAGACACTTTCTTTTTCGGGTGCGTGGCATGATTCACTGCGGGGAAAACGCGGCAGTTTCTTGCCGATCGCCGACGTGAATTTGACCGATTGCTCTTTAGAAGAAGCTCAAGCGTATCGCGAGCAAGCAACTTTTTATGCGACGCAATGGCAGCAGACTGATCCATTGATGGTTGGAGTTCGGCGATTTTCGAAAGCTTCTGATGAGCGGGTCGAACGGCTTGCCGTCGAAGCTTACATAGCGCCGCTCGGAAGGGAGAAATACGGATGGCTAACCAACATGCTTGCACCACCGGTTAGAACTCAGATTCAGTTACCGTCCGACGATGTTATCAATTTTCAAGCTCACCTTACTGGCCAGAGTACCAGTCGATCGTTTTCTCCGGATCACGTGATGTTTGCCGGCCTAAAAGATATGGTTCCACCGGTTCCTGGCGAAACCAAGGGATTGTTGGCGACACTCCGAACCTTGCAGTCACTCCCAGCTTACTTGGGAGCCTGGCCGCGGCCTGGTTACTTGGATCGATTGCCTTTGGGATTAGGCGGCGGACCGCCGGACGCATTTGGTTTTTCCAAATTGTTTATCGGATTGTGGCGGTGGCAGATGGGAGGTTTTAGCGTACTTTCCTTTGATCGATCGATTTTGGATAACTGTGCTCTTTACCTTCGAGCCATTCCCGCAGACGATTTTGCCCAAGGCAGAGTTAAGATCGGTGACTTGGAAAAAAGCAAGCTTTCGGCGTGGTTCAATACATTCTGGTTTCGAAGAGCCGCTCAAACTACACGTGGAAATCTGATGCTACTGGATTCCCTACAGCAGCAACTCAAGGTTCCACCGGAGGAAGCCCTTGCATCGGCAGAGAAGCTTCTGGACGCACGTTTACAGTGTTCACTCGGCGGGCAATACAAGCTTGAACCGGCAGAATCAAACACGCGAAAAGCAATGTGGGAAAGCACTGCTTGGCCAAAGCACATTGCCATGATGAACGCTAAGATTTCTTCATTGGGATTCGACAGCACCCAAAGTTTGCCCCCTTCGGATTATCAAGCACCTTGGCTTCAGTGGTTTCGCGGAGCACAAATGCACTTAACGCAATTGCCCGAACGTTTGATCTTTGTCGGCACCATTGATATCGAGCCCGTTCCGCCCAGCGCTGTGGAGTCGACCGTTGAAAAATCGGGAAGGAGCACGTTGCCCAAAATGGATCTCGACTTGTTTAATCTACCTTTTCAGTTCTTCCAGGGAGACAAACCCAAAGGGGGAGATAAGAAGCCTGCGGAAACTCGGAAGAGTTTCTAGTGTCGGACACAAAACTGCTAGTCGGAGTAGATGAAGCGGGATATGGTCCCAGCATGGGGCCTCTAACGATTTGCGCAACGGCTTGGCGAGTACCGGGTTCGTTTGCTGCTTGTGAAATGACATCTTTGCTTGAGCCAGAGTTTTTGGCTAAGCCCATGAGACCGAATTCGACGCACATTCCGATCGGCGACTCGAAAAAGATTCATCGCGATAAACTCGCAGTCGAGGGACTTATTCTTGGGGCAAGGTTTCTGTGTTCCGAAATCGAGGGCAATATCGAGGGCAATATCGACGGTGCCATTCGTTCGGAATGGGATTCCAACATCGCCGCTTTCGCGAGACAAGATTGGGAAAGACTAGCGACAATTCCCTGGTATGAAAAACTGCCATCAGCCCATACTGCAATGCACAACGAATCAATGGCTGATCAACGAGCCTACTTTGGCAAGGCAAGTGAAAAACTGATGTCGCAGTCTATTAAGTTGGTCGGTATTCGCATGCGAGTCATAGATGAAGTGGAATTTAATCTTCAAGTCGACAGCAAAGGGAAAAAGTCGACAATTCTTAGCGAGTCATCCCTTGAGATAGTGAAGCAGGCGATCGTCGAGTTTGGGAAGGTGGGCGAGGACGTTGAAGTCTATTGTGACAAACACGGAGGTCGAAATCGTTACCAATCTATCCTTACATTCATGTTTGATGACGAATGGTTTGCGATTGAGATCGAGAACCGAGCCTGCAGTCGCTATATGGCAAATTGGGATGGCCATGCGACGCAGATTCAGTTCAAAGTTGACGGAGATTCGATTTTTCCATCAGCTGCAGCGTCCATCATTGCCAAATGGACGCGCGAAGAGCTAATGAATCGCCTAAACGGGTTTTGGCGGACAAAAGTGGCTGGCGACATCGTGCCGACAGCGGGTTACTATGTCGATGCTCTTCGATTCGCTAAGGCGATCGAGAGTACTGCGTTTAAACTTGGCTTTGAGCGTGATTCTTGGTGGCGTAAAAAGTGACAAGCCTCGAATTGATAGTGAATGCAATTGCAGGCACTTATCCAATTCGAGGCTTGTCGCGTATCTGATCTGAGTCTTTTACTCAGACTTGGGAACGATAGGGCAAAAGCACGCGGCGATCATACCTCAACGGCATGTGCCTCGGCGAATGTTCACCTACGGACGATCTTCCTTTAGGCCGTTGAGTTCGGCCGGTTGGATGTGATTCGCTTTGCGATTTTCACGTTTGATCGCCTCATAGACTTCTTGTCGATGGACAGGAATATCGTTTGGGGCTTCGATACCAAGCCGCACTTTATCCCCACGAATGTCCACGATCGTGATAACTATGTCATCACCGATCATGATGCTTTCGTCTCGATGTCGCGAGAGCACCAGCATTGGAGACTCCTTTTCTTCGTTTAGGTCGCATCCAGTGCAACAGGGTTGGGTCTAAACCAGTGGGCCGTCGCGTGCACTCAAACAATTCATCCAAGTTCACGCCACGACGAGTGTATCGGCGTGAGAATGCTGTCGAATGATCGAGACATAATGCTTTCCATGGACAACTACTGTTCTGTCTTTAACGCCAACTGCTTGGATTTCTGCATGTTCATCGAGGCGTTTTGACGGCGCGGCGCCAATTCGTGTTCACGGCGAAATCGTTAAGGCCGGATATACCAAGTACGACTACCGATATCCTAAGGTTTTGCCAACCGTTAAGGTTTAACATGAACTGTTCTGTTGGTAGCGTTCGATATGACCCCGAGTCCAGGCATCTCGACTTCTGCCACTCCAAGGCGATACCGACTCCAAATTGCTTGGTCGAAACAAACTGCAATCCGACATTCCCAAATCCTAGAAGCTAGCCAACGTGAAACGCCGGTACCCATCGCATCTTCGTATTCATCTCGAAGACTCTATCTCCAATCCTCCATCCATTGATCTGTCTCGCTCAAGCACCCAGTCGGGTCTCCACAAGGACGAGATCCTAGATGTGCTACAGTCGTTCTCTTCCGCAACAAATTGGGCTGTGAGCGAAAGGCCAAAACAAACCGAATCACAAAACGGACTAACGGGTCACCACTTGCCAAGCCAAAATGGAGTAAGCATGCGTTGGCGTTTGCTTGAAACGATTGTACAGGATGGGGCGCTTGATGCCGACGATTCCACTTGCTCGTCGTGCGTACCAATGGATCGGGCTCAGCAATTGCTGGCGTCCATCGAACGCTTGGTCGCGCGTTTGGATTTGGCCGAGGAAACAGTTAGGCGACAAGAAGCCGAGCTTGCCACCGCAGTTGGCGTAACCAGCCACAGCGATCGGGGGCGCGAGACGGCAGATAGGTTGGAATCCATTCTGGATAGCGTTTCGCGTTCTGTGGGAACTGTCGCTGGGGCATTGTATTTGCTCGATGACGAAACCTCCTCGCTGAAACTGCGATCCTGTATTGGTTTGCCCAAAACACGTTTGACGGCTCCTCCTCGTGAATTGTCTGGATCGCTTGCCGACTTGGAGGCGTTGCTTGGAAATGCAGTTTTATTGACGGATATCGCGATGATGCCCGATTGGCCAAGTCCCGAGGAATTCGGCTCGGCTTTGGTCGTTCCAGTTGGTTCGACCACCATGCCGCATGGCACTATGTGGTTTTGGTCGGAACAGCCTCGATCCTTTAGCGCGACCGAAATCGAAGTAGCAAATTTGGCTGCAGGCCGTGTCATGAGTGAAATCGAGCAGTCTATTTTGGGACACGAAATCCACCAGTCGCGTGCGATACAAAAGCAAATCGATACCGCCAGTCTCATTCAAGCAAGCATGTTGCCAGACAATCAAGTTCTGCATGAAGACTTCGACGTCAACGGATGGACGTTTCAGAATGGGAGCATCGGCGGCGGGTTCCATCATTGGGACATAAACCAGCAAGAAATGATGACAATATCGCTTGGGAATGCAAACCAACCTGGACCAGAGGGTGCAATCGTCGCAACCAGCATTCAAGCAATTGTGAGGACTCTTTGGCAGGGTAAAAACAACCCGATGACGATTATGAGGTCGATCAACGATACGCTTTGGGGAATGCAGGACGCCGACTGGACGGCGTCGATGGGGCTTATCCAGATCAATCCGGTTACTGGCTACGGTTCCATATGCAGTGCCGGCGACATTCAATCCTTTGTGATCTCCCATCGAGGATTCCGTCCTATCGGATCAATGGGTTCTCGCGTGGCCGCACAGCCAGACACGTTGTTCAACAGCACTCGATTCTGCTTGCAGCCTGGGGAAATCCTGCTAGCGTTTACCTCGAACATCTTAGACAACTCAAACGGACAACAAATTCCACAGCCAAAGAAGAACGGTCGCCGATCCGTCTGCTATTCAACGCTTGATCAAAACTCGTTGCTCCAAATTGTAAGGGACATGTCGGACGAGAAGGCGAGCGATATCGCTGGCTATGTGGCACGGACTCTGCCAACATTCCAAAGAGATACCAACGACGGCCCCGATCGATCCATGGTCATGGTTAAGAATGTCCGAAAAGTAAAATGAAAAATCAGTGGGTGTTAGTCATTGTCGGATCGAAGCACTGAGACGAAGGCTTTCTGCGGTATGTTAACGCTTCCGAACTGCTTCATTTTTGCCTTGCCCTTCTTCTGTTTCTCTAACAGCTTGTTCTTGCGCGTGACGTCGCCACCGTAAAGCTTGGCTGTCACGTCCTTCCGATACGGCTGAATCGTTGCTCTCGCGATGACGGTGCCGCCAATAGCCCCTTGGATCGGAATCTTGAATTGGTGGCGCGGGATCGCTTCTGCAAGTTGCTCACAATAGTGCAGCGCACGAGTTCGCGACTTGTCGCGATGGACTAGATAGGACAGCGCGTCGATGGGCTCTTTGTTAACAAGGATATCGACCTTGACCACATCGGTATCTCTATACTCAATGGGCACGTAGTCGAATGACCCGTACCCTCGCGTAATCATTTTTAGTTTTCCGTAGAATTCGAACAGAACTTCCCCAAGTGGCATTTCGCTAGTCACTTCAACACGACCTGCTGAGAGATAATTCATGGTCTGACTGTCCGAGCGATGTTCTCGGCAAAGATCCATGACAGGTCCGACGTACTCCTCCGGAATAAGAATCGATGCTTTGATGTAGGGCTCCATGGTCGAGTCGATCATCGTCGGATCGGGCCAATAACTTGGGTTGTCAACATCGATCGTCGTACCATCTTTCAAACCCAGTTTGTATTTTACCGAAGGAGCAGAGATGACTAGTCCAAGGTCAAACTCGCGTTGCAAACGCTCTTGAATTACATCCAAATGAAGCAGGCCGAGGAACCCACACCGAAATCCGAAGCCAAGAGCCGCTGAGCTATCCTTCTCGAACGTTAGCGCCGCGTCATTAATTGCTAGTTTTTCCAAAGCCTTGGTCAGGTCTTGGTACTCGTCCGTACTCATCGGGTAGATGGACGAAAAGACAACTTGCTTGGCTTTTTTGTAGCCAGGAATCGGTTCTGCCGCCTGTCGACTTAGGTGTGTCAGTGTATCGCCGATTTCAATATCCTGGACGCTCTTTACCCCCGCGACAACATAGCCAACTTCTCCGACGCCGAGCTGCTTCTTTGGGCTGAGTTTTAGCTGGTTGTAGCCGAGTTCATCCACCTTGTAGTCGCGGCCAGCGTGCATGAAATGGATGGTATCGCCCGTCTTGAGAGTGCCTTCCATCACGCGGACCTGGAGAATCACTCCTCGATACGTGTCAAAATGAGCGTCGAAGACCAAAGCCTTCAGCGGTGCATCGGGATCGCCCTTGGGACAGGGCAGTTTCTCGACGATGCCCGCCAGGACATCGCCAATTCCCTCGCCTGTCTTCGCGGAGACTGGGATCGCTGCAAACGGATCTAGTCCCAAATCCGCATCAATCTCTTCCCGGACTCGCTCAACGTCCGCGGCAGGTAGATCGATCTTGTTGATCACCGGAAGTAGTGTAAGGTTATACTCCAGTGCAAGGTAGAGATTGGCGACCGTCTGGGCCTCGACACCTTGCGAAGCGTCGACAACGATTAAGGCACCATCACATGCCATCAAGGAACGCCGAACTTCGTGCGAAAAATCAACGTGTCCAGGAGTATCGATGAGATTCAGCAGATAGTCTTGACCGTCCGAGGCTCGGTAGGAAAGGGAAATCGAATTGCTCTTTATGGTGATTCCCCGTTCACGCTCAATATCCATCGAGTCAAGCATTTGGTCGTGGAACTCACGTTGCGAGACGCCGCCGCAGGCTTGTATCAATCGATCCGCCAACGTCGATTTGCCATGATCAATGTGGGCAATAATGCAAAAATTCCGAATATGTTTCATACGTCTTGTTCGGTTTCGAATTGTTCTGTTACTTGTCGCAGCTCGGATCATAGTGAATGATGCCGGCATAGGACAGGGTTCATTCAGAAGATGGTAAGTCCGCAGTTTTCAGTTGGCCATGTTCTGGTAAGGCGAGCGGCAGGCTCAGAACTCCTGATAATCATTGACGTTCTGTGACAATGCGACGGCAATGGTTCTCAAGTCTAGAGTCATTGAAAGCCGCTGAGTTTATCTCAGCGGATCGTTACGTTCAGCCTAGGACTTGACAATATACCTGATTCGAATCTCGCGACGATTGAGGATCGGATGTTTACGCCAACCTTACGACGAATACGCAATTTTATTGTCGTTCAATATGGCTGACCGACGATGTTAAAAAAACGTTGCTCATTGGCTGGAAATGGCAGTCGAAAAAAAGGCCAGTCTGGCAGCCAAAAAGTCGGCCAGTGGATTGGGGGGGTGACTTGGGTCTGACTCGAATGGCACTTAAAGTTCTTTAAGTAATTGCTCTGTTTCGGTTTAGCTGTTAGCTATCGTTCGGTTGAGCTCGCTCGACACCGTGCTAAGCCCTCGATTGGAAACATGCTCGCCCTTCGGTGCAGGTCCCACGTTCAACCAGAGCTTGATCGGGTCCGAGCACATACTGCGTTTTGTTGCACCAACAGTTGAACCGGGTGCTACCAACTTCCTCAGGAGACTGAGGATCGGGATTGCCGGTAACATAGATTGCTTTGCTACGAAGATTCATGCAAGGCGGAAGCAACGCAGCTGTGTTCTCATCAAAGGAACGTTCGTAACCCATAGTATTCTCCATGCATCGAAACTCACTAGGACATTATGCGACGTTTATTTCTTGATTTGCAACAATCGATTCGCTCGATATCGGGCTATCCAGACCACCAGTTTCAAGGCCAGCAGCCCGCAGTATTGCTCGCTTCACGGCAACTTGCGCCAGTTGAATTTTATATTCGTTTTGCGATAGCGCTATCGCGTCAGCAACTGCTTTCCACCCGGCCATTGCAGCGGACTCTTCCGAGATCGCCTCACCAACAAGCGAAATCGCAGCCTCGGATGCTAGCCAAGGAATTGGGGCGACTTGCCCAAGCACAATCCTCGCCTTTTGGACTCGGCCCTGTGCAAAAAGGAGGCAAACGGCGGCGGCGGCGAGTGGTTGATCCGGCCCCTCTCCATGGCGAACTTCATAAGCCGCGCTCATTGCTCCGGTGTGCTGGGGAATTATGATGTGGGTGACCAACTGACCTGGAACCAGTGCGTTCTCATGTTCTGAATCGGAAAGCGGAATTCGATAAAGATCTTGAACCTTTAAAAATTGCTCCGAATTTTCGTCAGGCCCTATGACTCGTACGTAAGCATCGATCGCTATTAGCGCAGGTGCCAACCGCGACGCATTCACAAACTTGGCAGGCCCCTGTCCGCCGAGAATTGCGTGGTACCGATTGTCGCCGTCGACAACCATACGGCCATTGCCTGCCAACAATCCATGTCCGTCTCGAAAATACCAACACTCAGGACGTCTAAGAAGTTCGCCAACAAACGTGCCCTGTGATTGGAGTTGGACACTGCTGATTCCCTTGATCACCTGACCTATTGCTAGAAACTGCTTAACCACTGCATCACTGAGAACCTCGTCCAATCGAACCGCTGCACCGATCCAAGTGCATCCGTCCGGTTCTTTGGTGACGTGTTTCAGCGATTCTATTTCACATATGTTGACCACTCTGTCCGGCGTGACCACCATTCGCTTCATGAGACTTACCAAATCGGTACCGCCAGCATGAACGACCGTTTTTTTCTTTTCCTCAGAAAGCAATTGAAGTGCTTCACGTTCGCTTCGAGGTTGAGCGTACTCGAAATTCTTCATGTTCTTTATCCTTTCACAGATCGTAGTGCATCGAGAACGCGTTTAGGAGTTAATGGCAGAGTAGGTACACGAACACCGATCGCATTGCAAACAGCATTCGAGATTGCCGCACAACCGCTGATTACTGGCGGTTCACCGAGTCCGATGACCCCTCGAGCCCGTTCGCTTTCTGGCTCGTGAAAGTGGACCACCAGCTCACCAATATCGCCAAGTCTTGGTAGTCGATAGTTATTGAGTTGGCTATTGATGAAAACACCTGATTTGGGATCGTTGATACGCTGTTCGAATAGTGCGCCGGCAATACTCATGATCAGCGCACCGTAAATTTGACTTTCCGCCGTTTTTCGATTGATAATAAGTCCCATGTCTTGGACGGCTACCATCTTCATAATCTTAACGATACCGGTTTCGGTATCGACCGCGACGCGGGCCATCTGACAACCCGCCACGTCTTGATTGGACAATGGACTTGCCGTTCCACGTTTGAAGTTGGCAGTTACTTCCAATGGCTTTATGCCAATCAAACTGCAGGCCTGCTTCCACGACATGGATTTATCTTCGTAGCCAATCAGTGAGATTTTTCCGTTGGCAGCTTCCAATTTTTCCGCAGGCACCTCGAGCTTCGCCGCGACCAATTCAAAGAGTTGGGCCAAAACATCTTGGGCAGCTCTTCGGTGTGACTCGGTGACGGCACCGACGGTGGTACTACCTCCCGAGGCACCGCTGAAGGGATAAGTCGAACTTCCAATGTTGACTTTGACCCCGTCGATCGGCAATCCCAATGTCTCGGCAAGGACCATCGCACAAACGGTCCGCGTCCCAGTTCCTAAGTCTTGAGTGCCGCAATAAGATTCGACACCGCCATCCGGATGGATTTTGAGTAAGCAATTTGAGTCGTTGGCGGTACCGCCCCATTTATGGATTCCAATGCCAAGTCCCTCGACAACGGATCCTTTCTTTTTTCCCTTGCCGTGAACGTGCCAGTGTTCGCGCCAAGAAATCAAGTCCGCAGCAATTCGCAACTGCTCGGCATAGACAGGAGCTTTGGCTGGCGTATCAATATTCTCAAGATTGCGTAGAAAGATGTCGAGGCTGTCCGCTTTCATCATTGCAGCCAAGTCATCGTAGGCTGTTTGCGTAATTGCGCATGCTTGTGGATGATTCGGAGCTCGCCAAGCCACAGAAGGTTCGTTTTGAGTGATGATCCCTGTCGCTTTGCGTCGAACATTCTTGGGCTTGAACACATAGGGGAAATTTCCCACAGCAACGGTCGATCCATTAAAGCCAGACGTACCCCAGTGGTGCGAATCCCATACTTGGACAACGCCGCTTTCATCCGCGCCAAGTTTCACTTCAATGAAGGCTGAAGGACGATTTCCACCGATCTTCAGCTCTTGCTCCCGCGTCAACAGGAACTTAACCGGACGCCCGGTTTTCTTCGAAATCTCAGCCGCAGCGATCCCCCAATAATTTGGTTGGAATTTGCTTCCAAAACCACCGCCAACATAATCACAGTGCACGTCAACTTCATCGGCAGTAATCCCTAACGCACCCGCAAATCCATCGTCGGTTTGCGAAACATTCTGCGTCGATAGATGTACTTTAAGTTTGCTGCCTTCCCAATGCAACGTGGAGCCGTGTGGCTCGAGACAGCAATGCGTAATCGCGTCGATGCCATATTTGCCTTTGATAACATACTTCGATTGATCGAAGAGTTTCTGCATGGTCTTTTCTTCCCACGCTTTTTCGTCTTCGTTTGCACCCGGCTCGCCAAGCGTTTTGTCAAGCGAAATGCCTCCCCCGGCTGGCTTCGTTCGCTTCATTGCTTCGGCTGCCGCAAGATCATTGTCGGCGACAAACGATTCAAGCATTTCGTACTCCACCTTGAGCTTGGAAACACCTTCCGCTGCGGCGGCTTCGGTCTCTGCAGCGACGGCAACCAAGAGTGCTCCATCCGTTTGAATCTCCACTGACGGATTGCCAGGCTTAGGTGCCATCATCGGATGCACCAAAACGACTCCAGGCACCTTTTCCGCTTCCGACGCGTCGACGGAAACGACACGGCAATGAGAATGAGGGCACCCAAGCGCGCGAACTATCAATTGCTTCGGCAGATTGATGTCGTAAGTGTACTTTGCCGTTCCGGACGATTTGTCCAATCCATCCAGCCGTGTTATGCGTTTGCCGATCAATCTCGCTTTGTGACTCTCAGGCCATTTGTATTTGATGTCAGCCACTTTCAAGTTCCTTTCACGAGTGATATTACGGCCTGAAGGATATTTGCGTAGGTACCGCAGCGGCAGATATTTCCGTTGAGTCCTGAGCGAATTTGCTCCTCGGTCGCATGGGGATTTTTATCCAAAAATGCACGCACTGCAACGACGAAGCCAGGCGTACAAAAGCCGCACTGCTGAGCGTCACTTTCTACAAAGGCATGCGTTACAGGGTCGTCCCGCAGACTTTCGCAAGTTCTAATTTCCTTACCCACAACAGAAAGTGCCAGCGTGGCAGTCGCCATGATAGGTTTGCCATCGACTAGGACCGTGTTAGCACCACTGCTTCCATCTTCGCAAACCGGCTTCGCACCAGTCAAATCGAATTGATACCGCAGTACATCCAACAATGTTGTGCGAGGTTCGACCTCTGCCGCTAACGACTTTCCATTCACTTTCAAAGTAATCTTGGTTTTTCCGCTGATCACTTGCGTATTCACGGCATTTTCGGCGGCAATAGTCGAATTTACGACTGCCGACGCCGCTGCGGCTGCGCCGGTCCCGCGCAAGAATGCACGTCGACTGAAGCCGTAAGAGTTTTCTGTTGACATGGAGGTATCCACCAGACTCGGGTGCATCATTGAAACCGGACGGCGCCCCTGAAGCGCAGATCCTAAAGCGTCCCCAAGTATACGAAATCCCGACCGACACTCAAACGAAATCCGACTTTCTGGCAAAAAAAGTTTTTTAATTGTTCAATTGGAATCCGACGGCATTGCCAATGGTTAGGGAAAATTTCCACTCGGTAAGCCATTCTTTCACGCGATTGTTGGTGTCAATCACAAGTCTAACGCTGCAACATCGCCGGAAAATCAAAGCCAAAGTCAATCAATAAAAACCTGCCAACTGTCGTCTTACTTCTTCCTTTCACCGCTAAATTTTGCATTTTCCAATTCTCATTTTAACTTTTTCAATTCCTCGTCATGGAAAAGCCTTGTCCCGAGCAAGCTTCGACGATCGGACGGGACAGATGGTCCCATCCTACTCCTTTGCTTCCTCATCCTGGGGAATGCCATCCTTAACGATTCGTTTACGCATTCGATTAGCGTCTTGGCAACAAGCGCAGGGACCTGTCTCGTACATCACGATCGCGCAAACATCGCACCAATAATCAATTTCGTATCTCCGATCCTCTTCCACTTCATAGACCGTTATCACTTGAACATAGGGATGCTTTTCAAACATGCGTACCGAAAGCTCAAGATCCGTATCTCGCAATCGAGCGTCCTTGCGAAATGCTCGACCGCGAAGATTTTCCACAATCGGAAGAAGTTTGCCCTGCGCTGTGAAAAACGCCAATGAACTCTCCGCGGCTTCCGGAACTGTGGTTATGTCGAACTCTTTTTTCAGTGCGACCGCTTGCCACAATACCCGACCCCGAATCAACTCTGATCGAAAATTGGGCTCGCTCGGTTTCCTGTCGAGCTTTCTTTCAACAACCTTTTCCTGTGTTCTCGCGTAGGACAGGAATAACAATGGAAAAGAAAGTATGAAAAACCAAGTCAAGACCCAGTGATGAAGTCGAACAGAGAAAGAAAAAAGTTTGAGCATGGTTTACTCGGGCGCATGACCAACAACAACGAAATCCAGCGGCGTTGCCTGTCCTTTTTCACCTGCAATTCCATTACCGATGAGATGCAGAATTTGGAATTCCTTTTCTAGGTTATGAAGAATCGCCGAAGTATTGCCGTCGCTGGCGGACTGCAAAGATAACATCGCAGGGTGCGTTGTTCCTATTGATTCTGCGCTAGCCTTGAAAAGACTCTTGTCGGCCCATTTCTTTTCCGCATCGTCCTGTTGAACACTTACCAACAGCAAGAAGTCCCTAATGATCGACGTGCCTTCATGGTTTCCGTCAACCGGCTGTAACTCAAATCTCAGCGTGTACCAGCCACTGGGTACTGTCTGCTTACGAAAGTCCAAGTACTTGCGATTGAAGTGCACCAAACCAATCAATTGGCCTGGTTGAAACGGGTACAGTCGTTCCTTGGAGGCCTTGAATTTCGGATCGATTTCCCATTTTTTTGCAAGCCAAAGCTCACAGATGGTTCGCGTGCCGCTTTTGATAAGAAAACCCTTGGTTGCGAAATGCTGCACTTGGTCGGCGGCAAGGACGTCTGCTTTAGGAGCAGCGTCGATAGCTTCTACGCTAAATTGGTCCTGGCCATGGGCAATGCAACTCGCGCCAATAAGAACGACCGCTACTGTAGATAGGTAATTGTTTTTCATTTCGTAGTCCTGAGGTCGTAGGGTAGACTTCCAGCCTGTCAATGAAAAAACAGGCTGGAAGCCTATCCTACGTCTTTCTGTTCGGTAATTTTCTTTTTGTGCAACGCCTAAAGCTTGTTGGCCAACTTCATATCCAATGAGTCTACTTCAAATGTTCCCAAGTAAGCTGTGCGAGTATCCGGAATCGACCAACGCGTGCTAAGTTTTCTGGCGGTCACTTCACCCTCGATCGTGACGCCTGGCACAAAGCCTTTCAGTTTGGTTAGCGGCGGATAGTATGCTGACTCATTTGAACAAATGCAGTCATTCGGTCTAGCTTTTCGAGCCGATAGCTTCACAAAATTCCCTACGGTCAACTCAGCAGTTAGGTCATAGAAGTTGAATTCCATCGCGATCTTCGCTCTCTGAATACCTGCAACTTGCTCTGCGCTCAGGCCTGTCTGATTTAGGGCAAAAGCCCTAAGAGCCGCCGCTTGTTCCGCGTCGGCCGATGCATCAATGATCAACAATGCGTTTTTGGTCTTAGCGTCATTGAATCCGTTGAATCCAAGAGTTTCCGAAGCGTTAACCACAATAGCTACGCTCTGTCCAGCAAGACTAGCACCATTCATACTTCCATCAGTAAAACGCCAAGCCAGGACAGCATCTTTACCCACCGAACCTACTTCACCGTTTGCAAAACAGGGCCCAGTATATACTTGGCACGTTCTCGCTTCGACATACGTACCTCGCACCGGATCAGCGGCCAGAAGGGGAGAAACCGTTAAAAATAGTGCCGACGCATACAGTAATTCTAACCTTTGCATATCGATCTCCTTGCAGTACTCAGATCATGGGACAAATGCGGCATAGCCGAACTACTGATTCTAAAACCTCAAGCTTCAAAAGTCCATCGCGTCGCGCAAAGAGCGTAACGTTCTCCTCTATTTCGACGAAAAAGGACAATTCTCGCTGATAGCCAGTGTACAACTCTGCGAATGCGATCGTTTCCGTTGGAATCCTCCGCTGAAATCCGACGGAAGGCCGATTTGGTGGCGTTCAGCGAGAAGTGTCTGAAAAAGCTGGATTTTCGCTCGGCAAATGATCGACAAGCCGCGCATAGTCTTCGGGCGTATCAATATCTTCTGGACGTTGATCGGCGGGTAGGTTCACAAAATCGACCGAGTAGTTAGATATAAGACGATCAAGCCCTTGGTTGCTAGGCAATTCGCCTACACGTGCCGCGAGTTTCCATGGAAGTGAAATCGGGTGTCCGCGACGCCCCTCGAAGCGGGGAATTACAATATCGCCACACGACTGAGCTTTTTCGATGACCGTATTGATCAACAGGGGATTCAGAGTTGGCATATCGGCCGGAGCAACCATCCAACGATCCAACTCGCTGGGTCCGTGCTTGGTCATGAAAAATTCCAACCCCAAACGAATCGACTCCTTCATGTCTTGAGGAGCCACTTGAGGAATTATTAAATCGATGTTCGGCCATTGTCGGCAAACCTTTTGAAGCTCCAGATCATCCAAGCGAACGACAATTGCGATATGCGTTACTCGGCTCTCACTCCAAGCTAACAGAACTTCGCTCATTACCGTGGAGTTTTCACGCCATGGCAATAGAAGCTTATGCTGACCGCCCATGCGCAAGCTTCGCCCTGCAGCAGGAATGATCGCCACAATCTTGGAGTCTTTCACGTCGGCAGCATTCCGTCCTATCTCCCTAGACTTGAGCATTGATAAGGATTTTTGTGATTGCAGCATTCTACCACAAGATTTTTCCGGTAGCTTCCGCCTCTGCTAATACACTGCTAGTTGCGGCATCGATTACAACATGGGCCGAAAACCGTGGGCCCTTCGGCTAATCAGCCGGAACGCGCTAGCGTCCGGTTCAGCCCGACTTATGATCGACGCCCTAGTTGCCAATGTCTTTTTGCGCAATCACAATGAGCGACTAAAAGTAGTTATGATAACCAATGTACTCAATCAGTTGAACCAGTGAATTGAAAGGTAATCGTAATGAGTCGAAGAAATCGTCGAGAGTTTATGGCAATTTCGGCCAGCGTAGCGACGGCGTTTTCCATCTTGCCTCGGCATGTATGTGGTGCGTCTAGTCAGGCTGCACCATCCAGCAAGCTCAACATCGCCTGTATTGGAATTGGCGGCCAAGGAGGCGGAGTTTCTCGGGACTTGGCAATGCATCCCAACGTCAATATCGTGGCGCTGTGCGATGTCCAGAGATCGCACGAGGCGAAAATGGCCAAAGATTATCCTGGCCGACCTTTCTATCAAGACTATCGCGTGATGCTTGACAAGGAGAAGTCAATCGATGCCGTGATGGTCGCTACTCCCGATCACTGGCATGCACCGATCTCTCTCCATGCCATGCGATTGGGAAAGCATGTGTACTGCGAGAAGCCGTTGACGCACACGATCGAAGAAGCGAGGTTGATGCAACGTGTCGCGGCAGAACAAAAAGTGGTTACACAAATGGGAAACAACGGTCATGGCGGCGATGGACTTCGGCAGACAAAGGAATGGATCGATGCGGGTGTTATCGGCAAGGTCACTGAAGTCCACACTTGGTCGGATCGACCGGGTAAGTTTTGGCAAACTCAAGGTAAACCAAAACCCTCCGTATCAGAGCCAGTCCCTAAAACGTTGGATTGGAATCTTTGGCTTGGACCCGCAGCCGATCGTCCCTACCATTCGAGTTATGCTCCAAAACAGTGGCGAGGCTTTTACGATTTTGGATGTGGTGCCCTGGGGGACATGATGGTACATAACGCAGACCCCGCTTGGTATGCGCTCGATCTTGGTGCACCTCACCTAGTCGAAGCGGAAACGGGGCCATCTAATCCCGATACATTCCCCGAGTGGTGCATCGTGACGTGGCATTTTGCCGCCAAGGGGAAAAACGGGCCCATCAAATTGGTTTGGTACGACGGTGGAAAAAAACCTCCACTACCACCGGGTTCCGAGACAGATCGGAAGCTGGACGACAACGGCATCTATTTCGTGGGTGACAAAGGGGCTTTTATTTGTGGAGGTTGGTCCGGCGCTCCCAAACTCGTACCTGATTCCGCGATGGCAAGCTTTGAACCACCCAAACCGACGATTCCTCGAAGCCTTGGTCATCGAGTGGAGTGGGTTAACGCTTGCATACATGGCCGGCCCGAAGACGCCAAAGCGGGCTTTTGGTATTCAGCTCCATTTACCGAATCGCTTCTGGTAGGTGTTTTGCCAATCCGCTTAGGCAAGAAAATCGAATGGGATGCGAGTGCCATGAAAGCATCGAATGCACCTGAAGCGGATGCGATCATTCGAAAGGCTTATCGCACAGGATTCGGGCTGTCATAGCCAACTAAGACTACGCCAACACTGGATGCAAAACTTGATCGTAAACGTCGGTCGGACGAGAGTCTCGACCAGATCCATCTTTCGTTGGATGGCAACTCGACCGAGATCAGCAAATCCGGTGAACGCCCTCGCGGATTCGATGTGGTCAATCACATACGGAACTTCTTCGATTGAATGAGGACCCGGAAACCAACCGCAGCGAACTCAACGAACCGACTGGGCCTAGTGCCACTCTAACCCCATTGCGAATGTTTCACTTGTTCGGATTAGAATCGACCGGGGCTTTCAGGTCTCGCGTGCGAGTAATGTGTTTGTTCATTCGGACTTCTGCCGATGAAGAATCGCCGCGAAGAACCGCCGTGAAAATCGACTTGTGTGCTTTGAAAGCTGGTGCGAGTGCGGTCACGCTGCCGCCGAACACCGATGAGATGGCTTGAAACGTTCGTTCGCAAATGCGTTCCATCATTCGCACCAAGTCGACATTTCCATGTGCACGAACGAGCGCCATGTGGAATTCGACGTCCCACTTCACGAACTCGGTCGCTTGGCCACGATCGATGCACGATTTTTGCTGCTCCAAATTCGCTTCCAGAATGGAACGATGCGATGGAGTTAAATGGCCTGCGAGTCGCTTCACGATCTGAGGCTCAATGATAACCCGAGCCTCAAAGGTGTCTGCCACGTCCTTGGGCGTCAATGGCTTCACCATGATGCCCATTTGCGGGGCAACGGACAGATAATTTTCTTGTCTCAGTCGGTTGATCGCATCGCGAACAGGTGCCTTACCAAGCTGCAGTCGTTCCGCGAGCGAACGCTCGGACAGAAGCACGCCGCTGGCCAATTGCCCCGACAAAATATCCCGCTTGATCTGCTCGTAAGCTTGATCCTTCAGGTACTTAGGGCTCGGATAGAGATTCGCAGATGAAGTTGGCATGATTGAAGGTTCCATAGTTCGCGGTGCCCGCCAGCGAGTCTGTTTCAAAGGCCAACAAGCCCCGTTGACAGTTGACACCATCTGACATGATACTTAACATGTCAGTGAAGTCAATCGGTCGCGCAACCCATCAACGGACACAAACCATGTTATCATTAAACCGACGCGATAAAGCATTTTGAAGCCTTCTCTTTTTGGCGGAGATGCTGCTATCGCATAGTGCTTCGGCGGAAGTCGTCTTCGATCCTCAGTCCCCGCAGATGCGCTTTGCCGCCTATGAAATCAACGCGGCCTTGGCGTTGCGCGGCGAGAGTGCGTCCATCACACTTGAGATCGATCCGTCACTGGAACTCAAAGCGGAGGGGTTCTCGATCGTTAAGACTAACGATGGTTGCCAAGTGATCGGTAAAGATCCTGCGGGCGCGATGTATGGAGGGCTGGACTTGGCGGAAACCATTCGCTCTGAAGGCGTCGCCGTTGTTCATTCGAAACAGCAGAGCCCATATATGCAGATGCGGGGCATCAAATTCAATATCCCCCTCGACGCACGCACGCCCAGCTACACTGACGTTTGCGATGCAGCGCAAAAGAATATTCTCGAAATGTGGATCATGGACTTCTGGAAGGAGTACATCAATACGCTCGCCAAGCATCGATACAACTATGTCTCCCTCTGGTCGATGCATCCGTTCCCAAGTCTAGTGAAGGTCCCCGCGTTTCCCGATATCGCACTCGATGACATCAAGCGTTCCAAAGGCCCCTTCAAAGAATACTACAGCCTACGCCTATGTCGCTCTGGAAAATTGCCCCGGATTTGCTTAGAAAAATTGAGCCACTACTTGGAAGAGAAATTGTCACTGTTCACATGGAAGTGGATGAGGATGTCGAGTTGTTTGCGTTTGCGTTGTCTGT
>JAYTVL010000108.1:0-28731 GCA_043744075.1 Pirellula sp. | reverse complement strand
TATGTCCGTGAGGTTGATGGCGTAACCATTGACAATGTCACGACTACCATCCAACAAGTGAATTTCAACTCTTCGAAGACCCCGATCACCGATACGTTAGAAGACCTAACCTCCACAGATTCCGGAGTGATCAAGCTGGCCACATTGGCAGGCTCGATTACCGTTACTGACGGTACCGACGGGGATGAAGTTGGAGTTGTATCGACAGGAGCGGGCGACATTTTGCTCGAAGCACGCGGAGCGGGTGGCAACGTAACGACAACGACCGCTGTACAAAGCAACGGCGGTCATATTAGTTTGATCGCTGCCAACAACGTGGTGATTCGTGACGATGTTCGATCCACTGGAAGCGGATCGGTCTACGTCAATGCACGTGCTGGTTCGATAAGTGTTGCCGATGGACCGGATGCAGATGTCGATGGCATCGTGACCGTCGGCGGTGACATCCTGCTTCGATCCTTTACTGACATTACGACCGAAGCTCCGATCCAGTCGACAACCGGTGACCTTGGATTGGTTGCTGGCAGAGATGTTTTGCAGAAATCGAATGTGACCACGACCACTGGCAGTGTGCTGGTCGATGCTGGTCGAAATTACGTGATGGATTCGGGGACAGATGCCTCTGGAGTAAACATAGTCGCGATCGCAGGCGGTACGATTTCGCTTGGTCGACTCACGGCGACGAATGTTGGACTTTCTGCTGGTGTTGATATCCTTGACGGCAACAATGACATAGTCAATGTATTCGCCATGAACTTGAGTATGCGAGCAGGAAATCTCATTGGTGGTCCCGATGGCATGTCACCGTCAGCAATAAAAGCAATTGATATCGCGACCGTAGAGAGCCAAGTGACGACCATCGCAGCCTCTGCTCCAAACGGTATTTTTGTTCATCAACCTATTGGATCCATGCGAGTGGACAATGTTGGAGCTTTCGCCGTTGTTGTCGGTGTCAACGAGGTTCATTTTAATAGTTCGATCTCCCCCGCTGGAGCGTCGAACGGAGTTGCGGCACTGGACGACCTCGTAGCGGCAACTGGGAAAATTGAAGTTCTGATCGATAAGGGTGGTCTGCGGGTAAATAATGGGTTGGATGCAGATGGCCTAGGCTTGGACGCGGGTGACAATGTATTTCTGCAAAGTTCGGCGGGACCTACCGCGCCATTGCCCGGTACTGTTTTCGAAAACGGGAATATCCAACTGAATACCGGCGTTAAGTCGGGGAATAATGTTTCGATCCTGTCGCTAACGGGTTGGATCGATGAAGGAGATACGAACGCGAAAGTCGAAGGTAAATTGCTTACGCTTGTAGCTGGGCAGTACGCACACCTGCATAATACGCTTGTGAATCAGTTAGATGCATCCGTCGGAAGTAATAAGATTCTAAACGCGGTCGTTGGACAAGTCGTCAATACGAACGCTTCCCTTCGAGGTGATGATTTCCTGGACAACTTGAAGAACAATGTGCCTGGAACGAAATTGGATCGAGTTGCGGACCCATTGGGTCGAGTTCTGGACCCATCTGAATTTAAATTTGCAACCAAGTACTCCAACGGCTATTCTTTGTTTATCGTTAATCAAACTGCGCTTGTTGTAAACAGAGCGACAGCGGGAATCGTTACGCCGAGCGATAGTCCAAACATCTATATCGAAACCCGCAACGCAAGCGATCTGACGATTGCAGGCGATGTAATTACAAAAAGCAAGAATGCAAATGAGGGTGGAATTGTATTGGTGGCAGGGAAAGATTTTAAGATTTCACCTGCCGGTAAGTTGGAAACGCAAGTCTCAACTGGCGATGAGTTCAGGCAAACGATTGAAAATATCGGACCCGTCAATGACTATCTTGGTGCAAAATTTTACGACGGCGGTGAGGGAACCGATCCGAACATGCGAAGCACTAAGACAGTGCTACAAAAATCTTCCGAGCCAGCTGAAATTTCTACTTCTGTCAGGCATGTCAACCAGCGCGTTGCCATGCAGTTTGGGTTTGCAGGAGAAAAAGGTTTCGTCGCAATCATTGGCTATGCCGATGGTGAAGCGGTAGGCGGCACAAATCCAATAGCCTTTGATGTTACGGGCGAACAAGGTATTAAGACAGCGATTTCGGCCGACCAAACATCGATTTCAAGCTATCCTGCAACAACTCCACCAATCGCGATTTTCACACGTCCGAATGAGTTTACACGAACGTTTCTGAATGAAAACCCAGAATTGCCAACCAACGCGATTGTAAGAAGATCTTCAGATTTTTTCATTTTTGCGAACGCATCGCAACCCATAGCAGAGATCAAGGACCTAACTTTTGAATATGCACCCATTAAGAACGTGACGTCGGAGGGTTCGACACCGGTAAGCTTGCCGCCAGATTTGCCGCAGATAAAGGTGCCTGTTCCTGGAACGTTTTCGCTTCCAGCCCTGATCACGAATCCTACCATCGTGATCCGTTCTCCCGATTATGAGTTCGCAATTACCGTCGACAAATCCAAGATCGTTACCATCTATCGAGTGGATTACGAGGATACGGATAGCGATGGCCAACCTGGTATGCGTGAACTGCCAAATGAGTTAAGTGTGCTTCAGTCGATTAAGAAGCCAGAGTTCAAAGATAGCGGGTTTGAAATCACGTCGGCCAGCGAAGGAACACCTACTCAGCAAGAAATAGATGCGAAGAAGGCGGAACTAATTCGAGACCCACAGCGACCCAGTGGGGCTTACGCGATTGTTGAAAAGGATCCCGATGGCAAAGAATCCGTGCTCGAAGTTTTCCCGATCCGCGATTGGGAAGACGCGGCTCCGAAGAATTCTAACGAACTTCCACTGATCCCGTCCAAAGCGGAGGCTGCGGACGAACCGGGAACGGAGGACATGATAATTCCAAGGCCAATGCCTAAAGACAGCTCTAGCTTCCTTGCTCCGCCATACAAAGATAACGAAGATCCATTGGTTGCCTCGACGGTTTTAGCCCCGGTCGATTCAGAGGTGACCGGATTGAGAGGCAATTCTCGATTTGCATCTTTGGGTTTGTTCTTTGGATCACTATGGATCGTTCGCGAGACGACCAAAAAAGAGAAAACGTCGACGGATGAAGTTCTTGAGGAGTTAGGTTCCATAGGATTTAGCAGCCGAGACCGCCGCAATCGAAGATTGCAATCGAATCTAAATAAATAACCAAATTGTCATTTGAATATTGAGATCAACCTAATCTGAGTTTTTAGTGGAGTACATTGATGAGCGTCTGCCCCAAATGCAAAAGCAAAGTTAAACCGAATGCCGCTGTTTGTCCGAAGTGCAAAGCGAGCCTTGGCGAAGTCGAGAAACCGTCTGGCACGCTTGACGCTGGTCAGTTTCTAGATCAACAGCCTGCTCCGCCGCCGAGCCCTGAGCCAACTGACTCGACTGGGACCGCAGTTACGATGGACCACTCCGTCGAATCGGTTTCCGATAGCAAGAAAAATGGACCGGACGAAAGCCGCACAGTTCGATTGCCCGAAGGAATGGATTCGAGTTCGGACGATTTAGGAACACTCGTCAGTGGTGATAGCGGGGCGGGCAGCGCTGGTAGTAAGGGTGCCTCCGGATCGTCAGGGCAGCTCAAGCGTGTTTGGGCGGAGGCGATTGGATCGTCAGGCAAAGACTCCAAACAGTCTCTGCGACATGAACGCGCTGAAGCATCTGATTCGGTGTTCCGTCGCGTTGCCATGCGAAAAATCATTGATGCCAATGCGGAAGAAGGGGACGGTGCCGACTATAAGATCCAGGACAAACTGGGTAAGGGTGGAATGGGGATCGTTTTCTCCGCGTTGCAAACTGCAGTCAACCGGATCGTCGCGATCAAGTCCATAATACCCGAGAAGCGCGACAACGATTCGACTCGCAGGCAGTTCTTCTACGAAGCCGAAGTCACTGCCGAACTGGATCACCCAAACATTCCACCTATTTATGAACTTGGTCGAACGGTAGACGGCGCGATATTCTATTCGATGAAGTTGATAAAAGGCACTGAATGGCAAGCCATAATTGGCCGAAAGACGAAGGAAGAGAATCTGGAAGTGTTTTCTAAGATCGCCGACGCGGTCGCATTTGCACATTCCAAAAGCGTCATTCACCGCGATCTCAAACCGGCCAACGTCATGCTCGGGACTTTCGGTGAAGTTTATTTGACCGACTGGGGGATGGCCATCAACCAAGTGAAAACGAAATCGGTGGAGTTCGGTGGAACGCCTGACTTCATGGCTCCTGAAATGGCGCGTAATCATCGAGACAAAATAGGAAAAGCCAGTGACGTTTACCTGTTGGGTGGCATACTCTTTCAAATCGTAACTGGTGGGCCACCGCATATAGGTCGCACCGCCATGGATCGTTTGGGCGCTGCGAGTCGAAATGAGATCGCTCCGACCGATAAAGATGATCCATTGCTCGAAATCGCCTATCGCGCGATGGAGACTGAGCCAAGTAATCGCTATGCATCGGTCAAAGAAATGCAAGAAGCGATAAGCGAAGTCACCCGTCACGCTGAAAGTATCTCCCTTGCCAATCGCTCGGCGGAGCTTGCCGAGTCAGCTGCGGCATCGAAGGACTATGATCGATTCACAAGGTCCATATTCGGGTTTCGAGACGCTATTGAAATGTGGAGCGACAACAAACCTGCCATCGCTGGTTTGCAAAAAGCAAGATTTGCATATGGCCAATGCGCTTTTGACAAAGGCGATTATGATCTAGCTCTGCAGAATCTGGATCGCAATGTTGAGGAAGAAGCCAAGGTCTATGATCGGGCCGCGAAAGCCAAGCTTGCTGTCGAGCAGCGCGAGGCTAGATTCAAAGCCTTAAAGAAAACTTTCGCGGCGGCTGTTTTGGCCTTCCTAGGTATCTCTACAGGACTCGCGGGATTTGCTTTGTGGAAATGGAAAGGAGAACAAGCTGCCACGATTGCTGCCGTTGAGTCTGCGGAAAAGGAAAAGGAAGCCGCAGGAATTGCCAGAGATGAAAAGAAGAACGCGGATATTGCGAAAGGAAAGGCGGAAGAATCCGCTGAGGCTGCTCGCGAAGCGGCCGAAACTGCAAAAGAAGCAAGGCGACTTGCTGACATAGCACGAATTGCAGCGGACAAATCTGCTGATGACGCTCGCAACGCTGCCCTAAAGGAACAGAAAGCAAGAATGCTTGCAGACGAGGCGAGAATGGACGCTGACCGTTCTGCCGGCCTCGAAAGGGTTGCGCGGCAAGATGCCCAGAGTCGTGCAGCACAAATTCAACTTAGTGATTCCGTATCGAAACTCGGCAAGGCCAAATTGAGTATCGAACAGTTGGACATCCAGGGTGCAAGCCGTTTGCTTTCTGGCATTCAGTCCTTTCATACCTCAGAGTTAGGTGAGGAAACAACCAAGTTGTTTGGTGAGAAAACACCCAAGTTTGATACTTTTGCATGGCGACGAGCCAATCTCTTGACCAATGCGGACTTGCCGCAACAGGCTATCGGTGAACCAATTACCGCGATGGATTTTGCTCCAAGTGCGAACATCGGAATTGTCGGAACTGCCCGTGGCAAAGCAAAAGTTCTCCGATACGAAGCGGGTGGACTCAAGATCGACAATTCGATCACGGCAGATTTCCCTGGTGGCAAAATTGATAGCGTTGCCATTTCACCAAATGGTGCGGAAGCGATATTGACGGTTACTATCGCTGGCAAGAGCAGCACCTACGCTTGGCCACTGGCAACGAAAGGATCACCAGTCATAGCGACGTTTTTGGGCGCGAGATCGTTTCAGTCGGCCAAGTACAGTCCAGACGGATCCACGATCGCAGCTGGGATCAATGGGGGAATCTGGATCATGCCGCCAGGAGCCAAATGGTCTGCAACGACCACGGCAAATGAAATTGATTTGATGCGGCGTGGCTTGCGTGACGTGCGCGGACGTTTGTCCGACCTTCAGTGGATTGACTCTTCCACAATTTTGGCAAGTTCGTTTCTTGGCAACCAATTGAAACTCTTCGTGTTGAACGTTTCGGCCAAGACGAGCCAAATGGTTACGCTGCCAGAGGATTTGAATGAAAAGTTGAGCGCGGCGGTAGCCATTCGAAAAGGAAATCGATTGTTGCTCGCCACCAACGATGGGAAAATGAGACTTGCTGACCTGTCACAAAGCAATGACAAAGCTGGAAAACCTCTCCTTGGTGTTTCCAAAATTCTCGAATTGCCTACCAAACACCGGGCATCGATTTCGCGGTTGATTGCAAGCAACGCTAAGCGAATTGTTTCGATAAGCGACAAGGAACCGGTGGCTCACGTTTGGTTTGCCGACGACCAAGGGGACGTAACCTACGATACGTATTTGACCGGGGTCCCGAGCAAATTGTCTTCGACCCCGAATCTTGCAAACGCGCAGTTTATTTCCAATGAGGTGATACTTGGTGTTGATGATTCGGGCACAACAGTTGCTTGGAATGTCGAACGCCAAAAGCAACGAAGGCAACTGACACGCATTTCAGATACAGGGCGACAGGAGGAGTATGCAGAATCCGTGGTTGGCGTTTTTGGTCGCGGAAAGAGCGATCAAGCGATCTCGATTACTCGAGATGGCGTAGTAGATCTTTGGAATTTGCAAACTGGCAAGACGAATAAGATTGATGAGCAACGATGGAGCTACTTTGGGCATACACCTGGGGCTGAGTTTGTCGATTCGGCAGCTGACATGACTCAGGGTATAGTCGTTACATCAGCCAAACTGAAGAATGCAGAGAAGCGTTACTTGAGCGACCCGTCACACGATTGGGAATTTTGTGTTTGGAACCAAGCGAGTGGGAACATGCTCCAGCGATGGTCCAAAAAAGCTGAAACGAATGGGAAAAAAGAGGATATCGAACCGCGAATTTCGCTGCTCAATGACGGCAAGGAGTTGTTGATCTCAAGCGACGAGGAAACGCGAATCGTCGCTCTCGATGGTCGTGAGGTGTTTCAGCATGCAAATCGAGGGACCTCTTTTGCAGTTCCTAATCCGCGAAATAAAGCCTTGATTGCTATGGTCAATCGATCTGGATACACGTGGTTGTGGAATCGATCTGACGCGAATTCGTGGGAGACCTATCCTACGTTTTATACTGAGGACAAGGACGGATTTCCGCTCCAGGGGGTATGGTCGCAGGACGGCAATCGCTTCTTTGTGGCATACTCGGATGGTTTCTTGAAGTCGTACGACGTGGTTGATCGAAAGTTTTCGTGGGTCTGGTCCAGCGAGGTTTCGATCGATAACACGAAGCCAAAGAGTCTTTGGTCGACTGGATTTCACTATGACATGGACATGGCGGCGATTCGAACTGAGAATTCGACTGACCGGTTGTTTGTGAACGTACGAAGTACTGGAGTGGAGCCCAGCTATCGAGGGGCTGTAGTGGATTTTCCATCCGGTTCAGCGAAACCAAAAATTGTAGACGAGCCTTCAGGCAGTGGAGTTCGTTGGCTTCGCAATGATGCGAAGGGGCAAGCGACACTTTCTCGCAAGATAAACAACCGTTTCGAGCTCAATAGTGCATCTACGGGAGATCGGGTGCTTGCACGGCTGAAGTCTGGTGATCATACATTTGTGTCGACGAAGTCGGGGGTCGTATATGACTTGCAAGACGAATCGACGCAACTGAAGAGTATCGGACGACAGCCCATGATCAGCTCCACGAGCGATCGCGATGGGACCATCATAGTGACGCTGCACGATGACGGTTCGCTTTGGCGATTCGAGCTTTCCGACACGGGGGCTGGAACTTGGAAGAAGCTGAATTATATGGCGAGCGGCATCGACAAGATCCAGTTATCCCCCGGTGCCAAACAACTTGCGATGCTGAATTCCGTTAATAAAACTCTGAAGATCGTTGATGCAGTTTCGGGCGTTGCGGTTCACGAGTTTGCCAACATCGCAACGGCTACATGGGACCCAACGGCGGACGCAACATTGGCGGTTTGCAGCGTAGACGGCAAACTTGAGATGGTTGGTGAGAAAGGAAAAGAAGCGATCGACACGCCAGTGGGCCTTGAAAACGGCTCCCACGTGAAGTCCATCAACTTTTTTGTAGAAAAATCGGGGGATGAAAATAAATTTGCATCCGTTCGATATTTGCTGGTTCAGACCGAGGATGAGAGCGATGGGTATTTGCAGTTTATCGAACTAAATTCTGCGAATGGAAACGCCGCAGTCGACACAACGCTGATTCGCAAGCCCGCAAAAATCAAGAAAGACCTATTGATAGCCACTTCACCGGAGGACTCAATTTTTGCGACGGGTGACGGTGCCGGTACGGTTACCATCTGGTTTGCATCGCCGGCATGGGATAACCTAGGAGCTTTGTTTGATCTAGAGGGACATCGCGGCGCGAACATCTTGAGCTTGGCCTTTAGCCGCGATGGACAGACACTGATTTCCGCAGATAGCAACAAGCGGCTTTTTGGTTGGCTTTCCAAGGACAAAACGTTAGCGATTCAAAAATAGGAAACGGAGGGAGTTGAAATGTCGGAGGAAAGGATAAACCAAGACGGATCGGTAACGAAGGTTCTGAGTTCCGACGAGACAAATTCCAGTTTGCTAGACCAGCTATTGGAGTCTTCGTTTTCGCAAAAGAAACGTACATTGAACGAACAAGAATGGAGTAATTTGCGAGAAATCGTGAAGCGGGCCGAATCCAAAACGATGCCATTCGAGGAGCTGGTGGTTGCGTTGGTCGAGTCGTTTTTGTTAAATCGATTGACGACTTCGATTAAGACCAAGGATGCGTTACAATCCCTGAGCCAGTCGATTGCAAGAGCGCTGTGCAGCGATCCGACGTCGCGCCAGCGATTGGTAGAGTTCCAAAAACAACTGAACGGAATATCTTGATTGTGGGACCTGATACTTCTCCCGCGACACATGAACTGATTGCAGGTGGGCGCGCCTTGGTCCGCTCGTTGGCTATTCGGATTCATAGGAATTTACCGGTTCGAGTGGATTTGGAGGATTTAATCGCTTATGGCGATTTGGGGCTTGCCGAGGCGGCTCGGGACTTTGAACCTTCGCTAGGAAACCAATTCAGCACATTTGCCTACTATCGTATTCGCGGTTCGATGTACGACGGGCTCTCCAAAATGACGTGGACCAGCCGCGCCCGATATCGTCGGATGCGTTTTGAGAGCATGGCGGATGACGTATTGGAAACAGAGCGTGAATTGGATGATGGAAAGCCAAGAGATGCAGAAGAAAGTGGCCGGTGGTTTTCTCGGGTCACGGAACGGCTCGCCATGGTATTCCTCGCCTGTGACGGCGACGATGAAACGAATCCAGTCAATCTGGCCCAGGATCCAGGCGAGGCAGCGCCCAACCGACTCATTCATCGCGAAGCGAGTGAAAAACTGCGTTCCATGGTGGACCAACTGCCAGAGGCGGAACGGCGGCTTATCAATTATGTGTATTTTGACGGATTAAACCTTCAAGAGGCTGGAATCCGGCTTGGTTTTAGTAAATCATGGGCTAGTCGATTACATGCAAAGATCTTAGAGCGGTTGGCCGATGATATGCGCCGGCTTGACCTTCACGACTAACCTGTTCGTAGAATTTAACCATGACTCAACCCGTATTATTGGATTTCGATGCACTATCCGCTCCTATTTCCGAGCTGGAACCATGCGGGTCAAACTTTGATTCGGGAGAAAACATCGCCCTAAGAGATGCGTTCAGTGAGTTGCGGGCTATGACTCCTATAGCCCGCCGGATCGAAGCTAGAAAGTTTGAGCTGGCAGGGATGGGCCCTGCAGATCGCCAGGAGTCACTGACCCATAGCGAGGGCAAATCGGATGGCCCACAAGCGGATCCCAAATGGGGGCGAATTTCAGAACTGGCAATAGAAATATTGACAAAACATAGCAAAGACACCCGAGTCTTGGTCAGCCTCATTGAATCGATGACCCGGCTACATGGATTGCCTGGGTTGCGAGATTCATTAAAGGTTGGTTCGATGCTGGTTGATCAGTATAAGCTCTCGTTATTCCCATTGCCGGAACCGGGAGAAAAACTTCACTACTGCCTTGAGTTCATTGGAAACATCTGCAAGTCAGAACCGAACAACATAAAATCCGCCCTCTATCAAGCCAATTTCCTAGAAGATGACCCACTAGGCCTGTGCTGGTTTTCGCACATCTCCGCCACCAATTTAGAAAAACGCCCCGCAAAAGAAAAAGAAGTGCTCATCCAATCGGGCGAATTGACGCTGGAGCATTTTCGCTCAGTATTGAATCTGGTCACGGAAGCAAATGAGCTCACCGACTTCGATCAGCAGCTCACCGAAGCGATCAATGAGGCTAAGACCTTTGACGCACTCCTAACGACGCATAGTAAATCACAAGTAGGTATAAATCAAATCATTGACGATCTAGGCAAATTGCAGCGATGGTATCGCGGCCTTATCGCGGATCGCTTGACCTACATTGCTGCATCAGCACCAGCCGAGAAAGTAGAAGCAAACGGAGAGTCGTCCACGGCCAGTGAGGACGGTGGCGACGCCACGTCTGGGGGAGCTCAAGCATCCATTTGCAATCGCGAACAGGCCCTCAGCAAATTGCTACAGGTGGCGACCTATTTCCGAAACTCGGAACCTCATTCCCCTGTTTCCTACGCGCTCGAGCAAGCCGTGCGTTGGGGAAAAATGCCGTTGCCAGAACTGTTGCGAGATTTGGTCGCCAACGATAGTGTTTTAACAGAAGTGTATCGTAGGATGGGAATTCAAGAAAACAAGGGAAAATCCGGCTAGCAAGTGTAGCAATCCTTGGGGCCTTCTGCTATTTTTATGAACTCTGGCCCGAATGCTTTAATTGTCTATCGCGGTTTGGGCTCATCGTTTCTTGTTCCATTGCTGAGGAGTTGATATGAGTTCCGTACATAGTAAGCTCGGGCGGATTCGTAAACCACGTGTGCACATCGAGTACAAAGTGGAAACAGGAAACGCGACGGAAAAAAAACATCTGCCTTTTCTGATGGGTGTAGTGGGTGACTTTTCCGGCAACAAACCTGCCAGCGCATTAAAGCCCCTTCGCGACCGTAAGTTCACCAATATCGATCGCGACAACATCAACGATGTACTCAAGAGTATGACACCGGGGCTCAGCATGGAGGTGGAAAACACCCTTGCAGGTGATGGGTCGATGATGAAGGTGAATCTACAGTTCGAATCCATGCAGGATTTCAGTCCAGGAAACGTGGCCGAGCAAATCGCTCCTCTGAAAAAATTGCTCGATGTGCGCAACCAATTAAAGGACTTGCGTTCGAAAATGGACGTGAGTACGGACTTGGAAGCTACCCTTGAACAAGTGCTCAAGAAGACCGATAACGTAGCCGAGTTGGCTGGAGAGCTAGGATTGGACAAGGAAAGCAAGTAAGGCTTCGATCATAAGTCGGGCTTTACCGGACGCTAGCGCGTCAGCGGCTGATTAGCCGAAGGGCGCTAGCCCACGGTTTGCGGCCCATCTTTTGATCGACGCCGCAAGTAACACTTTGGTTTAGGGCAGAAGTTTCAATTTGACATAACGATCTATTCATCATCGCGATCGATTCAAGTACAACGATCCACTAGCAAGCTAAGGACAAGAGATGGCTGAAACAGAAAAACAAGCATCGGCTGCGACCGAAAGTACGACCACCGAAGCTAAGTTGGGATTTCTCGAAAAGGCGATCAAGGCCACCAAGCAAACCGATCGGTCTCGCGCTGAGAATCTCATTCGAAACTTCACCGAACAGGCGTTGAAGGGGACTGTTAGCTGGGACAAGAGCATGAGTCGCTCTATCCAGAACGCCATTGATGCCATCGATATTCAGATTTCCACCCAGTTGAACGCAGTCATGCACCATGCCGAATTCCAAAAACTGGAAGGCTCTTGGCGTGGCTTGAACTACTTAGTAATGAATTCCGAAACCGGAACCGACTTGAAGCTGAGGGTCCTCAATTGCACCAAGCGTGAGCTTCAGAAAGATCTTGAGAATGCGGTCGAGTTTGATCAAAGCACTCTCTTCAAGAAAATCTACGAACAAGAGTTCGGACAACCCGGAGGTATTCCATACGGCTCACTTGTTGGTGATTTTGAGTTTAAGAATCATCCTGACGATATTCAGATGCTTCGAAATATATCGACAGTTGCTGCTGCTGCCTTCTGTCCGTTTATCGCCTCTGCAGGCTGCGAGATGTTTGGGTTTGATACTTGGACCGACCTCAACGTCCCTCGCGATATCAAAAAGATCTTCGATTCCGTTGAGTATTCCGCATGGAAGAGTTTCCGAGAAACGGAAGATTCTCGCTTTGTTACATTGACTATGCCGCGCACTTTGGCTCGGTTGCCATATGGTGCCAATACGAAGCCAATTGACGAATTCGCTTACGAAGAGGTTAAGCTAGGGCCAGATGGCAAGCCTATGACGACTGACCACCGAGAATACTGCTGGATGAGTACTGCATACGTGATGGGCACTCGCTTAACAGATGCGTTTGCCCAGTACGGATGGTGCACCGCCATCCGCGGGCACGAAGGGGGTGGCAAGGTGGAGAATTTACCAAACCACGTCGTTAAGGCCGAAGACGGTGACATGGAGTTGAAGTGCCCTACCGAGGTGCTCATTCCGGACCGCCGCGAAAAAGAAATAAGCGACTGTGGATTCCTGCCTCTGTGCCATTACAAAGAGACTGATTACGCAGTCTTTTTCGGTGGGCAAACGACTCAAAAGCCGAAACTGTATGAGGGCAAGGACGGAGATGCGGCAACAGAGAACGCAGCCATCAGCGCACGGTTGCCATACATTATGGCTACGTCTCGAATCGCGCATTACTTGAAAGTAATCGCTCGTGATAAGATTGGATCCTTCATGGAACGGGGGGAGTGTGAGACTTGGTTGAATAACTGGATTCTAAATTACGTCAGTGGCGACACAAATCCTAGTCAGGAGACCAAGGCTAGGAAACCTTTGGCTGCGGCGGAGATCAGGGTTAACTCCGTTCCTGGCTCGCCAGGCTCTTACAACGCTGTCGCGTATCTAAGGCCTTGGCTGCAGTTTGAGGAGTTAACAACTTCGTTGCGTTTGGTCACAAAAATACCGAGTGGCAACAAGTAGTTCTCGGCTCTAGCCTGCCAGGGAAAAGTGCGATGAACTCACCGGAACAGATTGGAAAGGATGCTGCGCATTTAGTGTACGCATCGTTGCCGGCTGCGGTAGTTCGACCGCCGATGACGTTACTCGGCCAGATTCTGGATGAAAAAAAAGGCGGCGATACCAGTCGTGTCTCCGATCTTGCTGCCCATGAGGGTTCCCAGCCGAATTCCCTGGACGAGTTTGTTTCCGCTAAGGACGACGCGACCCGTTTGCTTCTTTGGTTTGGGGAGGAACGGCTGCGAAAGTGTTGGGGAGACACGAGTGACTGGATCATTGAGCAAATCGATCGAGACATGGCCAAGATCGATTCGATGGTTGAGT
Source organism: Pirellula sp. (assembly GCA_043744075.1). Classification (GTDB taxonomy): domain Bacteria; phylum Planctomycetota; class Planctomycetia; order Pirellulales; family Pirellulaceae; genus JBKCUI01. The sequence goes on along the minus strand of JAYTVL010000108.1, from coordinate 15,262 downwards.
CCCAGCTGAATGCAGTACTCCATTCGCATCTTTTTCAGCGTTTAGAGGCTTCTTGGCGTGGGATAGAATACCTGGTCGAAAAACGCGATCAGTTTTCCGACTCGCGAATTATTGTCAAATTGCTGAATGTAAGTTGGGCTGAGCTAAATCGGGACTTTGAAAGCTCCGTCGAGTTCGATCAAAGCCAGTTTTTCAGAAAAATCTATGAGGAGGGAATGGGACAGGCAGGTGCGGACCCTTTCTCTGCCATCATCGCAGACTATTTCATTCATCCGAGATTGAGTCGGGAACATCGATTTGACGACATGAACATCCTCCGTGGGCTCGCGCAAGTCGCCGCAGCGGCGTTTTGTCCATTGATTATCAATGCCCATCCATCGATGTTTTCGGTCGACCACTTTTCCGATTTGAAGAACAGCGTCAATCTACAGTCGCTGCATTCAGGACTCGACTTCTTCGCTTGGCAACGATTTCGTGAACTCGAAGACTCCCGTTTCGTGAGCGTGGCCTTGCCTCAATTATTGATGCGACGTCCTTACAGGGAAAACTTTGATCTTGGTTTTCCTTTCACGGAGAGGGTTGTTCATACGGATGACTATCTGTGGGGAGGAGCCGCATTTGGAATGGCCGAGGTGTTGATGCGATCCTTTGCCGATAGCGGTTGGTTCGCAAACATTCGAGGCGCGCAGCGAGGGGTTGAGGGTGGGGGCGTTGTCACCGGCCCGGCCAATGATCCCTTTGGAACGGAACCTCTCGAAAATGCCGCACGCTCGATTACCGACATCGTATTGAATGATGATTTCGAACGCGAATTGTCCGGTGCGGGTTTTTTGCCGATGTGTGCTTGCAAGGACATGCCCTTAGCCGCCTTTTATTCGGCTGCTTCCGCACAAAAACCAAAGGAATACAACACGCAAGAGGCGACGATGAGCGCTCGCCTTTCCACGATGCTCAACTACATGCTTTGCGTTTGTCGCTTTGCTCATTATTTGAAGTGGATCGCTCGCGACAAGATTGGCAGCTGTTCTACCCCGGAAGAACTTCAAAGTGTATTGCAAAAGTGGATACTTGAATACGTGACATCTGATAAGGATGCCTCTGCCAGCACTCGACTCCGCAAGCCGCTGCTGGAAGCGGAGATAAAGGTGATCGCCATCCCAGGTAGGGCTGGCGAGTATGAGTCTGTTTTCCATCTGGTTCCGCACCACGAATTGGATGACATGCGAGTTTCCATACGATTGGATACAAAACTGATGCCAGCACGCCGTTAGCCCGCCGCAAATTACTTTAAACTGAGACACAGTCGCAAACCGCGAAGAGACCTCACCCCTTACCATGGTTGAATGAAGTTTATGGATGTGCATAGCCTTTACAGTTCCGGTCAGCTAGGCGAAGCCGTTGCGGCGGCCTTTAATCTAGTGAAGACAAAACCCGCGGACGTGGGTGCGAGACTTTTTCTTGCAGAGTTGCTTTGCTTTCAAGGCGATTGGGAGCGAGCAGAAAAGCAGTTGGATACAGCCGCAAAGCAAAGCAATGATGATGGTCTTTTCGCTATGCTTCTTAGACAATTAATACGTGGCGAGATTCTTCGCGAACAAGTGTTCACCGAAGGTCGGCCTCCCCAATTGGTCGGCGAGTTGCCGACGGATGCTACTCTCCAATTGGAAATTTGCGCCCAACTTCGTAATCAACTGGATGCAACCCCATTGGTCGAAGCGGCCCAAGAGGCCAGACACGCAATTGCAGGTCAATGCAACGATCAAGTCTTTGAGGATATTCGGGACCTCGACGATCGCATGGCCGGAATCCTCGAAGTCATCACCGCCACAGGCAAATATTACTGGGTGCCTTGGAAGTCTATTCGAACTCTTGAGTTCTCCAAACCAGAACGTCCAGCAGATTTGATATGGCGTAAAGCTTCGATCGATGTCGAGAACGGACCTGAGGGCGAAGTCTTCATCCCTGTTCGGTATCCTTGTCCAAATGCCGCAGGTTGGGATGACCAATTGCGATTAGGGCGAGCCACGACCTGGTCAGGTGAAGGTCCTAGCGCCGTGATCGGACTTGGGCAAAAGATGTTTCTCGTCGGCGACGAGACCAAAAGTTCGCTTGAGATTGACAAGCTAGCAATTGCTCCATCGTAGAACGAATTTCCTCAATCGTTCCCACTACTTAACACCATAGTAGAACGATTGTCCTCAATCGTTCCCATAACCCTTGCACCACAGGAACGATTGAGACAATCGTTCTGCTCTCAATCGTTCTACTCACATTTGTATTGTACCCACATGAGTCGTATTCGACCTAATCAACCTCTGGTTCCTTCTTTGCTGGATCGTCTACTGGACGATGCACCGGATGAATTGCAGGAACTGCCTCGATCGCGATCGCAACTACTTGGCGATTTGAAGGTGAGCGTGCGTCGCGATTTGGAGTATCTGCTTAACACCCGGGTGTGTCTTCGGGAAATTCCCGACGATTGTGAAGAAGTAAAAACATCCGTATTGAATTTTGGCATCCCGGATTTTAGTGGCGTTGCGATGGGATCGGGAAAACAGCAAGAGATTTTGCGAGCTCGCGTCGAGGACGTGATCCAAAGGTTCGAAACGCGATTCAAGCAAGTTCGAGTGGAACTTATTATGGACGCCGAGAACAAGCATCGGAGAACGATTCAGTTTCGAATTGATGGAATATTGCACGCGGAACCGGCTCCCGAACCAGTTGCCTTTGATTCGTTCATTACGCCTACAGTCGGACAATTCCAAGTGCGAGCGAGCGACCTATGAAAGACCCGTTGCTCGATTTCTACGAACGTGAACTTGGATTCATTCGCGAGGAAGGACGGGAGTTTGCGAGTCGCTACCCCAAGATAGCTGGCCGTTTGAATCTGTCCAATGCGGAGAACATCGAAGATCCGCACGTCTCGCGTTTGATCGAGGCCTTTGCCCTTCTGTGTGCACGACTTCGGATCAAGATGGAGGACGAATTTCCTGAAATCTGCCATTCCATGCTGCAGGCGTTGTATCCGCAGTATTTGGCCCCGATTCCACCGATCACCATCTGCCAACTCAAGTTGACCGACCTGTCGTTGGATGTTCCATTCGGAAGACTGCATCGCCGTGGCGAACGATTGGAAACAGAGCTCGTCGACGGAGTACAATGCGCCTTTCGGCTGTGCTACGACACTCAGGTCCTACCGCTCGCCATACAATCGGCGGAGTACATGGTACCTCCGCTGCCCTTCGATGTTGAACCTTCCTGGAAGAATATGGTTCAGGCAGCCATCCGATTGCGATTGACCAGTCAATCCGAAAAACTGCCTTTGAACAAGATGAGGTTTAAGCAACTGCGGTTGTATCTAGGAGGCTCAACGGCACTTGGCACCGAAATCTACGAAGCCTTCTTTCGGGACGCAGTCGGAATCGGACTTTACAAACCCAAGAGCCTGCGAGGAACCTGGCTTTCTGACCAGGCTATTTGCCATGTCGGTTTCGATCGTGACCAAGGTCTCCTGGATGAAGATCCGCGAACCATCAAAGCCTACAACCTCCTCTGGGAATTTTTTGCGTGCCCTGAGAAGTTCCGATTTGTCGATCTCAATCTGGAAGAGGTATGGGCGTCCGCCGTGGGCGACGAGGAGTATGTCGATTTGGTTATTCCGCTGAAGAAGACCAATCAAATGGTGCAACGTGAGCTTCGAAATGACACCTTGCGGCTAAGCTGCTCCCCGATCATCAACCTTTTCGAGCATCGGTCCGAGCCGTTTCGACTGACCGAAAACCAAACGGAATATCGAATCATCCCCACTGCCAGGAAACCGCAAGGAATGGAGGTGATCTCAATCGATCGGGTGAGCGCGTCCAGCCCAGGTGGGCAAGAACAACGCAAGTTTACTCCGTTTTTCTTGCCCAGTCACCATCAGCTCGCCCAAGGTGAGGACATGTATTGGCATAGCACGCGTCGTCGACGATTGTCGGAAGATATGGAGGGAGACCGAGGTACCGAAGTCTATATGACGTTGGTGGACCTCTACTCCAAGCCACAGTCTTTTGCAGAGTGGACTCTGCATGTTACCACCACGTGCTGCAATCGAGACCTTGTCGCCAGATTGCCGTTTGGTGGTGGACGCCCCAAAGTCGCGTTGCGCGATGCGGGCGGGGCGATCACTGTGGAATTCCTTATGCCTCCAACCCAAACCGTCAGACCAGTCACTCCCGATGAGTTCTACTGGCGGCTCATCTCACATCTAGGACTAAATCATTTGGCATTGGCCGACAGCAAAAATGGCGCAGAAGCACTTCGCGAGATCCTCTCGCTGTACAATCCGAACAATAGCGAAGAGTTAAAGCGAGCTATTCAATCGATCGAATCGGTAAGCTACAAACGGGGAGTAGGGCGACTCTCAAGCGACGTGGGTACTGGTTTCTGTCGAGGAATTGATATCGAGGTGATCGTCGACGAAGAACGCTTGGTCGGGATGGGGCCATACTTGTTTTCAACGATTTTGAGTCATTTTTTCGCGCTATTCGCCACGATCAACTCGTTCACGCGATTGACTGTCCGCACCCTTGCCGGCGGTGAGCCGTTGTTCGTAGGAAAAGCGCTATCGGGTGATCGTCATTTGCTCTAGAGGTCTCAAAGCATATCTTGGCTAGAAAGCAGCAACTCGAGTCGCATCCCGCCGATACGGTGAGGAATGTGAACTTCTATCAACTCGTCCGGTCGATCGAGCGCGAGACCGGCCTGCGACTTGGAAGCGATCTCATGCCTCAACAAGAGCCTGTTGTTTTGAAAGCTGACCCGGATGCACAGTTTCCCGCATCAGAGATTGCTAATTGGAACGCGCAAACAGATCCGCCTGAGGTAACAGTATCGTTCTTTGGAATGTTTGGTCCATCTGGAGCACTGCCACAGCACTACACGCAAATCCTCAGCGATCGGGCGCGTTTCAAAGACCATACGCTTCGCGATTTTTTGGACATGTTCAATCATCGTCTGCTGTCGTTTTTCTATCGATGCTGGGAAAAACATCAGTTTCCTATCGCATACGAAACATCGCACGCGGCTGGTCGCCAGGATCCGCTTACCGGTGCATTGCGAGGGCTCATCGGACTTCGCACCGAAGGCTTGTGGGACAGGTTAAGTATTCCGAGCCGCGATTTTGTCTTCTTCGCCGGGCATTTCGCCAATCGACGGCCATCCGCAAGTGCGCTCGGTGCCATGATCGAGTCGGCCTTCCATGTGCCCGCCCAAGTGGAACAATTTGTTGGACAATGGATGTACATTCCATTGTCGGAACAGACACGCGTCGGCGCTCAACCGCTTGGCGTTTCTATGGGCAACCAGTTGGGTGTCGAGGCCTTTGCTGGGCAGAGGGTTTTGGATTTTCAAAACAAATTCCGTGTACGCTTAGGCCCTCTTAGTTTCGCGAAGTTCCTAGAATTCAACCCGGATAGTCCCAAACTCCGGCAGGTATTCGATCACGTTCGCCTATATGCCGGGCCACAATATGATTTTGATCTACAGGTAACTCTCAAACGCGATGAAGTTGCGACGTCGCAGTTAGGAAATCGCCAGTCAGCCTGCTTGGGTTGGAATACGTGGATAGGCGATTGGACCAAACCCAACGACGCAGACGATGCGATTTTTCAATTGCCGGACTTGGCGTTCGACGAGAACTGTTGAAAATATTTGTCACTAGCTTGCTCGCTAGCGAGTCGTGTTATAATTCCGCCCTTCGCGACCGTCAGTTTACCAACACGTAGGTCCGCATCTCCGAGGCGGACAACTCAGCGCCCGTAGAGATAAACTGTTACGCACCTTCCGCATAGAAAGCCGAGAATAACAATATGGTTCAAGTCGATCTGAAAAAACTCTTTGACCGGCTCAGCCCATTGAGCAGTCGCACGTTGGAACAAGCGATTGCCATGTGCGTAAAACGCACCAATTACAATGTCGAACTAGAACATTGGTTGACTGTGCTCGGTGACGCAGGCGACTCTGACTTTGTCCGCATTCTAGAATCATTCGAAGTCGACCCAAGTCGGATGAAAGCAGATCTAACGAAAAACCTTGATCGTTTGAAAACAGGCAATGCAAAGTCTCCGTCGCTCAGTCCTGACGTGGTGGAGTTGGCTACAGAAGCATGGACGCTGGCAACCATCGATTATTCCGCTGGGCAAATTCGCACTGGCCATTTGTTTCTCGCACTACTTTCCAACGAATCATTCAAACGATCAGCTTTAGGAGCTTCTCGCCAGTTCGAAAAGATCAACGCCGAGGCTCTACGCAAAAGCTTCGTGGAAATGTGTGCGGATACGGCGGAGGATCGTGAATCGACTAACCTCGTCAATGGTGCCACGGCATCAGCGACAGGTGGTTCGGGTGGTGGATCGATGAAACGCGACACACCTTCGCTAGACCAATTTACCATTGACCTGACCGCTCGTGCACGCGACGGAAAGATCGATGCCGTTTTGGGCCGAGATACTGAAATCCGACAAATCATCGATATATTGACCCGCCGTCGACAGAATAACCCAATTCTGACCGGCGAAGCTGGCGTAGGCAAGACTGCGGTAGCCGAGGGATTTGCATTACGAATCGTGGCGGGCGATGTGCCGATTCCTTTAAGAGAAGTCTCGCTCCGAACTCTCGATTTAGGACTATTGCAAGCTGGAGCTGGAGTGAAGGGTGAATTCGAAAACCGTCTTAAGTCAGTGATCGAGGAGGTTAAATCGTCTCCCAAGCCAATCATCCTGTTTATCGACGAGGCTCATACATTAATTGGTGCCGGAGGCGCAGCCGGTCAAGGAGATGCGGCCAACTTGCTCAAGCCTGCATTGGCTCGCGGTGAATTGCGCACGATCGCGGCCACCACTTGGGCTGAGTACAAAAAGTACTTCGAAAGGGATGCAGCCCTCGCTCGCCGATTTCAAGTTGTCAAGGTTGAGGAACCATCTGAGTCCGTTGCGATCGAAATGGTCCGCGGATTAACAAAGACCCTCGAAAAACACCATAAGGTCATTATTCTTGAGGAAGCCATTATCGATGCGGTAAAACTATCCAGTCGTTACATCAGCGGTCGGCAACTACCCGATAAGGCAATCAGCTTAATCGATACCGCATGTGCCCGTATCAACTTGAGTCAATCCGCAACACCTCCATCGCTGGAAGATGCTCAGCGCGAACTTGCACAACTCAAGCTAGCTCACGAAATTCTAGAACGAGAGGCGTTAACCGGCTCTGAGAACACTGTCCGCGTCACCGAAATTCAAGACCAAATTGTCAATGTCGAAACGAGGCTGAAATCGCTTAAAGAACGCTGGGAAAACGAACGAGGAATTGTTACGGAAGTCCACGATTTAACGGCCAAGTTGCACGGTCTGCAACCCGCCACTACGCCAACATCACCAGTCGCAGGCGCCCCTGAGCCGACGGCGCTAGCCGCGGGTAGAGTTACTGACGCGACGGCGCTAGCTGCGGGCGGAGCTCCCCCTACCTCCGCTCCATCGCCATCCCCCCCTACCCCCGAACAAATCGCATCATGGAAAAGCCAACTCAGAGAACGCAAACTGGCCTTGCAGCAATTGCAAGGTGAATCGCCGCTGGTTCATCCGTTTGTGGATCGTAACGCAATTGCTGAAACGGTCGCAGCGTGGACGGGTATTCCCGTTGGCCGCATGGTTGCCGATGAATTCAAGACCGTTCTCAATTTACAGAACTTAATGGAAAAGCAAATCGTTGGCCAATCGCATGCGCTCAAACGAATCGCACAAGCCATCAGTACATCTCGAGCACAACTCAATGACCCAAGAGCGCCCATTGGAGTTTTCTTGTTAGCTGGCACGAGCGGCGTCGGTAAGACAGAAACGGCTATTACACTTGCTCAGTTGCTTTACGGCGGCGAGCAGAATATGACCGTATTCAATATGTCAGAATTTAAAGAGGAGCACAAAGTATCGCTCCTCATGGGTTCGCCGCCGGGCTATGTAGGATATGGCGAAGGTGGTGTTTTGACCGAAGCGGTTCGTCGCAAACCTTACAGCGTGATTTTGCTGGATGAAATGGAAAAGGCACATCCGGGCGTACAAGATGTATTTTACCAAGTTTTTGATAAGGGGACAATGAAAGACGGCGAGGGACGCGACATCGATTTCAAAAACACAGTTATCCTGATGACTTCGAACGCCGGCACGGATGTCATAAAGAGTATATGCAGCGATCCTGATACAACTCCGGAGCCCGATGCGTTCATGGAGGCGATTTTTCCTGAACTCCTAAAAACGTTTAAGCCAGCGTTTCTCGGTCGGTTGACACTCATTCCCTACTATCCGCTAGCGGAACATGTAATTCGCAAGATCATCGTCTTGAAACTGGGGAAAATTGGCAAGCGATTGGCGGACAACTACAACGCCAAGTTCATCTTCGCAGAGGATTTAGTTCAGTTGGTGGCAGACCGTTGCAAAGAAGTCGATACCGGTGCCCGAAACATCGATCATATTCTGACTCGATCGCTGTTACCCGATCTCTCCGCCAAAATGCTTGGCCGTTTGGCAGAGGGTAAGTCGATATCCAGCGTCAGTGTTACAGTCACGCCCGAGCAATCGTTCGTATTCGAAATAGAGTGATTGGGTGGGGCGGTGACAACACAAGGCAAAGCAATGCAAACTGCAAAAAAAGCTGCTAAACCGTTTTGCGAGAAATGCGAATAGGAGTTCACCTTTGCTCGCGAAAACATCCCATAATTCGGTAGCCATCGTTCAGGTCGCGCCTGAGCAACTCAACCAACAGTTGGAGGCGGATAATTCCCATCTCTATGCGGTTCTGGATGCGTGTTACGAACCAAAGATTCCGATCCTTGTCGAACAACTTAAGGATCGCGCCGCGTCGCTTTACAAGGGACGCGCCGAACAGGACTTTTGGGATACTGCTCCGTATATCGTACAGGTTGATGCTGCTGTGCTAGTTTGGTTAAAGGAGCATTTATGGGGGCAGGCTTGGGGATTTTTTGCAACATCGAAGTCGGAATTGCAATCACTACGCAATCACTTCCGTCGTTTTCTACTGGTTGTTGGGCCAGACGAGAATGAACTGTACTTTCGCTTTTATGATCCCCGTGTTCTACGCCCGTTTCTAGAATCATCGGACGCTTCCAAGTTGAAACAGTTTTTTGGCCCCATCGACGCTTGCTTCACGGTTAATTCGGACCAAGAGGTTTTTGAGTTGAGGCCATCGATGGAGACGAAAAGTACTTCGGTTGTCTCGAGCAAACGCAAGCTGCAGTTCAACAAGACAGATATGGACGCATACGCTGACGCAAGGCGCGACAATTTCGTGAATCGGCTAGCAGATCAAATAGAGGCCCTTCAGTAGGTGCCAGGGGCCCTTCAGTAGGTGCCAGGCACCTATTGACTGGGAGATGGCTGATCGGGTATGCTGCTCTTCAAGGGAGATTTGATATGCCTCGGTTGCTGAATTACTTCGAAGGAGATTTACTATGCCACGATTGCCTCGTAACGAACAGTTTGACCCTAATTCGGTTTGTATTTGCCATCTTGTCCAAAGATGCGTCAGAAGGGCTTACTTGTCCGGCGAGGATGCCGTTTCGGGCAAAAACTACGAGCATCGTCGCGAGTGGATCCGTTGCCGGATGGAACGGCTTGCCTCTGTCTTTGGTATCGATGTCCTAACCTACGCAATTCTATCGAACCATTTGCATATTGTCGTCCGTACGCGGCCCGATGTCATCGCAGACTGGTCCGATTCCGACGTTGCCCTTCGCTGGCTGCGAGTATTCCCCGGTCGGCGTATCAATGAACAATTGGCCGACCCAACGACCACCGATGTCGAGGCTCTCGCCAACAACGCCGAACGTATCCAAGAAATCCGTATCCGACTTTCCAATCCGTCCTGGTTTATGAAAGCACTCTGCGAACCCATCGCTCGACTTGCAAACAAACAAGACGAGGCTACCGGCCATTTTTGGGAAGGACGCTTCAAAGCACTTGCGATTACTGATGAAGCAGGCCTGTTGGCGTGCAGCATGTATGTCGATTTGAATCCGATTCGAGCTGCGATGGCGGCCACTCCTGAAGAATCATTGCACACATCGGCTTACGATCGAATTCAGGCGCTCCAAGGTGTAACGATCCCGTCCGCTGCGGTCGACTTAGTCGCAATTGAAACCGAAGAGGCGGGCCGAATCCTGCGAACATCCACTCCCGATCAATTGAGAAAGAGAAAAGCCGACGCAAAGATACGGCGAGGGAATTCTATTCTTAGAGACGCATGGTTATCTCCGCTAACGATCAATGAACGCGCCGCCACAGGCGCACAATCGAGCGGTTCTGGCGTACGAGCTAGCGACAAAGGATTCCTATCGCTAAACCTCAGCGACTATTTGAAACTGCTAGATTGGACCGGTCGGCAAAGAGTTAGCGTTCAAAAAGCTGAGATACCCAGTGACTTAGATCCGATCTTGAGACGAATCGGTATCGACGGCCGGATGTGGTGCGATCTTGTTTGGAATTTCAAGAAGTACTTTGGTCGAGGCAGTGCTGCAGGCTCCCCCGCGAGCATGAAGGAATCCGCTTCGCAGCGAAATCGCAATTTTGCGAGGGGGCAAAACGCCGTTGCCGGGTGCTTTGTGATCAGAACAAGTTAACGGTGTCATTTCCGGTTGGGAATTGAGCCATACTTACTGTTCGGCTGGCCGAGCAGTTGCTAGATTTGTGGCTGAGTTGTTGGCGGTTGGCGGTTGCTTGATTTTGGGTTTGGTGGGTGGCTAAGATGTTTATCAAGCTCGTTGGCCGCGGTGTTCAGGTCCGTCTTGCGGTACAGACTCCAAAGATGTAGGACGTTTCCGCCTTCATCGCAGCGGAAACATTTGAACAGCTTGCGAGTTGTGTTCACAACGAAGCGACGGCCTTTTTTAGAATTTATCTCCGTTGGCGAATTGGCTGCCTCGCAGAATGGACAGCGACCTCGAAGAGATTCACTTTTTGCTCAATTGCCTGCCAATTCATCCAGGCCAATACGTCAACCATAATCAAGCGGCGGCGAAGATCAGCGTAATCAACCCATGGCACGGCGATACTCAATTTGAGTCAAGGATGCGAAGATGTTTTGCGGCGTGAACTATACGAGTGACGCTCTATTGACCCTTTCTCGAGCGATTCTTGCGATACGATTCCCCTTCAAATCGGAACACGATTGCGTCCGATACTCGGTCCAACAGGGCCATCACCAACGCCGGATCTCCGAGATATTCCGTCCAGTCACCGAAGTCCACATTCGTCAAGATCGCCGTCGCGCCGCGGCCATTACGACCGTCGACTACCTTATACAGCATGCTCGGAGATTCAGGATACTCGCGACGCTCCAGCTTATCGAATCCGAATTCATCAATGATCAGCAAGTCGAACGATCGATAGTAGCGAAGCGCCGATGGTAACGTCTTGGCTCCAGCGGCTCGCATCAGTTCCTCCAGCAACGTGGCGCTGGTTTCGTACCGAACTCGATGGCCCAACACACAGCAAGATCGGGCAATCCCCTGTATTAAATGCGATTTCCCTAATCCCGATTGTCCTACGAACGCCAAGTTGTCCTGGCGTTTGACGAACTCGCCACTTGCGAGTTCCAACATCGATGCCTTGTTAATCGTCTGGGCATTGAACGCCCAATCGAACGATTCCAGAGTGGCTGACGTTGGGAGCCCAGCATTCTTGATGCGACGTTCAATGGCCCGCTCAATACTCTCATTGGCGGGCACCGACAGGAAGCGATCTAGCAATTCCCAAGGCGACATTCCTCTCTCGGTCGCTTCTCGCACAAGTTCGTCAAGCTCCTGAGCTGTCAGCTTGATCTTGAGCGTCTCTAGGCTTTTGAGAATCATGGCTCGGTGGTCGATCGTCCGATGTTGGGTTGTCTGATGTTGGGTTGTCTGGTGATTGGGTTTCTTCGCTGGTTTCTTCGGATTCAAGCGGTAGTCTCTCTGAAGTTAGCTCGGGTGTAGTTATCTCGGGTGGTGTAATTTCCGGTGGTGTTTCCTTCTTGCCGTAGAGCAAGTCTTGATACTCTTTGCTATGGCGAGGTGGGATCGGCTTTGAATCGGTAAGCTTGTCGATTGTCTTCTGCTCACTTTCGCTTAACTGTTGCCACGATGGTTTGGGCGTGCCTTGATGAGCCAGGATGCGTTCCAAATCGCTGTAGCCAAACGCGCGATACATGACGGCTCGTTGCATGGCGGCTAACACATCACTCTTAGGATAGACATTGAGCAACGTCAGAACTTTCTGAGCGTATCGTCTTCCCAACGCGTCACGACGACTTTCATGTTGTCGTAGAGACACGTCGCAGCGACACCGCCAAGATGCTTGAACGCTTCGATATGTTGGCGGATCGTCGTTTCGAAGTCTTGTCGCATAGTAAAGTGGATATACTGCCTGCGTGAGTAGCCAAGAATGTAGCTGAAGAGCTGAACCTTACGACGCCCCTCTTGCGTAAAGTCGATCTCGTAAGTCGACCAGTCCATCTGAGCCTGAGCACCCGGACCGGTTTCGAAGCGGACCGTCAGTGGCTTGGCAGGTCGGGCGCGGAGCTCTCTCATGCGTTCGGCCAGAATCGAGTAACCTCCCGTGTAGCCTGCACCCTGCAACTCCTCTTGGAGACGAATCACGGTAATGCGTGGATAACGCTGGAGTAGTTTCTGGAGTTGCGATTCGAATGCGTCGAGCTTGCTGGCACGTTTTTGGATGGGCCGACCAAGGCTTGCTGGTATCATTTCTGTATGATTCGTTGGCTGCGGTTCCGATGGCTGCGGATTCGTTGGCTGCAGCGACGAAGCCGAGTTTGATTCTTGTAAGCCACGACTCTTACGGTTTTGACGAATGATCTTCGCGACCTTCCAGCGACTCACTCCCAATTGCTTGGCGATTCGGCGATCGGATTCAGCGTGATTGCTTCGCTGGACGACTTGATTGCGAAGCTCTTCTTCGGATAAGGATCGGTCGCTCATGGTAATTGGAGTTCCTTGATAAAGTCGTCGTTAGCCTCAATCAGAAGTGTTGCTTCTTGCTGAAGTTTCTTAAAGCCAGAGATCAACACCGCTCGATCGCAAGCTTGAAGTTGTCCTCGTCCTTCGAAACGCATCCAAGTGTTCATCTTCGATAGTGAATCGAGCAAGAAGCTCAGTCTCTTTGCGACCCGATTGCCTGCTGCACTGAGCCGAGGGTCCCATTGGTGGATATGGTGCTCTTGCGATTGCTCAATGGCTTGCCGAGGCTTTTCAAGGACGAATTGCGTCTGCTCTTGTGTGCTGCTGGCTAACAGGAGGTCGACCATACACGAGAGTTCGCGCGAGGTAAGAGCGGCATGGGTAGCTGTTTGCATGGTCGCGTTCTGGTTGCCGCGCGGCAACCGGGTCAAATGTCGGGCTTGCGTCGGAGTGATCAGGCCCAGCCGCAATGACTCGCGAGCTTCGTTACAAAGTCTTTCGATCAAGGCCAATCGCCGGTTGACCCAGCTCTTGTGACGACCAAGCATTTGAGCGACTTCGATTTGCTGAAGCCCATCGTCGATCACCAGCGCATAGATGATCCACGCTTCTTCGAGCTCCACCGGACGGCCCGTGATCCGGTTGAGATTGAAGATTGCTGCCTTGACTCCTTGCTCATCCTTTTCAAGGAATCGAGTCACGAGCCTGTCATGGCCCTTGAGAGTCCGAGCGGCCCGAGGACGCTTGAAGCCATCGACGAGTACCGTTTGTCCATCCAATTGGCAGACGACCACCGGTGACAACTGACCATAGTCACGCAACGACTTAAGCATCTGCTGCTCGAGTTTAGGCTGCGCCAGCCGATAGCGACCGAGTCGCTCATCGAGCTCACTGATGGCAAGTAGTCGAACGGAGTCACCAAAGACTCGGTTTGAAAGCGAGTCGTTTCTGTCTGGCAACTGAGATGAATTAAGCATCGCCGATGGCCTCTCACGTTTTTGGAACCCGTAATTCGCAGCCCATTAGACGTCTGGTGCAAGCGATCCATTGAAGGTAGCCAAAAATAGTCGAGCTTCGGCGGATTACCTATGCTGGTCACTCCAAAATGGAGTCGCTCGAAGGCTTTGGACGCGGTGTTTTCTTTGCGAGCTTGAGACGTTCACGCCACTTTTTTTCGCGAACGAGAACGCATCGCATGGCCTTGTAACATTCAGGGCTGCAGTATTTTTGATGGGGTGCGCGAGGATGGGGATCGAAGCGTTCGTAGCAACCTGGTCGATGGCAACAAGTTTTTTTCTTGGATTTTTCTTTGTGATAGCCCTCGCGCGAATCGTCATCGCCAGGTTTTTTGGGTGGTTCGGACATTGCGGCAGCCTTTTCTGCTTGGATTCGTTCGCGGTATCGCTTGGCTTGATCGGACCGGGACCGCCTTCCTTTCTCACTTTCACGATACTTTTTATTAGCCAATTTACGACTCCATGCCTTGGCTGCTTGGACACAAACTTCAGAACAATAGCCATCGAGGTGATGAATAGGCTGAAAATGCCGATCGCACCCTTTGAGCAGGCAGGCACGTCCTGAACCGGGCGAACAACACTCTTGCAAGGAGTGAGAATCGGAATCATCTTGGAGGTGGACCAAGGGGAGTTCTGTACCTGAACGTCAAGTCTCACTGCAGAGCTACTAACTCTGCAGTGAGGCGATTTTGAATGACGCCTCCAGCCAGAGGGAAGCAAACCGGAATCCATCCTAATCCGGCTTCAAAGATCGCAAACCACTAACTGCCAGCCACCCCAGCCAAACCGTAAAAATGGCTCAATTCCTGATCGGAATCGACACGATTTGAACCTCGCGTCGTGAAACGTCGCAAAGACCAATATAAAAAGATGATGGATCCCAGGAAAGTGCTCCGAGCCCAACTTGCTAAGCATGATAACTCATTTGAATGGCAGTGCTTGCGCACAGGCGACAGTGCCATTCGTGCCAGGCACCTATTGGCCCGTAAGCGAGGGATCTTCCTCGCCCCTGCTCCATTTCAAATGAATAGCCTCGAATTGTTGCAACGACTTCGCTACATTTGTTGCATTTGCGGGATAGTCTCAAACTGAGGAAAGGTCGATGTGGAAATCATGCGTCGAGCATTCCTCGCTTTAGCGTCGGTGTTCTGCGACAACTACATTTCCGCTTCGTGTTGCCTCAGCGCCGGATGTTACCGAAATCACGAATGTAAAAAGAATGCTGCCATTGGGCTGCTGAGCGCAGCGA
>JAYTVL010000107.1:0-7510 GCA_043744075.1 Pirellula sp. | reverse complement strand
GGTTCGGTCTGTACCCAGGGCGGCGCTGCGCTTTGCCCTGGGCTAAAATGTTTAAGCCCGTTGGGCTAAAAACGACCGAGATGACATCAGCGGTGGGTTAATGCTCTTTTACGCCGTAGTCGCACCTTCAGTTTTATTGACGGGAAAGCTGTATGACCTCCTAGCCTGTTGGATTCAAATTAAACGCATCGTGGCAATAGGATTTGAATGCAAAGCTTTCAATCCAAAAAAATTGATTCTAAAAACGCCCACTTACATATTATCGATTGGCTTTGCATGCAGCTTGATGTTCGAGCATAGTTGCTACGAGCGACGTCCAGCCAGTTTGGTGATTGGCCCCCAGTCCGCGCCCGGTATCCGCGTGAAAGTACTCGTGAAACAACATCAAGTCTTTCCAATGCGGATCGATGGTATATCTCTCATCCGTACCATGGCATGGCTTAGCTCCTTGCTCGTTTTTCTTGAAAAGCAAAATCAGGCGACGTTCGATTTCGTCAGCAACTTCACGCAAGTTCATCAGAATGCCGGAACCAGTCGGGCACTCTACTTGAAACTTCTCACCGTAAAACTCGTGATACTGCCGGAGCGATTCGACAATCAAATAGTTGAGCGGAAACCAGACGGGGCCGCGCCAGTTGCTGTTGCCACCAAACATCCCTGTGTTGCTCTCACCAGGTACGTAACTGACCGATTCCTTGCCGCCTGCGTGTTCGAACACGAACGGTTTGTCACCGTGGATGGCTGACATCGAACGTATGCCGAATGGCGACAGAAACTCCTTTTCGTCCAACATGTAGTCAAGCAACTTGCGAAATCGCTCGGTTGAAGGGATTGCCAAAAGCCGCATTTCCGTCGTCGAACCAATGGGGCAAAATCTTTCCATGTAGGCCATGTGCTTGGCCATTTGTGGCTTGTTTTTCAAGAACCAATTCATGCGGCGTTGAAAGCTAGGCAGCCGTTGCAGAGTCGATTCGTGAATCAAGACGTTGGAGCACAATGGAATCAGGCCAACCAACGAGCGAACTTTCATGGCTGTGCTATTGCCGTCGCGAAGAAGGTGGTCATAGTAAAATCCATCTTCCTTTTCCCAAAGGCCGGTACCGTGCAATGTATTCATCGCTTCCGCAATCGCGACGTAATGCTCGAAGAACTTGCTGGCCATATCCGAGTACGCTTGGTTCTCTTCCGCCAACTCCAATGCCATCTGCAACATGTTACCGCAAAAGAATGCCATCCATGCTGTTGCGTCCGCTTGATCGAGAGTTCCGCCGCCAGGTAGCGGCTTGCTGCGGTCAAACACGCCGATGTTGTCGAGACCTAAAAAGCCGCCGCTAAAAACATGTTGCCCTCGCGTATCCTTTCGATTTACCCACCAAGTGAAATTGAGCAGCAATTTTTGAAACGTCCTAGCTAAAAATTCTTTGTCGCCGCTCAATTTGTAAACGTGCCAACAGGCCCATGCATGAACAGGCGGGTTCACGTCGTTGAGAGCCCACTCATAGGCCGGGATCTGCCCGTTGGGATGCATATACCATTCACGCAGGAAGAGAATCAATTGATTCTTTGCGAATTCGATGTCGACCCGCGCCATGGGGATCATATGGAATGCTACATCCCAGGCCGCATACCACGGGTATTCCCATTTGTCTGGCATGGAAATGACATCTCGATTAAATAGATGCGTCCAGTCACTGTTACGCCCAAATTCGCGACCGGGCGGTGGTGGTGGGCTGTTTGGATCACCATGGATCCATGAATCCACAACGTAGTAATAGAATTGTTTGGTCCATAGCAGGCCCGCGTAGGCTTGACGCGAAATCTTCCGTTCTTCTTCGCTTAGCTGTTGTGGGATGCACTCGGCATAGAATGCGTCCGATTCAGACTGCCGTTGGGAAATGATTGATTCAAAGCCTTCGCCAAATCGACGATCGCTGAAGATTGGATTCATTATCGGCTGAGGCAGTATTGGCTTGGCCGATGGCTTGGCTGTGTCGTCGGCCATCATGGACTCAAGGGAAATGCCGGAAAGACGACAACGAATAACCAGTGGCTCATTTGGATTGACAATCAAAATGTAGTGAGCCGCACATTTCGTCCCGAATGTTTTCGTGTCGGCGCCGTTTGCTACGCCATCTACAACAGAAGCGTGAAAAGCATCCTTAAAGTGTGTTCCCGAGGTAGGGGCTCCAGGATGGAGGTTAGGATTAGTTTCATTCTCAGTGAACAACCACATGGGCTTTTCACCTTTTGGCCCTACGTCTACTCGAAACTCAAAATGACCAAGCGACTCGTGGTCGCAGAGCACAACTCCATTTGGCTCACTGGCCTTGTGCAAACGCATTCGAGGCTTGCTGGTACAACCGTCATGTTCGCAACCCCAGATCCATGAATTGTGGTACCACAGCTGCGGCAATACATGTAGCACCGCAGGAGAAGGTCCGCGATTGGTGACAGTCAATTGGATTAAGATATCGTCCGCGTCAGCTTTGGCGTACTCAATTTGGCAGTCGAAATAAGCGTCGTTGTCAAACGCATGGGTATCGAGCAGTTCGAATTCGTTTTCCGTTCGCGATCGACTTCGATTAGTATCGGTCAAACTTTCGTATGGGAACCGAGCTTGAGGGTATTTGTAAAGACCCTTCATGTAGGAATGCGTTGGAGTGGAGTCTAGGTAGTAGTAACACTCCTTGACATCTTCACCGTGATTGCCTTCGGGGCCAGACAGACCGAAAAGCCTTTCCTTGAGGATTGGATCGCGATTATTCCAAAATGCGAACGAAAAACAAAGACGGCCTTGTCGATCGGAGATACCTAGAAGACCATCTTCGCCCCATCGGTAGGCCCGCGACCGAGCATGATCATGTGGAAGAAAAAACCAAGCCTCTTGGTTTTGCGAATAATCCTCTCGCACAGTTCCCCACTGTCGTTCCGACAAATAGCTCCCCCAGCGTTGCCAATTGATATGCCTCTGTTTAGATTCGACTAACCGTTGATGCTCCGCGGTTTGCCTCAATTCCTCGGAAGTTGGAAAGCACATCGACGCGGACGTTTTTTCACGATTCAGCATGAAGCAGACTACAAAAGACGATGAAAACGGGATTGCCTTGGAGACATGAGCTTATCGTTTTTCTTGCGATTTGTCTTTAGGACTACATGGACCCATTATAGGTTCTCTAAATGTGTTTTTTGTGTACGATAAGGCGAGCGGCACGTTGTAATATACCAACCCGAAGCGTGAGCGATGGATCGTCCCTCGTTCACGCTTCGGGTTGTGATGGTAGTTTGCATTCCACCGCTCGCCTAAAAGCAACTCCTAGTACGCACCACGATCAAAAATCAAATCAAAACACAGTGCAAAACCCCTCACCCCCAGCCCCTCTCCCCTAAAAAGGGGCGAGGGGAGCAAAGTCAAAGATGTGGGTAAAGATGAGGGGCGATGCCTACGCGGTTAAACCAAGAAACGTATGCATGAGTGCTTAGCTGTCCCAAAAAAAATTTCCGACGACCATATGCCACCTCCAAACCAAACATTTATCAATCGCGAACTGAGTTGGCTCGAGTTCAATCAAAGGGTGCTCGATCAAGCCCTGTATACCAAGGTGCCTGTCCTCGAACGCCTGAAATTCCTGGCAATTACCGCCAGCAATATGGATGAGTTCTTTATGGTACGAGTTGGAGGACTTCAGCTTCAACAGGAACGCGGAATCGAAACCGTCGACCCGAGCGGCAAGACCGTCACAGAGCAGCTCGAGCACATCTACGACCGTGTGAATGCGATCATTCGAGATCAGTACAATTGTTTTTTGAACGCGGTCGAGCCGACGTTAACGGCCGAAGGATTGGAACGCATTTCGGCTCGAAATGCATCAGCCAGGCATCGTGAAGCCATCGCTCGATTTTTCCACGAGGAGATTTACCCAGTAATTTCTCCGATGGATATCGATCCGGATAGCCCTTTTCCGATCCTTGCGAATCTAGGACTGTATCTTTGCGTGCGAATGGCCAGCGGCGATTCCGAGAAACCGCATCGCTTTGCTTTCATCCCACTAGGCAAAGTTCTCTCGCGATTCATTACGTTGCCGAGCGATCGTGGCTACAACTACGCGTTGCTTGAGGACGTTACGGCTGTGTTGGTAGACGAATACTATCCAGGCAAGCGAATAGAAGAATGCATCGCATTTCGCGTCACTCGCAATGCCGATGTTTCTGTCCGTGAAGACAGCGCGGCCGATTTGATGATGGGCATGCAGGAGGTGTTGCATTCGCGACGTTCTGCGGGTTTTGTAAGACTGGAGATTGCAGAGTCGGTGTCTGAGCCGACTCTCCAATTCCTTCAAGACAAATTGGGCCTTAGCCCAAGCGATGTGTTTAAGTTTCCAGGCCCATTAGATTTATCAAGCATGATGTACCTAACCGAAATGGAAGGGTTTCCAGCTCTAAGAGATACGCCTTGGATCCCACAGCGGTCCCCTGTGATCGACCCGACTCAAAGCATGTTCAAAGCGATCAGCGAGCGAGACTTGCTTCTCTGTCATCCCTACGAGAGCTTCGAGCCGGTAGTTCGGTTTCTGGAGGAGGCCGCAGAAGATCCTGATGTGCTGGCCATCAAGCAAGTGCTGTATCGAACGAGTCGCAAGAGCCCCATTGTCGCTGCTCTTAAGAGAGCTGCAGAGCGAGGAAAATATGTAACTGCTATTGTCGAGTTGAAAGCTAGATTCGATGAAGCTCGCAATATAGAATGGGCCCGCGAGCTGGAACGTTCTGGAGTCCAGGTCATTTACGGTGTTCGGGGCCTTAAAACACATGCCAAGATTTGCGTCGTTGTGCGCCGAGAACCTTCAGGGATCGTGCGTTATGTTCACTTCGGAACTGGCAATTACAACGAAACCACTGCCCGTATTTATAGCGATATCAGCTATATGACTTGCAATGAATCGCTGGGACGGGATGCCAGCGCGTTTATCAATGCGATCACGGGCTACAGCCAACCGCAGCCCTACGACAAACTGGACGCCGCACCATTGGGACTACGAAAAAAACTCGTCGCGCTGATCCAAGCCGAGACATTGAATAAACGCAACGGACAAAAAGCGTACATTGCAGGCAAGATGAATTCACTGGTCGACCCAGATGTTATCAATGCCCTTTACGAAGCAAGCCAGGCCGGTGTTATTATCCGCCTCAACGTGAGGGGCGTTTGTTGTTTACGTCCAGGAGTTGCTGGCCTGAGCGAAAATATTTCTGTAATCAGCATCGTGGATCGGTTTCTAGAACACGCCCGCATCATTTATTTTTACCATGGAGGCGAGGATGCCGTCTTCATCAGCAGCGCTGATTGGATGCCCCGTTCGTTTGACCGACGCGTGGAATTGCTGGTGCCGGTCGAGGATACCGGTTCGCGCCGTCGATTGATGGAAATCTTGGATACGTATTTTCGAGACAATCAGAATGCTTGGCGCCTCGGGAGTGACGGTCGCTATACACGAATTCATCCCGAACAAAACCAGGCAAAATTTAGGGCTCAGCGATTTCTGTATGAATCTGCGGTAGCCGCGATTAAGAAGGCGGAACATGCTGCTCGAACTACTTTTGAGCCTCATAAGTCTGCTGCGACTCGTGATGCGTAATCTGCCGCTCGACTAAGCAATCACTTTTGTGACCAAACGGTAATTCTTGGGATTGGCACCGACGCCGATATCACCGAAGCACCTACTGTGAAATCCATTTTTCCATCGTTATTGAAATCGCCTAGTTCCAGCGAAGTGTAGCGAGGCGCATCGCGACTAAGTATGCGAGTCGCAAAATTCTTTGGTTCCGTCTGTTCCAAAACAACGATCGAAGGTGGATTCGATGATCGCAAGGAAACGGGGTCAACCGTTTCAGGCAAATTCGCAACTACGAGGATGTCCAAGTCACCATCGTTGTCCATATCGCCTGCTTTTGCGGCGTAAGCTCCTGGCAAGTCCAACAGACGATGAAATCGAAACTGTATGTCGCCAAGGTTTTCTAGCCATTGAACGCCATGCGATCTGTTCGCAAAGTTATTATCGAACGAGTCTCCATTGCAAATGATTAGATCCATGTCCCCATCTTGATCTAGGTCCGCAGGTTCCATGGATACTGACCCGTAAGTGACATCCAATGCTCGCCAGATACAATTCCGTTCAAATCTGTCCCCACGATTCAAGTAGATATCAACGCACTCCGTTTCTTGCGTAACCAAAGTCGTGATGTCAGGCAAGCCATCACCGTTCCAATCATTCAACAAAACTCGGACAATGCCTGGGCGTATGTCGAGCCGTGTTGACTCGAATTTCAACTCATCAGAGTTCTGAGAAACGTTTCGCATTAGATGTAGTCCTCCGAGCTCTTGGTAACCAAATTCGGCGACTACAACATCTGGCTGCGAATCTCCCACTAAATTACCGACAGCTACATCTGCAACCCTCCCCAAATTTTGTGCGACCAATATGGGTTGAAGTGTGTTTGAATTCGGAATTCGCCGCAAACAAGCAACTCTGCCGAACCGTTGCTCGAAGGGATACATGCTTCCTAAGTCCGCAATTATCAAGTCCTCCAAGCCATTGCCGTCAATATCACAAACATGGACTCGAGCAGGATTTTGGAGTCGTGTCAAAAGCTGGCGGCTCATTTGCTTTTGGTTTGGATCGACGACGCTGACGCTGCCGTCTCGAGCGTCGCAGACTAACAATCTTGAGCTTCCGTCACTGGACCATTTAGCCCAATTCAGCGAAGCAATGCATGGAAATATGTATTCATCTTTTTGATCAGTCCAATCCAGTTTTTCCGTTCGAAATTTGTTCGACCAATTGTTGTCGACTTTACCAAAAACCGGGAACACGATTTTCTCCGGTGACTTAGCGCGATAGTACTTTACGACGGCTTCAATTGTTGGTGGATCAAGGTCAACGCGGCCGGAACGAGCATAGAACTCAAACCCCTTTCGAACTTCCTTGTACCATTCGTCCTTCTCAAAACTCTCTGGATTTGGCAACGCATGGCAGTCTCCGCAGAATCGTTCGATGCGCGCTGAGGTACCATTGTCGTCCGCTTCAATCGCTGAGACACTGCTATGGTTGCTATCGAGACCGGCAAGGAAACCGTCCGTTGGCTGAACTGGCAAATCTAAAATTTTTGCGCCTCGGCATCCAATGCCAAAAAACGCAACTAAAGTTATGAGAAAAATCAAGTCAATACGAAACATTCTCGTAGCTCAGTCCAGTTTTGATTCGAATCCATTATTGTGAATGACAACATCCTAACATAGGCACAACTTGTTTAACCGCGTGCCGCGTTTTCCTCGCGAAAGCGCGGGGGGATGCATCATCTTTACCCACATCTTTGACTTGCTCCCCTCGCCCCTTTTTAGGGGAGAGGGGCTGGGGGTGAGGGGTTTTGCATTGTGATTTGATTGGATTTTTGATCGTGGATTGGATGCATCGACTCGTTTCAGAAAACATAACAAAAAACTGAACCGGAGGCTTGCAAC
>JAYTVL010000106.1:0-2313 GCA_043744075.1 Pirellula sp. | reverse complement strand
TCGGTGTTGCAAAGCGATTTTCCAGAGACGATCTTGCAAAGGCGATCTTTGAACCTAGTCGGGATATTTCGGATCGGTACAAGCCGATACGGGTTTTGTCCGTCGATGGCGAGATCTTCACAGGCATGTTGGTTTACAACGCAGCAGACGGAATCACGCTGCAAACCGCCACCGGGGCCATTGTTCGCATCAACCAAGAAAGTATCGAGGACAAAGCGTATTCGAAAGAATCGCTAATGCCGACAGGGCTTCTTCATGACAAGTCCCCTGCCGATGTGGCCGACCTTTATGCCTATTTGGCAACCCAATAACGTTGTCAAGTCGCTCCGTCGACCATTGCTTGCATTCGTATTTCTATGGCATCGGGCAACAAAAAATTCTAAGATGCGGCCATGTCCAAACCAAAAAACAGCCTGGAATTCGAACGCCTGACAGAAGTCCAAACTGCCGTTGTTAAATCCGGCAAGCATTGGATTCGGAATTTTTTTCCCAACTTGCGCGATGCGGGCATTCGTTGGAGTGAAGATGATGCTAGCTCTTTGGCCGCATCCGTCGCGTACTATCTGGCGCTTTCGTTATTTCCCATGATGCTAGCTACCATGCAGCCAACGCATCCGATCTGCAGCCGATATTCCAAGATATTTCCCGTCAATTGCCAATTTTGATCTCACGCTGGGTAATAAATTGAGTGATCTTTATGCCGCGTGCCAAACAACTACAACAACGATTCGAAGCTGCAAAAATGCATCCAACGAAGCAGCACGTCACATCATTGTCCCAGGTGCAACGGTGGCCGAGGCCGAAGCCAAGGCGAATGCCATTCTGAGCGTGATGCGGGTCACAGGGGCAAGTCTCACGGTTTTACCTAACCCTGTACTTGAAACTACTGGTACGGTCTGCGTAAAGGTAACTTTCCCGGCGAATAAAAATCTTTGCATGGTGCCGGCGTTTTCCAAGAATTTGAATTTCCAGTCCGAAGCGACTTTGTTGACAGAACGAGGACCAATGCAACAAGTTCAAGCCATCAATGCGATCTCGCCAGATCCAGCTCCTGCACCAGATCCCGGTCCTCCACCGGATCCATTTGGGCTTTAAGCACGCGGGCGGTCTACGATTGGGAGGTGAATGTCCGAGCTAGGGTTGCATCCCGACATCCGGACTGAGTTGGCTCCGATCATGGAGCGAGTTGGCAAGTCAGAGGAGTTATAGTGTAACGTCGTGAAACGTTTCGGCACGATCTTTAGCGTTTCGAACCAACGGCAGCAAACATTTCTGACATTGTTTGCAAACGTGTTCGCCGTCTTTTGAAAAATGTCTGACGTCTTTTGGGAGAAGCTCGCATGTGCGGTTCGGTCTGTAATGGCCGTCAATCGCGGGCGAACCGACCGCAAGCCGATCCCCATGATCCAAAAGCAAGCGGGCCACACCGGTTCCCACGGTTTGCGAGTCGACCAAATTGGCTTACTATTTTCTTTTTGGAAATTCAAAACCTCGTAGGAGGCGGGGCGTAACCTAGGGGCCATCCACGTATGCTTACAGCCAGAATTCTAAGCTGGGAAAAAATCCTTCGTTTTTAGGTTTTTAACCGTAGAAAACCTTGTCAGAATAAATCATAGCCTATACAACTACAATGTTCAACGGCTATTGAATCGGTCTGGTAGATATTCAGTCGTACGATTGGAGCGTTCAATGAACGGGTGTCACGCACTTTTTGTTGGTTTCTTACTTCTCGTCGGTTGGTCAATTGGAGATTGGGAGCTGGCATTAGGCTCCGATTTAAACATCGTAGAACTTGGCTTGTCAAAAGAAGATGACCAAGAGCAGCAAATCGAAAAATTTGAAAAGGTACTTTCCCCTATTTCACTTGGAAGGATCCTGCCCGGGCGTTTGGGCGTTTGGTTGATTGTCGTTGAGCCTAAGTTTGAACAGGAAATGAAATGCTACGAGGTTGGAAAAACATGCGCATGCACAAGCGTTAGATTGGTAAGCGAAAGCGTTCTCCCGAAGTTATCATCCATCTCGGTACTTTTGGATTTAAAGTCCGATAGGATCGGCTCGAATCGATCGGGAGATTTCTATCTTTTTTTCATGGGAGTTGTGAATGGTAAGAAGCAGGTAGTAAGGCTGATTCAACCATTTTCGTTTACGCTCAGCGAGGAAGTAGAATTCGGTTGTATTGTTATTCGATCGGAGTTTTTTGACGATGACTCGCCGGTAAGGCGAGCGGCAGGTTCAAAACTACCTGCCATCAAGGGTTTGCGGAGTGATGAGTATATCATAATCGGGTAGTGTCGTTGATCGTTGAAGTCGCTT
>JAYTVL010000105.1:0-29064 GCA_043744075.1 Pirellula sp. | reverse complement strand
TAAGTCGGCACCACCGACCTCGCGTCGGTGGACCGATGACTGACAGGCTAGATTCCGATAGCCGCTGCCAAAATCCTCCGCCCCACTGACCTCGCGTCTGGACGGAATGACTTGGCTGCTAATGTACGTCGTGGGGAACAAAACCATAGCAATCAAATTGTGCGTCAACCCCAGTTTCTTAACAGCCCAGGCCAAGCCCCCACCGCTCATCACGCGATCCTCATTTATCACGCTTAGGCGACGGGCAAACTGAAAGGTACCAGGCCACCCAATTAGCATGCAAAAATAAGGCTACCTACCCTTTTGATGCAACCCTAGAATGTGCTTCTGTCCCGGTGACACAGCCGACTGCAGAGGAGATCTCACGGTTAATGTCGGTGTCAAAACAGTACTGGCTCGAAATTCAAACGGGCCAATTGTTCAAACCAATTTGTTTTCAATTCAGTTTCATTCAGGAGCACAACCTATGACAACCATTGCCATCGTCTATTTTTCAGCCACTGGGCACACACAACAAGTCGCCGAAGCAGTCGCCGAGGGTGCGAAGTCGATTGCGAGTGCCAAAGTATCACTACATCGAATATTGGGTGAAGACATCGAGCATGGACGCTGGAAGAATGACGCGATTGTCGCCGCGCTAAACGCAGCCGACGCAATCGTCTTCGGAACTCCAACATACATGGGTGGCTATTCGGCTCAGTTCAAAGCGTTCATCGACGCTTGCGGCGGTATTTGGTACCAGCAAGGTTGGAAAGATAAAATCGGTGCCGGCTTTACTCATTCTCAGGGCCTGTCCGGCGATAAGCTCAATACCCTTTCAGGCTTGATGATCAATAGTATGCAGCACAGCATGATCTGGGTTGGCACGGGTGTCATGCCCGAGGGTTCAACACCCGAGAAGACGAATCGGATCGCCAGCTATACGGGCGCGATGGCTCAGTCCAATATGGATCAATTCAACATTGGACCTGGCGATCGCCAAACGGCTGTAGCGTTGGGCAAGCGAGTGGCGGAAGCTGCGGTGCGTTGGAATCGATAAAACGGAACACACCGCTACCTTATCAGTGGGTTCCGGAGTTCTCCCTCCAAAATCCACTTCGTGGCACGGGCGTCTCGCGCGAGACGCACATGCCACTTTTGTACGGACCTTAAAATTTAATATGGAAAAAGCACAAGTGCTTCGTCAGAGTCAAAAATTAGCCTTCCCGACATCACGCGGAGCGTGATGAGTACATTTTCATCATGCTCCGCATGTGTTAGCTAAGAACCATACTGCCGGAGGAATTCTTGCGAGATCTTGGCCCTCGGCTACCCGACTGACCGCCACGTGATGTGCTGCGTGGACGGCTCGTTCCCCGCGAATTCACGCCGCGACCAGAGGAAGGTGAACGAACGCCACTCGAAGGACGACCGCCACCATTCGAAACGCATTGGCTTTGCTGTGAAGCAGAAAGCGTTAGTTCGCTCAGCGACTCATTCACTTCAATGGTGGAATTCAACAGTCGCTCGATGTCCTGCAAAGAACCACGTTCGTCAGGCGCACAGAACGAAACCGCTGTTCCCGAAGCTCCTGCTCTGGCCGTTCGCCCGATGCGGTGAACGTAGATTTCAGGCACCTCTGGCAATTGGTAATTGATCACGTGCGAAACACCATGGACGTCGATGCCTCGAGCAGCGATGTCGGTAGCAACCAAAATTGGAGGACGCTCCGATTTGAACGCATCTAGGTTTCGAGTTCTTGCATTTTGGCTCTTGTTTCCGTGGATTGCAACTGCATCAATTCCACTGCCCAACAAAATTTTGACCAACTGGTCTGCACCGTGTTTCGTGCGAGTGAAAACGAGCGACCGAGTAACTTCAGAAGACTTGATGTAACTGACCAACAACTTCGGTTTGTTTTGAGCTGAGACATGAAATACAGATTGTTCTACTGCAGTCGCAGCGCTCGAGACTTTCGCGACTTCGACATACTTAGGTTCAAACAACCACTGCTTGGCTAACTGGCGAATCTCGTCCGGCATCGTTGCCGAGAACATCAGTGTTTGACGATCCAACGGTACCTTTGCAACAATGCGTTTGAGGTCTCGTAAGAAACCCATGTCGAACATTTGGTCGGCTTCGTCAATGACCAAAACCTCGACGTTTGAGATATCAGCGATGCGTTGATTCATCAAATCAAGCAATCGACCAGGAGTCGCGACCAAGATATCTACGCCTCGCTGCAATGCCCGTGTTTGTGGCATTTGACTAACGCCGCCATGAACAACTGCAACACGCAGGTTCAAGTACTTGCCGTAAGTCGTAAAGCTTTTCTCAATCTGAGCAGCCAGTTCCCGCGTCGGTGCCAGAACAAGACATCGAACTGCGCGCGGGCCTCGGCGATCCGGACCGGCACTAGGACGGCCTTCCTCTTTGCCAACATCCTGGCTTACCGCAGCAGTGTCTGCCAAACGCTGTAAGGTTGGCAAAGCAAACGCGGCTGTTTTTCCGGTGCCAGTCTGCGCACAACCCATGAGGTCATAGCCGCTGAGCAACACAGGGATCGCTTGTAACTGTATAGGGGTAGCAACTTCGTAATTTGCGGCTGAAAGAGCTCGCATCAGAGGCTGAATCAGCCCCAAACCATCAAAATTATTCAAAACAATTCTCTCAAATAAGCCCAAAATCAATGGGCCGGTATAGCCTGCATCGGTAGCGAACAAACAATTGACGCTAAATTACCGTGGGTGCAGACATGTCTCTTTGGACGTAATTTAAGGAGTTAAAACGCACCGTCCTTGCGAAACTCTCTTGACACGGTCGCGAACGACCTGGGCACAGATGGTTTGTTTTGTCAAACACGCCCAAGAACTCAATCGACTACCAAGGTCGATGCCTGAATATCCAGTGTAAAGGCATCGATTCACCTGTTAAACGAACGCCTATCGCTCTTACACCTTACCACGAGATCCGGTCGAAGTCAAATGAGGAATCATTGATTAGCCGGCAATAGAATCGACAATCCCAACATTGTTACGTTCATGCTGTTAAACAGGACATGCACGGCTATCACAGGAATAATACTTTGGCGCAATTGATAGAGTCTGCCTAATACCATTCCAAAAACGATCAACGCAACCCAACTGACTCCATAACTAAAGTGCGCCAGGCCAAAAAGTGTTCCGCTTATTAGCGAGGGCCACCACGGCGGATTGTATTCCTTAGGCTTTTCAACCGAATCCAATTCGCTCACTGCCGTCCCGGATTGCGTCAAAAGAATCTCGTAAGAATTGGCGTTGTCGGTATTCTGCGTCAGTGACAATGGGCTATTCATCGGTTCGCGTGAATGCGTAAGCGCGTCGCCAAACATAAAAGCAAAAAACTTGTCTCGCCCAAATTGGATCGATTCAAACCAGCCGATAAGCAAAACGCGAAATGCAAATTCTTCGGAAACCGGTGCAACAATCGCCGCTTGCCAAAATGCAATTCCAAGCAGCCACGGGTACTGTTTGATCATCTCTTGGATTGGGTGCTCGTATGTAATCTTGGTCAGGCCCTGCAAAAGGGCGTTCAGAATCAAAATAACCGGAGTCAACATGAGAAAACACCTCAACCCCGCCCGTAAATCTCCTGCGGCTTGGTCCAATCTCCAGCCCAGTTTTTTCAAATCGCATCCTGTTCTTTTGCAAATAAAAACAGTCATCAAGACGACGCACAACAGCTGCGCCGACATTGCAAATCCGCTAAACACGAATTGAAGTTGCGTCATGCCCGCCGGCTTTATAGCAGTTCCATTATCAACATTGATTTTTGTCCCGCTGTCCTTATTTTCATTGCTTGCATCCAATGATGGAGCGGATTGGACGTCGATGTAGGCGCTGGCGTTTAGCTTAGATTCTTGTTTGCTTGGGCTAACTTGTTTGCTCGGGGTAACTGGTAGACCAAGAGCTTTCCACACGACAGCCGCATAGAAAAAAAGTACGAATAGCACCAATGCAGCGACCAAAATGTCGATGAGTCCAACGGTTGCTTGTGGTCCACTTGCAATTTGATCGGCTTTTACGCCGTTCGCGTAGCGAGCTATCCACTTGGACCATTCCACGATGGAGCCAACAAGCACCAAGAGCAATAGAATCCAAATTGCCGATAAGGCCATAGATTGAGTTTGCGTAAGGTTCATTGAGGCTTCTTTACCACCAACAGTACGTATTCCAGTCCCGACAATACAGTCAGAATGATCGCCAACCAAACCATCGCTATGCTGGTCCAGTGTAGCCAAGCAGGTGCGGTTACGTATTGGAGCTCAATCAAAACAGAAACGATGGCACCGCACTGTGCCACCATTTTCCATTTTCCCAATTGCTTAGCAGAAAAGTCGCCCCCTTGCCCTTCAATCATCCCTCTTAAGCTAGTAACCAACAATTCTCTACCTACGACGAGTGTGGCCATCCATGGTGCGATAGCCGAATTCGGGACAGCGCACAACGCAATCATCGCACCGCAAATAATGACTTTGTCTACGAAGGGGTCGAGGATTCGGCCAAGTTTCGTCACCTGTTGAAATCGGCGAGCCCACCAACCGTCGATCCAGTCCGTACTTGCCGCAACAAAAAAACAAATCACTGCCGGAAACGGAAAGCGAGCTTCGATTAAAATGCAGACGATAATCGCTAGTATGAGCCTCGCTGCCGAAAGGGAATTCGGGACATTCCAGTTCGATGAACTTGCACTTGTTAAACCCATTATCGAATCTGCCCAACCGCAGCGGCAACTAGGTCGTAGTGCTGGGACGAGACGATTTCGCAATCAACAATGTTACCTGCTCGGATAGGTTTATCTAATTCTCCCGTAACGAATACGGTCGCGTCCACATCGGGAGCGTCGGCATAAGATCGGCCAAGCCAAACGTTGTTGGCCGCGTCGACCGCTTTGTCGATCAATACGTCCATCCTTGTTCCAACACGTTCGGCGCACCATGCAAATGCGTTTTGCTGTTGGACAGCCATCAACCGATTGCGGCGCTCTTTCTTGACCCGTTCTGGCAAATGGTCCGATAGTTTGGCTGCAGGCGTGTCAGGCTCAATGGAGTAGGTAAAAACGCCTACTCGTTCAAACCTCATTTCTGCAACGAACGCCTCAAGCTCGTCGAATTGTTCGTCCGTTTCTCCGGGAAAGCCGGTAATCATTGTTGTACGCATAACTAAGTTGGGAATGCCCTCGCGAAGCTTCGTCACTAGCTCATGCGTTTTGTCGCGAGTCACGCGCCGGGCCATTCGTTTGAGCATCGCGTCGTTGATATGTTGTAATGGCATGTCAATGTAAGGGAGAATTTTTTTTGCACCCGCAATCGTTTGCACAAGCTGATCGTCGATGTACATCGGGTAGAAGTACATCAACCGAATCCAGTCGACTCCATTGATGTCATCCAGCTTTTCCAGGAGCTCCGATAGTCTAGGCTTGCCATAAAGATCGATACCATAGAATGTCGTGTCCTGAGCTACGAGTATCAGTTCTCTAACGCCGCCATCGACAAGCCTTTTGGCCTCGTCTAGGATCCCTTCCATCGGCTTGCTCGCATGCTTGCCACGCATTTTCGGAATGGCGCAAAATGTGCAAAGCCGATCACAACCTTCGGATACTTTCATGTAAGCAAAATGCTTAGGGGTCAATTGCAAACGGAAATCGTCTGCCAATGCCCGAATCGGTGCAGGCCTAAAAATTGTCCGCTGCTCGTCGAGTCCGTCCATGAATCGATTTACGATTGTTGTTATGTCGTCTCGCCCAAAGACACCTACGAGTCCATCGATCTCCGGTCTTGCTTCGAGTAGCTGCTCCTGCTGCCGTTCCGCTAGACAGCCTGTAACGATTACACCGCGAATTTTGCCTTGGCGTTTCAGATCGAGCATTTGATCGATCGCTTCAAAGGATTCCTTGCGAGCGTTGTCGATGAAACCGCAGGTGTTGATAACCACAAAGTCACTATTCTCAGGGTCCTGAACTAGGTTGTAACCATCCCTGTGCAACAGACCGAGCATTTGCTCGCTGTCGACTAAGTTCTTTGGGCAGCCGAGACTAACAAAAGCGTAGGAACCCTTTGCGTTTCCCGTGTCGGTTTGAAGTCGAATACGGCTTTCCGTAGAGGCATCGTGATCGGGGAGAATGGGAAGCGAACGCATAACTTGAATGACCGGGGTTAAGGCCTTGTGGGAGGGAGAATAATGGGGTCTCGCTTGCCCAAGACTTCGATCATAACAATCCGATTCAAAGCGGCTAGCTTAATTCGTGTTCGGAATACTCCGATTGTGCGTTTACGAACGTTTTTCCTGAAAAACGCGGGTGGACCGGACACCTTCTACTCCGGTTGAACGACTTATTCCGGTTGTGTTTTCCGTTCCCCTGTTATTTTGCTTGCAAATGCTTGAAACGACGTTTGTCAGGCCCGTTGTGCGCCGATCAATGCTCCGTGAGGAAGGTCTTCCCTGGAGGGAAGTCGCCTCTGAAAAGGAGCTTTCGCCTTTGAAAGTTCCCACGTGTGGTAATGGATGCCACGTCTAGGACGGACGTTTTTAGCAAGGAGCTTTCTGGTGAGAAAAACTTGGTTTCACGGCCTCGCGTTGACTTTAGGGGTAACCGCTATCCCTAGCATCGCTTCGGCACAATATTCGAATGGCAATTCCGGGGGGCTTGCTGCGAGCGCTTTTAGCGCGAATGCATTGCTGACTCCGCCCGGTGACAATTTTGGTATTCGCAACAACATGGCACCGCCGCAGAGGCAGACAACCCTCGCCGCTTATGCACAGAACGGAGTTGTTGGAAGCGGTGTTCCCGGAGGACATGTACATGTTCCAGGTTCTGCAATTGAGAATTCGGTTCTCAACACGCAGTATCAATCTGTTCCTCAGTATGCGCCACAAGCGTCGCATCCGTATGAACAAATGCAACCTCCGCAAGTAGCGCAGCCGACCTACTCGGCACCGCACCCTGCGCCGGCCCAAACCGGTACCAGCACCTGCCCAGCATGTAACTCAGGCAATTGCGCAACCCACGGCGTCAACGTTGGAAGCTCGCCGATGGTCTCGTCAACGCCCAGCTACGGTTACGGCGCCGCAGATAGCTGCTACAGCCAACCTGCCGTAAGCTACGCTCCTTCGATCGTATCTCCAAACCCTTGGATCTTCGGTGCGAGCGGTTTGTTATTCAATCGATTGGACAACCAAAGTGTCAGATTGACGACCAATACTTCTGACGGAGCAAATGCTGCTCCATTACCCAATCCGTACACCCAAAGCTTCCTAAACACGTCCGACGCTAGGATGCAAACGACTGGCGGTATTCAATTAAGTGCAGGACGATACTTCGGCTGTGGCCGTTATGCGGTCATGGGGTCCTACTGGGGAATCTTTTCGAATCCGCAATCCGCAACCATTCTTGCTACGGACCAAATCAACGGCAATCTGCGGTCGAACCTACCTATCTCCGTGCGAGGACCAGGAGGCGCTTGGCAATACGGCATGCAAATGCCTGTCGGATCATACCCAGTAGTCGGTCCCTCCGTACCCAACGGCCCAGCTGTTTACGACTGGTACGATGGTGCCGCAGCACATCGAATTTTGCGCGACCAACAATTCCACAGCGCTGAACTGAATTTCTTTTCGTTCGCCTTGGGTGGAGGTGCTCGACAAGCTTACGCGGCAGGGGGTGGCTGTGGCGACGGACGTCGAGTTGGTTTCGGCAGCAGTGCCATTCGTTCGCTTGGAAATGGCGGAATCGGTGGTGCAGGAAACTGCGGAAGCGGCGATTGCGGTACTGGCAGCTGTGGCGATTCATGCCAATCCAGTTGCGCTCCAGTATCATGCAGTGGCCCAACTGGCCCATGCGCTCCTTGGTACGGTGCTCAATGCAGCAAGCTCAGACTCAACACCTATGGTGGTGTTCGTTGGTTTCGATTCCAAGACTCACTTGAGTACGCAGCCAGCGCTAACGACACGACGTTCAATGGTGGAGCCGATGACTTCTACTATCGAAACCGCGTAACGAATGACTTGGTTGGCTTCCAGCTAGGCTCGTTGGCAACATGGTGCACGGGTACACGATTAAATTTGTTCGGAGGAGCGAATTTTGGCGTGTATGGCAACAATATGAGAGCCACCACGTTTGCCGGCACGGCAACACAAACGGCTACGATCCTATCGCCAGACTCGGCATTCAATGGTCGCCTCTACGACTATAGTTCGAAGTTGTGCGATGTTGCATTCCTCGGCGAAGGCACAATTGGGACGGGGCTTCGCATCAGCCGAGGTTGGACAGCAAATACCTCGTACCGATTGGTCGGAGTTAGCGGCGTGGCTACAGCAGTTGGTCAGATTCCACGCGACTTTGCACGTGGCGATGAGATCACTCGCATCAACAACCATAACAGTCTGCTGTTGCACGGCGTCACGATTGGAGCTATTTACAACTTCTAGCTCGCTAGTTGTGTTTTCTTAGACAGAAAAATCCATTAAGCCTCTCGGAAAACCGCGAGGCTTTTTTTTTACTTTAGGCGCTTGTGGTAGCTGAATTCGCAAGAATTCAGGAATGCACCAATTGTTCAAGTTAGTAGGAAGAATGACTTGGCTGCTCATACGTGTTTTCGCTGGAGCACGAATGTTGGCGTAGAAAAAGCCTAAAAAAAAGACACTTCTCGATGATCGCCGGCAAATCAGCCTTCCGTCGGATTTCATCCGGATTTCTGCGGGGAAACACTTTAGACGATTTTGTGTAGCTGTCAGATGCCGTCCCGCTGGCGTAGAGCCCAATGGCACTCACTTTGTAAATTTTGAGCCTCAATGCGCTAGCATGAGGGCCGGATTTGCAGTGATTACGAGCCTTCCAGCCCGCACGCTAGCGCGTTGCGGCTCAAAGTGTGTCCCATTTGGCGTAAAGCCAACGGAAGCGATTGCATTCGAAGGAGCTGCATA
The DNA here is from genome assembly GCA_043744075.1 of Pirellula sp. Classification (GTDB taxonomy): domain Bacteria; phylum Planctomycetota; class Planctomycetia; order Pirellulales; family Pirellulaceae; genus JBKCUI01. The sequence continues at coordinate 20,125 of JAYTVL010000105.1, read as the reverse complement.
CTGGCGATCAGCGATACGTGTCGAAAAAAACGGCGTTGGAGGATTGCATCACGGGTGCTGCGGGATTAAAATCCCAAACAGTAGCTCATCTTTAGCGAGTTCTTGCTCCGCGCGGAGCACTGAGAAACGCCGTCTACCAACGAGCTGCGTTTGGCAATCGACTAGCTCAGAAACGACAGCCGAGAAACGGTCAACCGTGCGAATATGATCGGAGCAACCGTTGGTCACTACAGAATCATCTCCAAGATTGGCGCAGGCGGGATGGGCGAAGTATTTTTGGCAGAAGATACTCGCCTTGAACGCCAAATAGCCATCAAGTTCCTGCCGCCTGATTTAGCAGCCGACCCACAGCGGCGACTGCGATTCCTCAATGAAGCGCGAGCCGCGTCGTCGCTCAATCATCCTCATGTCTGCGTCGTCTACGAAGTGGGTGAAACGGATTCCGGACTGCCATTTATCGCCATGGAGTTTGTGGATGGCGCCTCGCTGGACGTGCTCGCTAAACAGGGGCCGCTCGAAATCTCGCGACTCGTCGAGATTCTAGTGCAAGTGGCCGACGCGCTGGATGCGGCCCATTCCAGGCGCGTTGTGCATCGCGACATCAAGCCAGCCAACATCAGTGTCAGAAAAAACGGCCATGTAAAAGTACTGGACTTCGGGTTGGCCAAGCGGCTACCACTTGAATCTCCGGACCCGCTGGGTGTGACAGCGGACATGCAGCAAACGCAAAAAGGGCAAGTGGTGGGTACTCCGAACTACATGAGCCCCGAACAGGCCCTTGGGCAAGAGCTCGATCATCGCACCGACATTTTTAGCTTTGGAGTCGTGCTGTACGAACTGGCGACAGGCCAACGGCCCTTTGATGGCTCCAACTTTGCCGAGATCCTCAACAAGATCGTGCATGCTCAGCCAACTGCAATCGCACGTCTCAATTACGATGTGCCACCCGAGCTGGAACGCATCGCGCTCAAGTGTCTGCAGAAGTCGCCTGATCGCCGTTACCAATCAGCTCGGGAGCTGATGATCGACTTGCAAAATCTTGGACGTGACCTAGAATCCGGAGCCAGCGCGGGTCGGACGAATGATTGGCCCGTACAGTCGAGCAACGCAAGGGATGGGCGAACGATGAGCGCCTCGTCATACATGGCTCACCCCGTCACAATGGTGGCTGTGGATCCGCAAGCGCTCTCGCAGTCCGACGTGGTGATCACTTATGCAAATCTGGACGACCAACCGCTGAAATCAGGGCGTCAGGGCTGGATTTCCCAGCTCCATCAGAACCTGCAAGTGCGCGTCGCACAGCTTTCCGGCAAGCAGGTGGCCGTCGTCAAGCAGTCTGACAATTCTGCCTCCGCAGCGATCGAGGCAGAGGTACTGAGGCAGGTACCAAACGCTAAGACGGTGATTTCGGTTCTCTCGCCCCCTTTTGTCCAGTCGGACGGTTGTCATCGTATCGTTGAATCATTCTGGAAAGGTGCCAGGGATTCGGGGCAGTTTGATGTCAAACATCACTGCCGATTGTTGAATGTTATTAAGACGCCCGTGGAAGCCAATGAGTTGCCGCCCGATCTTCAATCGCTTTACACCAGCCTAGTGCCCTACGAATTCTTTGAACGCGATCCTAAATCGGGACGGTTGCGTGAATTTGACGAAGCATTTGGCATTTGGCGACACAGCGCTGCAACGCTTCCATGAGCGAGTGTATGACGTCGCATACGATGTCTCCCAAGTGCTCAAGTACCTCGGCGATTCGTCTCATACCGGTAAAAAACGAATCGCCAATCCGAAGACCATCTTTCTGGCCGTCACTACTTCGGACCTCGAACCGCAACGTGACCAGTTGCGGCGCGAGCTGATCGAATTGGGGCACGAAGTCGTTCCCAAACAGCCGCTGCCGCTGGTTGCCAGCGAACTCGTCGCCGTCGTGCAGGGCTGCCTGGCGAAGGCCGACATTGCCATTCACTTTGTAGGTGAGCATTTCGGCCTGGTGCCGGAAGCGACCGAGTTGTCGGTGGTCGCCCTGCAAAACCAAGTGGCGGCTCGATACTGTGAGAATTCGTCCCTGCGGCGACTGATCTGGATTCCCAGAGGTCTGCAAACTAAGGACAAACGTCAGGCTTTGTTCATTCGACAACTGCAGACCGAATCGAGCTCGGTTACGGGAGCCGAACTGATCGCCGACACGTTGGAGAATCTGAAAGTGTTGTTGCGCACGCGCTGGGAGCGCGAGCAGGCAGAGCTTGACAAGCCGGCCCGAGCGGCCACGATCGGAGGCGCTTCGCGTGTGTACCTAATTTGTGATCAGCAGGACGAGGAAGCCGTCGAGGCCTTGGAGGACTTTTTCTACGCCCATGGCATCGAAGTCAGCCTGCCGGCCTTCGAGGCCGACGAAGCCGAAGTTCAGCAGATCCACATCCAGAACCTACGAGAATGTGACGCGGCGCTGATTTACTACGGGGCGGCCGGCATGCACTGGGCGGACTTCAAGATTCGAGACCTGCAGAAGGCGTCCGGTTATCGGGATTCGATTCCCATTCCAGTTAGTGCTGCCTACTTGGCACCACCTTTCAATCGTCGAAAAGAGCGTTTCAAAAGTTTGTCGACGGAGGTGATTCGACAAACGGATGACACCTTTGATCCGGCGCTGCTGGAGACGTTCGTTGCATCAGTCCGGCAAGCAAAGGATGAGGGATGAGGGATGAAGGATGAAGGATGAAAACAAACCGGAGGATTTGCGGACTCGAACTAAGCAGTTTTCGCTACGGATCATTCGGCTTTTTGCAGCATTGCCAAAGTCGACGGAAGGTCAAGTCCTTGGCAAACAACTGCTGCGATCCGGCACATCGGTCGGCGCACATTACCGCGAAGCGTCCCGTGCCCGGTCAGATGCTGAATTCATCAGTAAGCTTGAAGGCGGATTGCAAGAATTGGACGAATCTGCCTATTGGATGGAATTGCTGTCGGAATCCGGAATGGTTGTTCCATCACGACTAACCGAACTCCAAGCAGAAGCCGATGAGCTGACCGCCATATTCATCACCTGCGTAAAAAAGGCGAAAGCTAAAAAAAAAATGAGGGATGAAGGATGAAAAAGAAAAAACATGAAGACAACGAAACAAGCAAAGCCAATGCACACGGATTGAATTATGCCTTCATCCTTCATCCTTCATCCTTCATCCTTCCGCCTTCATCCTTCATCCTTCCACCCAATCCATTTCCCGGATTGCGTCCCTTTCGCTGTGACGAGCACCACTTGTTCTTTGGCCGCGAGGACCAGACGGCGGCGCTGCTGCAACTCTTGAGGCAGAAACGATTCCTGGCAGTGGTCGGCACATCGGGCAGTGGCAAGTCGTCGTTGGTGCAAGCCGGCATGATCGCCGAACTTTACGGCGGCACGATGACCCAGGCGGGCTCGAGCTGGGAAGTCATCCTCTTACGACCGGGCGGCAGTCCCATTGGGAACCTCGCGCGGGCGCTGGTCGCCGCCGGTCTCTACGATGTCGAAGATCCCGAGACGTTGCCGCGATTGCTGGCGACGCTCCGCCGCAGCCGCTTCGGGCTGGTCGAGGCGATCAAACAGTCCGACGTGTTCGAACCGGGCGCCAACCTGCTGGTCGTGGTCGACCAGTTCGAAGAGCTGTTTCGCTTCCGGCAACATGGCGTCGGCTCGGAGGAAGCGGCGGCGGCCTTTGTCAATCTGTTGCTGACCGCCAGCGAACAGGCGGAATGCCCCATCTACGTCACGCTGACGATGCGCTCCGACTATCTCGGCGACTGCTCAGAGATCCCCGGGCTGGCCGAAGCGGTCAACCAAGGCGAGTACCTGATTCCCCGTTTATTGCGTGACCAAAAGCGTGACGCGATTGAAAAACCGATCGGCGTTGGCGGCGCGAAGATTTCTCCGCTGCTCGTGCAGCGATTGTTGAACGACGTGGGGGACGATCCGGATCAACTACCCGTGCTGCAGCACGCGCTGATGCGGATGTGGGATGTTTGGTCGGCGGGCAGCGACCACGCACGTCCGATCGAATTGGGCGACTTCGAGGCGACTGGCGGATTGGCCTCTGCGCTGTCCAATCACGCAGACGAGATTTACGCCGCTCTACCCGGCGAGTTGCATCGAGATGTCTGCGAGCGAGTGTTCAAGACCCTCACTGAAAAGGGGACTGATAACCGCGGCATCCGCCGACCGACACGCCTGTCACAACTGGAAGCGATTGCCGGTGCGGATCGCGTCACGATGACCACAGTGCTGGATGCCTATCGCAGATCCGGCGTGACCTTTGTGATGCCGGGCATCGAGCATGACCTGCGTGACCAGACGGTGCTGGACCTGTCGCACGAAAGCCTCATGCGTGGCTGGCAGCGACTGCGGAACTGGGTGGAAGACGAGGCACAATCTGCGAGGATTTTCCGGCGACTTTCGGATACGGCCTCGCTTTGGCGAAACGGTCAGGCCGGGCTGTTTCGCGATCCTGATTTGCAGATCGCCCTCAGTTGGCGCGAGCAGCAGCGACCCAGCCGCGAGTGGGCCGAGCAATACAATGGCCAATTGCAGGTGGCCATGGATTTTTTGGACGCTAGCAACGCGGACGCCCAAGCCGAGCTGCAAGCCAAAGAAGCCGCGCGTGAGCACGAGTTGGAGCAAGCCCAGCAGTTGGCCGAGGCCCGGCAATTGCAATTGGAACAGCAGCAGCGTTCTGCCCGCAAGTTGCGCAAACTGATCGCGAGCCTGGCCGTTGTGGCGGTGTTGGCCGGTTTCGCCTGCGTGGCGGCACTCATTGCCAACAACAACGCCCACAGACTCGCAAAGCTCGCCGATCGGGAAGCCGCCAAGGCCAACCAATCTCAGCAGGAGACGGCCAGCGCATTGGCCGTCGTCGAATCCCAAAAGGCAGAAGTTGAAGCTAGCTTGACCAAGGCCGAGGTGGCAGAGCGACGAGCACTTGCCGCTGTGGAAGCAGGCCGCAAGCTACAGTATACGACCGATATGCAATTGGCCCCGTTTGTGTGGAACGATGATCGTTCCACGGCCGAGCAACTCCGCACTCTGCTTGCCAAGCACGACCCCAATGAAAGGATGAAAGATGAAGGCGGAAGGATGAACAAGACGGATTCATCCTTCATCCTTCCTCCTTCATCCTTCGAAAAGTCCGACCTGCGCGGCTTTGAGTGGGACTACTACAAGCAACTGTTGGACAACAGCGCCGCGGTTTTCTCGGGGCACGGTACAACCGTCGCCGACGGTGCCTTCACATCGGATGGCCAACTGGTGACCCTGGATCAGAATGGCCAGGTGAGGCGTTGGGACGTGGATTCGCGGGTCGAAGACGAAGCGAGTCGCCGAGACCTGCCGAACGGCCGCGGCGCTCAGGTCCGAGTCTTGTCGCCCAATGGGCGGCTGGCCGCGTTGGCCGAAGGGAATAGGGTTCACGTTTTTGACACGGCCACGGGCCAAGAAATGTTCCCGATCGATTCCTTCGTTCACCACCTTCTTCTCTTCTCACCGGCCAGCGACATGCTGGTCTTCGTCGACGACAAGATTCGGTGGTACGATGCCGTAAACGGCCGGGCCATTGCATCCGTCGATAGGATATATAAATTCTATCGGAGTCTCGCCTTGTCTGCCGATGGCCTGACGCTGGCAGTCGTCGGCCACGGGCCAGGTTTCAGCCAGTTTTCGATCTTCCGACTGGACGCGACAACGGGAAAAGTAACTCCGCGGGCACAAGATGTCGTTTCGAATGAAATGTTGAGTGCCGCCGCGTTCAGCTCCGACGGTGAGCTGATTGCTGTCGGCACAATGCAGGTCGGATGCGTCAGGGTTTTCGAGACGGCCACAGGCCGCTTGATCGCGGAACATCTTTCCGCTCACGCATCGCCCATCTCGGCGATAGCCTTCTTTAAGGGCGGCGCCAAGTTGGTGACGGCTGACGTCGCGGGGACGATCAGAATCTGGGAAGATGCTCAACAGCTCAACTCGAAGAGCACGGCGCTGCTGACGCTGAAGGGGCACGAAGGCGCGATCACCAACATTCGTTTTTCGTCCGATGGCAAGCAGCTCGTCAGCACCAGCGCCGACCAGACGGCGAGAGTCTGGGATCCGGAAAACTTAGGTGCGGCGATCCGGCCTTTGGAGTGGCCCTTAGAAGGGGCCAACGCTCAGTGCTTCGTGGCACGTTTCTCACCCAACGGGCAATTGATCGCAGCCGCCGACAGCAGCAGCGTTCGGCTGTGGGACGCCGCCACGGGGCAACTCGTGCGGGAACTGTCGGCCGGCGACCAGAGTCGTGTCTACAGTGTGGCGTTCTCGCCCACGGACAACCGCTTGCTGGCTGTGGGGTTCGGCGAACAAGCTGACGTTTCGCATGTCGAGCTGTGGGACATCGACGCCGGAACTAAACTTGCCCGGTTGCCAGGAGCGATCGATCTTCCCAGCGTCGGTCCGGAGAAGCACAGGGTCGGAGCTCTTGCATTCTCGCCCGACGGGAAATACCTGGTCGCCGGGTTCGGCGCTGTGTCTAGGCATTGGTCACCCGGATCTCCCAATCCGCTGAAGGTTTGGGAAGTCGCCACGCGACGTCTGATCCGCCGCTTGAATCACACGAGCTACTGTGTTTCTCTCGACTTCTCCACGGACGGAACGCTGCTGGCCAGCGGCAGCTTCGATGGCGCGGCTATGATCTGGTCGACTGCGACCTGGAAAGCGACGCAGAGGCTGCGAAATCCGGATCCGCCCTCTGAAACTAGTCAAGGGATGGGAGGGGGCATCGTTGACGACGTGGCGTTCTCGCCGGATGGCACGACCCTGGCCATGGCCAGTCGCGGGGGCAACGTACTGTTGTGGGACGTCGCCACGGGAAAACTCCTGGAGACGCTGAAGGGGCATTCCAATGCCGTCACTGCCGTGGTGTTTTCCCCGAATGGTCGCACTCTGGCGTCAGGCAGCTATGACCAGTCGGTCCGCCTCTGGAATGTCGAGACGCGGCGAGAGCTCATGCAGTTGGATTCCGGCGGCATCGAACTGGGGCCATTGGAAACACTGGCCTTCTCCGCTGACGGAAAGCACTTGTTAGCCGGAGGCAGCCGCACCGCACTCTGGTCCACTGCGCCGATCGTCTGGAACGACCCCGCACGAGCCGCCGAAAAACTGGAACTCTTGCTGCAATCGAATGCCGACTTTCAGAGTCGCATCCGGATGTTATCCGAGAACCTGCGGCTGCACGAAGCGTTGGAAAAACTCGACTCTGCGGATCTGCGGGTGCAAGCCGCATTGGCCGCTACGCGTGCCAACTGGCATGCCTCGCGGCGGCGGTGGGCCGACGCCGCCAGGGAGTTTGACCGCCTCAGGGAACTCAGTCCCGACGCGCCCCAGGCCTGGCTCAGAACGCCCGGCCTGATCCGCGTGGCCCGAGCGCTCGTTGAGCATGACCGACCTGCCATCGCTGCCGGTTTGCTGGCGGGGGGCGTGCAGCGTCGCATCGCGGACGGCGCCGCGGTCGGGCTGGGATTCGACTACTCGAACACGGAAGGTGTTGTCCGCGTGACGAAACTGATCCCTGGTTCTCCCGCGGCACGCAGCCACCTGCTTCCTGGCGACGTCGTTTTGACGGTCAACGACGTCAAATTAACCGCCGACACGATCCCGAAACTCAGTGGCCTGTTGGACGGCGAAGTCGGGACGACCATTCGTCTGACGGTGCGACAGGCGGCCAGCGATGGGCCGGAAGAACTCGAACTCGTTCGAGCAACCTACTTCAGCGAACCCGCTATTGGCGAGTGGGAAACGGCGTTGCGCGCAGCGACCGACCAACGGCTGGTCAAGGATCCTCTCAACCCCGGACTGCTGGAACTGCGGGCCGAACTGGCTGGCCAACGGGCCGACTATGACGAACAGGTTGCCGACTACTCGGCCGCCATCGAAGCATTGGCAGCGCGCCCGGTGGACGATGCCGCTGCGGACGTGGCACGTCTTTTTCGCCGCCGCGGGGACGCCTATCTCCGTTTAAAGAACTGGCAACAGGCGGCCGACGATTACGCGCGCGTCGTCACGGACGAAACCACGGACGAGGACTTGCTGGCCCACCAGGCGCTGGCGAGGGCAGGCGTCCTGCTGGGCAGCATTGACTCTCCCGCGCAGTCGATCACGAACCCCTGGGCGAAGCTGGCTGCGGCTTATCAGTGGCATGACGATCAGCAGTTAATCGACAAACTGGTCGAGAAGCGTCCCCATGCAGCCGGCAGCATCGGCGACCTGTTCGCTTTCTACAAGGACTGGGAGCGGGCGATCGAGCTGTACAGTCAGGGAATCAACGCTCTGCCACGGGATGTCGAACTGCTCTCCAGGCGTGCTCGGGCGTACGAACAGGTTCAGAATTGGGAAGCCGCCACGGCGGACTGGTCGCGCGCGGCGGCCGACGGCCTGGATCGGGCGAAACTGCTCGCCGAGTTCGCGAAACGACTCGCGGAAGCTGGGCAGTCGCAGTTGGCGGCCGGTCAGTATGAAAAGTCCCAACAACTTTACGAACAGTCTCTCGAGGCGGATACGGGAAACAGCTTGATTGCTGAGGAACTGACTCAGTTCCTCTTCGACAGGAAGGAGACAACCCAGTCCGTGTGGACCGTCCTGAAGCCGACCGAGATGAAATCGGACGGTGGGGCGGAACTGACATTGCAGCAGGACGGCTCGATTCTGGCCGGTGGCAAGAATCCGCCGTCGGACCGTTATCAACTCGCCATCGAAACGGATTTGAAAACCATTGCGGCTCTACGGCTCGAAGCCTTGCTGGATGGGAGTCTTCCCGGTCGTGGGCCGGGGCGGGGAAGAGGTGGGCATTTTATAATCGACCAGCTTACTGTTGATTACTCCGAAAAGTTGGCTAGCGACAAAATGAAACCTCTGCCGCTGGCAGCGGCCGCCGCGAATCGATCGCAAGAGACGAAGATCAACCCAAGTTCCTGGAACATTGGAGGCGGGGGCGCGCCGGGCGACGCCTACTTTGCCGTCGATCCGTCCATTCACAGCGACTCTGGATTTCGGTTCACGTTCTCCATCCAACGTCAACAGAACCCAGCATATAGCGATGAGAACCTGGGCCGTTTCCGCCTGTCGATCAGCGAAGATCCCCAGGCCTTTGAGCAGGAAAAGATCCGCCTCGCCGCCCTGAAGATTACCGATCCCTGGGTGAAACTGGCTGCAGCTTATCATCTGCTCGACGACCAACCGGCGGTCGAAAAATTGTTGCAGGATCACCCCGAAGCAGCAGTCGGAATCGTGGCCTTCTTCGCGGAGGTCAGGGACTCAAGCCCATCGCCTTAGCCTGGACTGTTAAAAAGCTGGTATTGCGTCGTTCCTTGCTTGCGCAAGTTTATGTACTGTGGGAGACCCCAGCGGTCTCGTGCCGCTTGGTGAATAAGATTCGTATGCTAGCAGTCCATGTGGTCTTAAACAGAAAAAACTACTAAAGACTATCGGGCCGAGAGGTTTTTTTTGTTAGCGACGAGTGTTCAGGTACCAAGTAAATCATCTACCCAGCGTTGATCATGATCCGACAATGCGGGTTGGCATGGCTGTCGGTAATCGATCCGTCGAGCGTAGCCGCCAGCATCATAGGCCCGCACCAATGCTTCACGCACATCGATCACAACATCGGGATCGTTCCCTGCAAGTGGAATCGAGAGCTTGGGAACCAGCTGACGAAGTGTCCACAAATAGAGCTTGAATCGAGTACGAGTCTCTTTGGCACGGTTCACACATACAGCGTAGTCGTAGTCATACTTGCCGCGTAACGCTAATTCATTGGCTGCCAATACATGTGGACCCCGCCGTAATAAATCGATTTCAACAAGACTTGCTTTGCTTTCACGGACCTCTCGCTGCTTCTGAAGATAACTGATTTGACCTCGCCCCGCATACTTATTGGTGGGACTGAGCAGCTCGATCACGGTTATGACCTGCATTCCAGACAGCGTATCCAGTATTTCAATAAACGGCTGGCGAATTTCAAGATCGGGAAGTGTGACTTCAACGGATTGATCGATTTCAATCTCGGTTGCCAATCCACCACCTGAATACACTTCACGTTCCCTTTGGATCGAGGCGTCAGGAATAAACTCCCGATAGGGCGGAACCTCCAGATACACACGTTCGCCAACCGAAGCGACATATCGAGGTTCAATTTTGACGGAAAGCTGATCACGAAGATATGTAACCATCGGTCCATGAATTCCCGGAAATACCTTGGGATTCTCCAAGTAAGGGTCCATGCCTGGGAACGGATTGGGCATCAGCGAATACTCCGTAAAAATCTATTAACTGCATTCAACGCGGCTTAACGACTAGTGTATTTTCTTGCAAGTTAACTACTTCTATTTCAGTATCCTCATCGATCCAGGATCCTTGGCTGACTACACTGAAAATGCGATCGCCTATGGATGCCTTTCCTGACGGATTGCAACGTGAAATCGTCGTTCCATGCCAACCGATAAATGCCCTAAGCTCCTCGACTGCATGCTCCATGTCGACCAGGTCTTTATCTATCTTGGGCGGCTGCAATGCAAACCAACGGACCATCGGCAACTTCGCCAACTGTTTGCGAAACACAACGGCCGCAACAAACATAGACATGACGATGAATCCAAGTTGTCCTATGCCTTGCACCGTTCGCTTCCATTGGTATTCGTTGGTTGGAACGACAAACGTCTGTCCTGCTAGCAGCAGACCAGTGGCAAGCAAAATCAAACCCGTAACTCCGAAAGCTCCAAATCCGGGCAATACAAAAATCTCGGCCGCCAAACAAACAACGCCTGCCAGGATGAGCAGTATTTCTAGCCACTCCACGGTACCTTGAAATAGGTGTATCCAGAAGAACAGCAGAAAACAAATAGCGGAAATAATTCCAGCAATCCCCATGCCTGGCGTACTCAGCTCCGCGTACAACGATACGATCCCAACCATAAACAACAACATCGAAAGCCAACCTTGGCCGCCAAGCCATTCGATGAATTGCTCGGTTGCATTTGTCCTGGTTTCCGCAGGCAGCTTATCGATTCCAAATTTATTTCCGACAGCTTCCAAGGAGACAGGATTGTCGGACACAAGTTTCAGCTCGCTCGCCTTTTCATATGACAAACCGCCATCAAAGTCGACCTTCGGTCCCTTGTTCCACTGAGGCGCCACAGGATCGTCGACCAACCAAAGTGGGTTATTCAATTGCGACTGGCCATTGAATGAACTGTATTCGAAAATCTCCATGTCAGGGCAAATACAACCGAGCAATTCTCCGTCTGACCGCCCTGATGTTTTCGCGAGATCCTGAAGCGAAGTTTTTTGCTCATTGCACAGGGCTTGCGAAATCGTCGCCTCACCTGGTCCACCCAGCTTTGCGTCAGGATGCATTAGGATCAAATCGCTGGCCAGCGGGATCAATGCAGCATCCCCTCTAGCTGCTCCAGTAATGTAACTTACCACTTCAGCTCGATCGGGTGCGATTCCAGCTAAATACTGCGCAAGACGAATGCTCTCGCCTAAGTTGCCGCCAGGCGAATCGACCTCGACGAGTATCAGATTCGTACCGGGTTGGCTCAGCCCCTCCTCGATCGCACGGATAACTCGAGTGACCTGCCTACTCGATACAATCCCCTTTAAGTGAACCCTAGTCACTACTCGCGGACCCGCAAAAACCGGTTGCTCGGACAAAGGTTTCGCCAGCTTCAGTAAGCGTGCAAGCTGTTCACGATCATTGGCTTCATAGGCAACCCATCTCCATTGGGTTCTAAGTTCTCTACCAGAGTAATTAGCCATCTGATTGGCTGGTACTAATTGCTTCTCTTCTAGGACATCGGCAGGTCTTTTTTTCAATGCGAGTTGAGGCGCAGTTGCGTATTCGATCTCGTGTCCAACCAATTCGACGCGAACCAGCGATTCAGCTGGATCGATGAGGGAAAGGACCGCGGCAGGTGGGAAAGCTCCCCGTCGAGCAGCTATGTCTGTATACGCTTGTCGGATGGTCGTGTCAAGCGTTGGCTCATCAATTCCGGCACGACCGATTTCTGCCAACGTTGCGATCGCAATTTCTTCACAACTTAAGGCAACAAGTACCGCATGACCACAAATCGTCGTGGGGATGTAAGCAACACTCCGAATCCGACTACCCTTTGGGCCACTTAACCATCGTGCCAAAGCTAACGCCCTGACAAACTCAGTTCCGCGGCCAATCGTCATGTCTTCAGCGTTAGTTGTCGTTACTTTTTTGCCAGCAAACTCCAATACAACAATGGGTCGTTCATTCCCGTTTGCTCGGCTAGCCAATCGATCCAAAGTCTCAATTAATTTCGTCTCGTCGACTGCCGTCAATGGAAACTCAACGGGAACCAAGGCGGATGATATTTCATTGGGTTTTGCCTCAACACTTGCCCGCACGCTAGCGCGTTGCGGCTCGGGAACCAAGGCAGATGATATTTCATTGGGTTTCGCACCGCCAACGACCGCCTGAAATGCACTTATTGGCGGAGTCGCGACTGTCCATACTAATGTTGCAAAAACGATTATTTGGTGAATTCTCATTGAACTGAGCATAATTTAGATATCTTCGGGATTCACTGTGAGCTTCTATCGATTGGAGCATTCTTCCATTCGTCGCTTGCATCAAAATCTTGATTTTACCTATATTCTAGCATGCAATTAACCCCCAATAACGTCCGATTGTGTCCGGCTGAGGACAGCCGGACCTACGTGAGCTCTCGCCTTAGGATATATCTTGCCAGGTAAAAAACTGTTTCTCGTTCATACTTCAGCCACTTTGGTACCCATATTTGAGCAACTCTGTAAATCGAAACTGCCGGGCGTGAGCATCAGCAATATGGTAGATGACAGCCTGATTAAGGAGGTAATCGCCAACGGTTGTTTGGGTCCTCCGACCGCCAAGCGAGTGATTCAGCTGGTCGCCGCCGCCGAAGCAGCTGGAGCGGAGTACATCCTTGTAACTTGTTCGTCGATCGGCAGGGCTGTCGAGACAGCCGCGGGCCTTTCTAGAGTACCTGTGTTCAGGGTCGACCGACCCATGGCGGAAAAGGCGGTAGCCATGGGAAGACGAATTGGCGTCATCGCCACTGTCCAAACAACTTTGGAACCGACGTCCGATCTGATCCAACGCTGCGCCGACGAAAAGGGCAAGGACATTAAGATCACAATGCGGCTTTGTGAAGGGGCATTCGAAGCATTGATGAGTGGTGACGCCGAGAAACACGATGCGATGGTGAAAGCGGCCTTGCGTGAAATGATGACCGAGGTGGATGTCATTACGCTGGCGCAAGCGTCGATGGCTCGCGTTGTGGATGCTCTGCCTGATGCAGAAAAACGAGTGCCAATCTTAGCAAGTCCGCCATTGGCGATTGACTACTTAGCGACAATTTTATGATCGGTTAAGTCACTAGTTCTCCTTCAAGCTCAAGAATTAGAGTTGGCAGTCGATGACCGTAGTGGATCTTGTTAAAGATCCGTTCGCAAAAAGGATCTTTGACAAGATCCACTACCCTAATCACCTAATGCATGAATGGTGTTGTGAATAATCCCTTCCGCCTGTTGTCCTGCCTTAGTTCGAAACGCGAACTTAATCTCCATGCACCATGTTGGCACCAACTCATCGACCACAATTTGAACGGATTTCAGGTCTGTTGAAAGACTGGTTGAACTTACGACTAATTGTTTCTCGTCGAAGTGATCAGATCCGTATTTTTTTGTTCGTTTCAATGCCCAGGTCTTAATCTCGATGTTCTTTGGGTCTATCGAATCCAACTCAATGGGCTCGGTAAACGACAAATGCAAGCCTGACTTTTTTGCTTGAAGGGCGATCGGCAATACAATCGGTTGGCCAGTAGCACGCAGTCGATAGAGACCGCCTGGGTTCGTTGCGTTTCCCGCCCAAGCGAACATGCCACAAAGATAGAGCTGTTGGTCTTGAGGACGAAAGCGACCGCGCATAACGCCAGTCGGGAATTTCGGTATTGACAACTCAATCATTCCCCCTTGCCGAATATCGCCGACTTGTTCGTGAAGCACTGAGAATACTTTGCCGTAGCCATACGACAAGTTGAGCAGACTGCCGTTGAGATCCTGCCATTTCGGGCTATCGACCCACAACAACTCCGCCGGCGATCGATCGAAAGCGTTCGTAATCCAACACAACGGGGGTTCCATGGCTGTATCCGACTCATCCGTGACATCGTGGTAACCAAACATGTTGCCATAGAAATTGGGCTTCCCAGACGTATTCAGCGTTACCCAATTGATTCGGTTCTTGGGGTTCCAGAATCCTTCTTGATCGGTCACAACGAACGAGCCATCTGGATTGAGGCAAACACCATTCGCAGCGCGAAAGCCGGTCGCGATGATATCAGTTCGAGTGCCATCCGGAGTGACTCGCAGGAGTGTGCCGTGTTGCGGCACGACAGCAACCAACGCATGCCGACCAGATTTCGCATAGTAGAAATTGCCAGCCTCATCGACTTGCAAGCCCATGGCGAATTCATGGAAGTGTTCCGTTACTTGGTGGTCATTGTTGAGGCACTGGTAATAGTCGATTTCTCCATCGCCATTCAAATCATGTAGCACAGCTAGCTGGTCGCGGCAAGTGACATGAATCTTCTCTCGAATCACCTTCAATCCGAGCGGTTGATATAGCCCCGACGCAATGCGTTGCCATTTTAGGTTTGCACCATTGCTATCCATGCGAACATGCCATACGTCGCCGTCCCACGTGCAAACGGCAATGCTCCCGTCAGCAAAGAAATCAAGGCCAGAAAATCGCACTTGTGCCAGCCAAGGATTTGGCTCAGGGGATGTAAGTACATCGACCGCGAAAGGCCCCTTGTCGAAAGTCGTTGTGACGTTCGTCTCTAGTATTTGAGGCCATCGAAGCGACCCGCCCAGAGTGAATGTTTTCAAGTCGACGGATGGTTCAGCCAATTCAGCCCCTAACGTCTTAGCAAGTTGGGCTAAATTCATTTGCGTTTCTGCGATGCTTGTCATCCAAAACGAGAGCTTAATCGGTTCGACGCCGGCTGGGATATTGACTCGCAAATGGCCATTCTCATTGGACCAAGCCACGCTCTGCGTTGTCGGCAAAACACCAATCGCGAGCGATGCGGTCTTAACCGCTGAGGGTGCTGCTTTGTCCCCTACGACCTCTGTAAACCCGGTAGACGTCGTCTCAGCCAATTGCAGGATCAGATCGCGATCTCGCGGGCCAATGTTAAACGTTCGCAAAAAAGTCGTTGGCACCTTGCCGTTTTCGCTCGTACGGGAGCTAGGTGATTCAAGCAGCTCGGCATTGCCAATCGAATAAGCAAATACGACCTTGGAGCCATGATGGTACATTCCTCGAAACTTGCCCCATTCTTTTGGCAACGGTCCATATCGTCTTTTGTCTCGTCCTTCGACCCGTTGATCATCCGCAAACGAACGTGTCAACGGATTGGCCCAACCGGGTCCGTTGCCATTCGCAATCACGACAATTCCACTTACTCTCGGATGGACTTGATGTTCGCCATTGAGCTGGATATCTCGCCAATCGATAAAGCGAGAGCCTTTACCACCTTCTTTTGCCTCTTTTGCCTGCCATGCGGTGGAGACTCGCAATATGTCTGTATCGAAGATCATCCACTGTTCGCCACGAGAAACGCCGCCAGCCCCGGAATCGAGTCTCACCGCTGTTCCCTTATAAGCGATGTTAAGATTTTCTCCTGGCGTCTCGTAGCAATGGGTCAAACTAGGTCCATAATCCATCGCACTCCACGCCTCTATTTTGCTCGGTTCTGGACCACGAGTATCTCCTTTTGGCAAATTGCGTAAGTAAGAAGAGTCGACCGATGCGAGCTGGGTAGGATTATGTGGTCGAAGATAGGTTTCGCGAATATAGTGAATGACATCGTACTTTTGCGAAGGAACCATCCATGTTTGAGCGGGCATGAAACCGAATCCGCGAGTCAAAGTCCGATACAATGACAATGGATCGTTGCCATTTTTGAACTTGCCCTCAGCAAACCGCATGGCGGTCGGGAGTGAACCAACTAGTTCCTTCGTGCCATGGCAGTTGCCGCATACGCGCTTGTAAATCGCTTCGCCGCGAGAAAGCGAGTCCTGCCCCCAATCGTTCAAGAATCCGATGTGGTCAATTCGCTCTTCGTATTCAGGCAGTTTCAAAGTGAGCAATGCATCAGACGGTTGTAGTTCCTTGGAACGCGAAACGCCGCCATCGCGGATCTCAATCAAATAGCGAACTAAATCAAGAAACTGTTGTTGGCTGGTAAGTTGGTTGATTTGGCCCGCCGGCATAATCGAAATCGTTTGGTTGACAAAACTTTCAATATCGTTTGAAAGCACGGTAACGAGCTGATTGTTACCGTCTCGCAGGACCACTTTGGCGTTGGTTCGTTCTACCAGTAAGCCGGTTAAAGTCTCGCCGTCGGCGGTCAACACGCTCGCGGATTCGAAACCTTTGCGAATCGATTTCGACGGTTCGAGGATAGCCTCCACGATGCTTTCGTTCGTTAGCGGTTCTTTGACGTTTGCAAGATGAGGGCCTAGGCTGGTCTGGAATCCATCGCCGACGGAATGGCATTTGGAGCAAGCCATAGACGGTTGAAAAAAGACCACAGCGCCCCGTGCCGCATCCCCCTCGCGCATCGCCAACTCCGCGAGCTCTTGTGGGGCAATATGCTTAAGGTTTTGCTCGAGAAGTTGTGCATAGGCAAACTCCGAACAAAAATAAGTTGCAATCACAAGGGCAAAGTATGTGCGAGAAGAAATTAACGAACGTGGAATCATCGGTGCTCAAATGCATGGCGGAGTGTAACAATCGAAACAAATCGAAGGAGGCATGGAGGACCACATAGATGGCACCACTGTTCCTTTGGGTCAGCGAGACTCACATTATGTCTCAATCGACTATGTGCCACCACTCGAAATGCCCCCGAGTTCATCTCGGGGGATGGTTACCATCACTCTAAATGATGGTCAGAACCTCCGGCTTTAAGCGATTGAAGCCTGGGGAATGCTGAAATGCCACCTAGCAAACCATTCATTCGAGCCATCCCCGGCCAATCAAATCAAGAGCTGGCAGCTACGCGCCGCAGGCCAATACCAGCATTTGGCTCTGATTAAGACATCTTCACTCCAATGAACAACAATATAAAAATTGGCGAATGTTCGTTACAAAACAGTCCCTTTATCGGGCGCAACCTCTGCAAGTCCAAACGGACGCGAACTTGTTCGCAAACCTAGATGTGGACCGAGATGGAAGCGTGAGTCACTTGGATGCACTGGTCTTGATTAACTATCTCAATCGAAGCGAGTTCGAACAAATTAGTTTCCAAAACTCGGATAGCAGTTTACTTTCGCGATTTGACGTTAACAGAGACACGGCTGTGACCTCAGTGGATGTTCTCATTATCATCAATCGCCTAAATCGCACGGTTGACAATTTGGCCATCGGCGAAGGCGAGGCGACTGGTGTCGTGCAGAGTGCTTCAAGAACTGCTGATTCGGACGTTTTTTGGAGCAACTATATGCCGGAGTCTAGTAGGGAAACCGCAGTCCGACAAGCTGGATGGCCGGTCTGGGTTTAGCTTTCATGCTGACAGCCGGATCCTGCAATCGCTTGCGAATCCGGCCCTCATACTCGTATCTTGAAATTTACAAAAGTGAGTGCCATTGACCTTTCAGCCTGCCGCTCGCCTAAAGGCTCTTCCTTGGGCATTGTAGCCTTGTTAGTGAAAAACTGCCGCCAAGAAAAAACAGGAATTATTGCCTGTGTTTTTTTAAGTATTCCTGTATAGTGGTAAAGACGTTTCTGTGAGCCGGACAATGGAGTCTGGGCACGTTTTGTCTTTATTTTGCGGGAATACTTGGAGATCGTAATGACACATCGTAAAAGACCTGGATTCACCCTCGTAGAGTTATTGGTCGTTATTGCCATAATTGGGATTTTGGTTGGATTATTGCTACCCGCAGTGCAAGCCGCTCGTGAAGCAGCACGCAGAATGCAATGCTCTAATAATTTGAAGCAGCTTGGGCTCGCCGCACACAATTTTGAGTCTTCATACAAGTATTTTCCACCTGGAGAATGGACAAGGGCGGCTACAACTGCATCTACAAGCCGTCCCGCTTGGACCACCGTTGTCCTGAGTTTTTTAGAACAATCAAACAAATTCAATCAGTTCGATTTCACGGTTGACGTCAACACAGATCTAAAAAACGAGCCGGCTAGGCAGCAAGATGTGCCCGCATTTATTTGCCCATCCGAACCGTCCGGCGCTCAATTTGCCGCAAATGGAATAACTGTTGGAAGACTAAATTACTTTGGCAGTATTGGTGGAGCAGCGGATTGCCGTCAGCTCGACGGTTTGGCAGGAATCTTTAGTGGAAACTTCAGCAACGTTCAACTCAATGAGACGCCCAAAGGTATTAAGATCGGTGCAGTTTCGGACGGGACTAGCAATACCGCGCTCCACTCTGAGGTTATACGAAAGTTTGGAGATACTTCGGTTGTGAATCATACGACCAACAAACAATCGGGTGATATCTCGATTGGTGTTTTGCTAGTTGATGGAAGAAAAGACGTTGGATGCATAGCAGGCAGCACAGCTGGGACGAGAATCAACTACGTTGGATTGCAATACTATCGAGGCGGAATAAATCACACCGCGCTCTACACGCACACTCTTCCAATTAATTGGAACAAGAACACTAACAATACAACGACTCAAAAATACACGTGCGGGGATTCCTCGTTCAGACGGGCTCACATCAATGCCGGAAGCTATCACACCGGCGGTGCAAACGCTGTTTTCTGTGACGGTTCTGTAAGATTTTTCAGTGATTCAACAGACTTCACAGTTTGGTATGCCATGGGCACTCGAGGAAACGGCGAAGTTAACAGCAACGTCGACTAGTGTCACATAAATAGGGTTGAAAATTAGAGTCTGAGGCAGTCCGTCCTCAGACTATCCTCGATTCGATTCAAGTGAGATCATGAACCAGTTGAAGTCATTACTGCTTGTGGTTGGTGTTGTATTCGGAACTTTCGGTTGTGGCGGTACCAACTCAGCAACGGTGGACGACTCTATGAAGCCAGCCTTGCAGGATTTTGCTCAGTTTTTGGGGGCTCTTCCCTCGGATGGCGTGAAACCCCCCAAGAAGTTGGCGGAGTTTCTTCCGTTAGAGCCTATGGCTCCCATGTCAGCCGAGTTAATCAAAAATGGTAAACTCGTTTATTACTGGGGTTCAGGCTTGAAGACTGGTGGACAATCAATAGTCGCACATGAAAAAGACGCGGAGACTTCCGGCGGATGGGTTTTGCTAGAAGATGGCAGCGTCAAGAAACTGACTAGCGAGCAGTTTTCCACCGCCCCAAAAGCTGCAAAAAAATGAGCTTTTGTAGCCCGAAGCAACCGTGGGACGAATGGATTCTTAAGCGACATTCGGGAGGATTTCTCGCCTGCGCTTCTTAGCCTCAAGTCTTATTCCCCAACCAGACGAGCTGGTTGGGGTCTCAGTCCCGGAATTAGTACAGTCGATCTAGTCCAATACTTTGTCTACCACAACCGATGTGAACGAGGGTCAAAATACTAAGAACAATGCGTGCCCAAATCGATGCTCGACATTGTTTCCAAAAATCCACAGATACAGCATGTTGCCTGCAATATGCCCGAAACCACCATGCATAAACATGGATGTGATCAAAGTCAGCCAAATGAAGGGCGGGCCTGGCGATTGCGGAATTTCAATGGGACGTTGGCCTTGAGAGACCATCACTTGTGGTTCGACTAAGTCAATGCCGGTGGTTATTTCACGCGGAATTACGCTCCATCCGTACGTGAACTCTGGATTCGACATCTGTATGAGGAAAAACAGGACATTCGCGGCAACCAAGGAATAAGTTACAAATGCTGTAGTTGTGACTTCCCGGTCGTCGTCGCTAATCGGAAATAACATGTGTCGACTCAAAAGGAAGTATTGATTGCCGTTGCTCTCCGGTCAGCAGGTTCCTGTGGATTGTACGAAACGAACATGGGCTTCACGCAGGCTGTATAACCCAGCCCTGAAGCGATTTGTTGATCCGAGAAA
>JAYTVL010000104.1:0-29094 GCA_043744075.1 Pirellula sp. | reverse complement strand
ACAAGCGAGTCGCAATCAATTCTTCGAGCTACAATCTTGACCGTTCGGTTTGCCAAAAAACAGCTTCGAAGCAATTTCCGGACAGACACTAGCTAGTGAAACAATTTACAGCTTTTGGGCACTGCGAACAAGCGGCGAACAAAATGACGCTTGGACAGAAACTGCGAGAACTGCGAAAAGCAAAGCGGCTCTCGCTCCGTGAACTGGCGTCCCGCGTGGATGTCGGCTTCACGTACCTTTCAAAGGTCAGGTCTCTTTTCTTTAAAAATTAAAAGAGATAAGACCCTTTTCGATAACAATCGCTTACGTGTGCCACCTGGCTTGTCCGGGTGGTCGCACATTTGGTAACCAGACCAAGATGGCGACTTTGCGTTCTGTTTCCCAAACGTCGCTACCATTGAGACAAGCTCAATGGCGTGACTAGACGCCATACTACTTCACGCACTGCCCCCGAGATTGCACACGTTTCCTGATTACTAATTTGTTGTGCATGGATATTTTTTCTGGTAGGCTATAAGGCCGAGCAGAAGTTACCCAATAAGTCCATCCGACTCCTCCTACCGGCGATGCAATTCGTGCTTTACTTCGTAGTGCTTCTATTCCTTTGTCAGTTTTCAACCTTAGTTGAAGCTTCCGATGAAGTTGACCTTCATGCGATCCAATCACTCTTTGAAAATCACTGTCAAGACTGCCACACTGGACCGAAACCATCCGGTGATTTTTCAATCGAAACGCTCAAGCCAAGCCGGGAATTGCTTGAGTCTTCGTCCTTCAACAGCCAAGATTGGGAGCGCATCGTGCGGAAATTGAGGGCTGGCCAGATGCCACCCCCAAGTACAGAAGGGCCAAACGGTACAGAACGGCCAAATGGTACAGATCGGCCAAATGATGTGGAATACGCCAAAGCAACTCACGCGATTGAAAAATGGTTAGATGAGGGCAGTAATCTGCATCCGTACGCTGGACATATCGACACACTACGAAGAATGACTGGATCGGAATACCAGAATGCGGTCCGCGACCTGCTCGCATTGGAAATTGATGCCAATGCTTTGCTTCCAAAGGATGAATCGAGTCAAGGTTTTGACAACATCACAGTCGGTGAGCTTTCCCCCACACTTCTGAATCGTTATCTGACCGCAGCCCAAACGATCAGCCGAATAGCACTTGGTCGAGATGAACTAGGTCCGATGGGACTCAACGTGCGAGTTCCTGCCGATCGTACACAGGAGTCGCATGTCGAGGGTTTGCCGTTGGGAACACGCGGTGGTGTTCTAATCGAACACGCTTTTCCAAAGGACGGAGTCTACGAAGTTGAATTGCGTTTGGCCCGTGATCGGGATGAAAGAGTCGAGGGGCTTACTCAACAACATTCGATTGATCTGCTCATTGATCGCGAGCGAAAGCATCGGTTTACGGTCAAACCGCCGCCAAATCGGGACGATTTTACTCACGTTGATTCTCACTTGAAAACACGAATCGACGTAACTGCGGGCAGTCATGCAGTGGGAGTGGCCTTTGTCCATGTCGGCTCTTCTTTGATTGAGACCAAACGCCAACCGTTTGATGCCGCTTACAATCGCCATCGCCATCCGCGAGTGAATCCGGCACTATTCGAACTATCCATTGTAGGTCCGTTTGATTCCAATTCTCCAGGCAACTCGCAAAGTCGAAAAGTCATCTATGGTGATGATAAAGCGGACTCAGTTGAGCCCACAAACACCGCGAGACGCATTCTATCTCGATTAGCGAGATTGGCATTTCGACGGCCTATTACTGCCGAAGATCTTGAGTCGCCGATCTGGTTCTTTGAAGAATCGTTTCGGGATGGAGGATTCGATGCAGGCCTTGAGTCCGCGTTGACATCGTTACTTGTGAATCCAAACTTCTTGTTTCGAATCGAGGAACCGGTCAGTAAAACTAAGGGCGATTCCGTCCACGCGATTAGTGACCTTGAACTGGCCTCGCGACTATCCTTCTTCTTGTGGAGTAGTATTCCAGATGAGCGTCTCCTGGCTCTCGCTGAGGCTCGCAAGTTACATCAACCTGAGGTGCTGACAACTGAAGTCGAACGCATGCTCAAGGACAAACGGTCCGGCTCGTTGGTCACCAATTTCGCTTCTCAATGGCTTTATCTTCGCAATCTTGAGTCGATCACTCCAGATCTTAGGCTCTATCCAGATTTCGATGATAATTTGCGTCACGCTTTTCGACGAGAAACAGAGTTGCTGGTCGAAGACGTAATTGCAAACGATAGCAGTGCATTAAGCTTGATTCGCTCTAGCTTCACGTTTCTGAATCAGCGACTCGCCAAACATTACGGCATTCCAAACGTTTCAGGAAGTCATTTTAGAAAAGTAGCTTTGCCCTCGACAAGCGAGCGGGGCGGAATCCTTCGGCACGGCAGCATTCTAACTGTTACTTCTTATGCAACCCGCACTTCTCCAACGATTCGCGGCAATTGGATTTTGGAGAATGTGATCGGAACGCCTCCGCCCCCACCACCACCGAACGTTCCTGCGTTAAAAGACAAACAGGATATGGCTGGAAAATCGTTGCGAGAACGTCTCGCGATGCACCGATCAGACGCAGCCTGCGCACGCTGTCATAATTTGATGGATCCGGTCGGTTTTTCACTCGATAACTATGATGCACTGGGTAGATGGCGACGATTTGACGACGGCCAGCCTCTCGATACAGCAGGAATCATGCCCGACGGTTCCCCGGTTCATGATGTAGCGACCTTGGAGGACAGTATTTTGAAACGCCCCAAGGTTTTTGTTGGTACAATGACGGAAAAGCTATTAACGTTTGCACTTGGTCGGGGCGTTGAACACCGCGATGGCCCCGAAGTCCGAAAAATAGTAGACTATGCAGCCGAGAGGGACTTTCGTTTTTCCGCGATCGTCCAAGGAATTGTATTCAGCAAGCCGTTCTTGATGAGGGACTCAGAATGACCATATTCAGAAAAGCTCTTTCTCGTAGGACTTTATTGCGAGGAACGGGAGCGGCCGTTGCATTGCCGTTGCTGGATGCCATGATCCCTGCTTTGACGGCAACCGCCGCGACGCCGGCTGCAAGCGAGCAACTTCGCAGAATCGGGTACATCTATATACCAATGGGTTGTAATCCCAAGGAATGGACTCCCAGCGGAAATTCGCTTGACGAACTGCCGTCCAGTTTGTCGCCCCTAGAGGACGTTAAAGACCAAGTCAGCGTACTCAGTGGAATGGATCTTCAAAACGCGTATCCTGGATCGCATGCGACATCCAATTCCGCTTTCCTCAGTGCTGCACGAGCAAAATTGACCGAAAGCACTGACTACTACTTAGGCACTACGGTTGACCAAATTGCTGCCAAACAGATTGGACAAAGCACGCCACTCGCCTCGCTCGAATTATCGATGGATTTATTGGCGATGGTTGGGCAGTGCGACAACGGTTACGCTTGCGTGTATCAAAACAATTTGTCTTGGTCGTCGCCGAGCAATCCGCTACCCGCCGAAGCGCACCCTCGACTAGTTTTCGAGAGTCTGTTTGGCGAGGGAGGGACGCCGGACCAACGACGAGCTGCGTTGAAAAAGAAAGCCAGCCTTTTGGACTCCGTGACAAAAGAAATCAAACGATTGAAGATGCGCGTTGGCCCGTCTGACAGGGACAAAATCGATGGCTACCTTGAGAATGTTCGGGATGTCGAACGCCGTATCCAGCAAGCCGAGTCCGCCGTAAAGGACAACCCATTACCTGACTTGGATCGACCGATTGGTGTCCCGTTCGCTTATGCGGATCATGCTCGACTGATGTTTGACTTGCAGCTATTAGCATTCCAAGGTGACATCACGCGAGTAACTACCTTTCAACTTGCTCGCGAGGCAAGCAATCGCACTTATCCGGAGATCGGAGTTCCAGACCCTCATCATCCGATCACTCATCACAGCAAAGATCCAGAAAAACTGGCTAAGATCGCAAAGATAAATCAATTCCATGTATCTTTGTTCGCTGAGTTTTTGAAAAAGCTCAAAGCCACTCCAGAAGGGGGTGGATCACTTCTGGACCATTCTTTGTTCCTTTATGGTAGCGGCATGGGTGACTCGGATCGCCACGACCATTCGGACCTTCCGATTCTAGTCGCAGGCGGTGCCGCTGGTAAAATGCGAGGCGGAAAACATATTCGATTTGAGAATCCGACACCGCTTTCCAATTTGCATTTGACCTTGCTAAACAAAATTGGTGTCCCGCTGGAAACGTTTGCAGATAGCAATGGTCGGGTAGAGGACTTGTTCGATCCTGTGACGTTGTAAAGTTGACGCACCACTATGTTGCTATTTGCGATTCTGCTATTTGCCTTAACGCCCAGCTCTTTCGGAGCGGAAGCAACTCTTGCCAATGCAATCGAAAAACAGAATTGGGCAGCCGCTGAAAAGCTGTTAGCTGATCCTGAGCAACTAGCTCGATCGCAACCTGACGGGATGACCGCACTGCACTGGGCTGTCTTTCATAAGCGAATTGAATTGGTTCAACAGCTACTTTCTTCGGGGGCAAAGGTAGACGATTTAACGAATTACGACATCTCGCCGCTTTCAATCGGCTGTCTCCAGGGAGACGCTGCAAGCGTAAAATTGTTGGCAAGTGCGGGGGCCGACGTAAATCGTGCTTTGCCGGGTGGCGAGACACCCCTTATGACTGCCGCACGAAACGGGACCGCAGAGGTGTTAGAAATATTGTTGAAGCATGGGGCGGTGGCCGATGCGACAGAACGAAAAGGCCAAACCGCTTTGATGTGGGCTGCGGCAGAGGGAAACTCCGATGCCGTCCAGGTACTGATCAACGCAGGTGCGGATCTCAAGCGAGAATTGAAGTCTGGCTTTAACGCAATGATGTTCGCTGCGCGTGAGGGGCGAATCGATGTTGTGCGGCGGCTGCTGGATGCAGGCATTGACGTAAATGCTGTTATGAGTCATGAAAAGAGCCAAGGGAGAGCGCCTCGGGAGGGAACTTCGGCTCTGATGTTAGCGGTCGAAAGCGGACATTTTGAATTGGCACTCTATTTGGTTGAAAGGGGAGCGGACCCAAACGACCAACGAAGCGATTTCACACCACTTCACGCATTGAGCTGGGTTCGAAAGCCAGCCAGTGGAGATGGAATCGATGGCGATCCGTCGCCTCGCGGTTCGGGTAACGTTACGAGTCTTGAGTTCGTCAGAAAACTGGTGCGAGCAGGCGCAAATGTGAACACACAACTGGAGCGCGGATCAGCTGGCAAAGCTAAGTTGAACATGAAGGGAGCGTCCCCATTTCTGCTTGCCTGTAAGACTGCTGATCTGCCCTTTATTAAGGTGCTTCTAGAGTTGGGGGCAGATCCGAATTTGGTGAACGCCGACAATTGCACGTCGCTGTTAGCCGCATCTGGAATCGGAACGGTGGCGGTCGGAGAGGAACCTGGAACTGAATCCGAAGTGATTGAAACAATCGAGTTCCTGCTTGCCCTGGGACTCGACATAAACGCGGTCGACAACAACGAGGAATCAGTGATGCACGGGGCTGCATACCGTTCCTATCCTAGGGTAGCCGAATTGGTTGCCCAACGAGGATCGACGCCATCCGTTTGGAATCACAAAAACAAACACAATTGGACGCCCATGACGATTGCACAAGGGAGTCGACCTGGAAGTGTTAAACCAGACCCGGCCGTCATCGCGGTACTTGAGAAACTCTTGAAAGCAAATTGAGCCGATGAACTACGGTACAGCTCTTCGTGGTTTGCTTTTTGCCGTGTTCATTTTTGGCTCGCCTGGATTAACACAAGCACAGTACGATGTACATGCTCCCGAACCTCTGCCGCCGCTCGAAGGGACATTATTCTTGCATGGTGGGGGGACCGTAGACTCTGAAATGCGACAGCGATTCACAAAGTTCTCAGGGGGGAATGAAGCTCGCATCGTTGTCATTCCAACCGCTGACACAAGTGACCCGCTTAATACAAAAAAGTTGGAAGTCTGGCAGGAGCATCAACCGAAGAGCGTGGAGTTTTTGCACGCCGAATCCCGAGATCAATTGGAGAATTTGAGGTTTGAAGAATTGCTTGAAAATGCAAGCGGTATTTGGTTCAGTGGTGGAAAGCAATCTCGATTAATAGAGATCTACGCAGGTACCAAAGTAGAAGAGGGCATCACAAGACTGCTTGCTCGAGGCGGAGTGGTAGGTGGAACTTCAGCCGGTGCGGCAATCGCATCCAAAGTCATGTTGGTATATGACGAATTGCGCTCGGGATTTGATTTTTTGCCTGGAACGATCGTCGATCAACATTTCTTCGCAAAGAAACGGACGGATCGACTTCGGCATGCGGTGGAATTGCATCCGGCACGAGTCGGTTTCGGCATTGATGAGAAAACGGCACTCATCGTTCGCGGACGCAGATTAGAAGTTATGGGCGATTCGAATGTAATGGTCACCATTGCGGCATCAGCCAATCGGCCTGCGCGAACCGAGATGCTAAAGCCAGGCATGCATGCAGATTTGATTGCGCTGAGACGCGCGGCCCAGTCTCGACAAGCAGTTCCTTTTCCGTCGCAACAAGTTATTACACCGAACGTACCCCATGGAAGCCTTTTCATTGCGGGAGGCGGGAGTCTTCCGGCAAAGGCACTTCAGTCTTTCGTAGAGCTTGCAGGTGGCGAAAATGCAAAGATTGTTTACATTCCCTGTGAGGAATCAAAGAACATTTTACAGGAACCAAGCATGGTTGGCGCGCTTCGAAATGCGGGAGCCGGACAGGTAGAATGGTTACATACCAAAGACCGAAGCTTAGCGGACGATGCTAAGTTTATTGCGAAGCTTGAGACAGCCACTGGTGTATGGTTCGGAGGCGGCAGGCAGTGGAACTTAGTGGATTCCTATCAAAACACAGAAGCTCACCGACTTATGCATTTGGTACTCGAATGCGGCGGTGCCATCGGTGGATCGTCGGCTGGAGCCTCGATCCAAGGTGATTACATGCCGCGAGGCGATCCAATGGGAAATTCACAAATGATGGCTGAGGGATACGAACAAGGCTTAGGCTTTTTGAGAGGAGTGGCCATTGACCAACACTTCTCGCAAAGAAATCGGTTCCCTGACATGGCTTTACTCAAAAAGACTCATCCTCAACTGCTTGGAATAGGAATCGACGAAGGTACTTGTTTGGTTGTAAAACAGAGTAAAGCTGAGATTATTGGACCTGGCCAAGTCGCTTTTTTCGATCGTCCCATTGGTTCGGAAGAGATCGAGACATTTACAAGCGTCAAGGCGGGTGAAGTGTACGACTTGGCTTCGCGTAAATTGATTGCCGATTGACGCAGGCTAGGCGCTACTAGCGCTTTGTGACCGATCTAGGGTTCGGCTGACATTGCTTGCGTTTCGGCATTGTTACTCGGTCGAAGCGTCAGGGGCTGCTTGCCTCGACGTGCCATGGTTCTGAGCTCATCGGGCGGTGCAGTCCAAATTTCTTCAAGTAGTTATCGAGCGACCCGGCACCAGCCTGCAGCAGTTTTTGTTTCAATTGCTCGAGTTGAGGCTTTCCTAGATCGCTCGCCGCACCCGCAATATGCTTGGACCGATTACCACCACATTTGCAAGGCTCAGCGCAGCCCTGGTAGCCGGGAGCAACCATGGCACTGTGGGGATCGCTGGGGCGGTTGTCTGCCGTGGCGATCCCCGCGCTTTTCAGAATGTCCAACGCCTGTTGGCGAGTCTTTACCTTGTCGGGATGTTTACCGATTGTCCAGTCGCTACCCTGTTTAACCGGAACCTGCCCATTTGCATCACGGAGGAAATCTTGCCAGGAAACGTATTGCCAGACCGTTGCGGGGTTCTCCAAGTGCGACCAAGCGATGATATAGTGCCCGTTGACCAACTCCGATTTGGCCGGCTTCTGACTGCCGAAACTGTTGTAATAGATCATGTGAGCGACATGCCATTTCTGGGCATCCTCTGCCGTGCGAAACTCCGTCCCCGCAGGGATCGATACGCCATAAGTCGACTTGGCATCCGCCAAGAAAGCATCCAGGCGATCCTTAAAGCTCTTTCCAAGCGGATTGAAACCGCCTACAGCTGTTGCCCCTGTATTGTTATTTAGTTTGAGGAGGGTCTTGCCATTAGGATCCACACGACCGTCGGGCGTCGACATCCCGACGACCTTCTGCTGAAATGTGCGAATGGCTTGAATCATTGGTGGCGAAACCACACCGTTGACCGTCAGCGGCGAAAAGCCAACCTTGGCCGCGTGTTCGTTGAGCAATCTTTGGATGTTTTCTACATCAGCTCGATTGTTTACAACCCCTGGTTGCGAGCCGACAGATGCGATTATGCCCAAACTTTGATTCAGCGCCATGACATCACTCCCATTGAATGTTGCGGATTATTGGCTTCCATCAAATTGTAGCAGACCCGCGACTTCGGGCGAGTAGTTTGGAGTCATTTTGTTTGGGTTGTTGTTTGAAATGTTTGAGGTACTTGGCGAACATGTCTTTCCGTTTTTGCGAAATATCGGTGGGGATGGTTCGACGTATACCCACCACATGAAAGATGCTCGGTTCACGATTCCGACTCCGTCACTGTTGGCCAAAGTGGTCGACATGATCGATCAGGTGCCGATGGAGGATCGCGATACCAAAGGGGACCTGTATGAATACATGCTGGGCAAGATCGCAACAGCGGGGCAGAACGGCCAGTTCCGTACGCCTCGGTATATCATTCAGTTGATGGTCGAACTGACTGCGCCGACCACCAAGGATGTGATCTGCGATCCGGCTTGTGGTACGGCTGGATTTTTGGTGGCTGCAGGCGAGTACCTGCGTCACAAACATCCGGAAGTGCTGCGGGATGCGAAACTGAAAAAGCATTTTCATGGCGACATGTTTCATGGCTTTGATTTTGACAGCACGTCGACTGCGCACAAGACACTGCGAAAGATGATTGTCGAGGAACAGAAGCACGACGGGATTATCTCGATGCCAGGGGGAGTGTTCAAGCCGTATGCGGGAGTGTCGACGGCGATCGTGTTGTTTACCAAGACCAACTCAGGCGGTACCGATCACGTTTGGTTTTACGACATGGAGGCAGATGTCAAGTCGATGGACGACAAGCGAACCGAGTTGCATAATCCCTAACGTCCATTAGGTAAAATTGAACGACGATCTTCGAAAAGCACAATTCCGACTGCTGTTTTTGTCATCGATTTATTGGCCAAAGAGCGTTTTTTTGAAATTTTAAATCACCTCGTTTGAAGGACCGATTTCCTGTTTTTTTCGGTTTTCGTTGGCGAAACAGGGGGGTTTTGCTGTTGGAGCGGTTGTCGATCAACATTTCTTCGCAAAGAAACGGATGGATCGACTTCGTCATGCGGTGGAATTGCATCCACCTCAGGCTCAATAGGCTCGGCAGGAGCCTCGCTCTCCCGCTAATTCCGGTCGCGAAAACCAATGTCGTACAGTAGAACTAGTTACAAATCTGTTACAAACTCTGCACCTTTTTTCGAGTATTTATAGATAAGCACCCATGCATAAGTTTCTTCGTTTAACCGCGTGGGCATCGCCCCGCGCTTTCGCGATGAAAACGCGGCCCGATGGGCACGCGGTTAAACAAGTTGTGTGCGAAAACTTGTGCAAGGGTGCTTATGCCGCGTAGGTTTTGCATATCGAGGTTCTAAAAAAGGGTTGGTGATCGTCATGAGATCGTTGTTACGAATGGTGAGTTTATCGTCACGCTTGTTTTCAATCGGCAGATTCCGCAAAGGGATTGTAACTGCGGCGGTCATTGTCTGGTCGAGCTTGATAGCCGAGCTTGGTTTTGCTCAAACGGAAATCGCGTCGAGCTCGGTTTCAAAGTCTTCCCTCGAAGCCGACAATCCAAATGTGCTGAAACCAAAGACGAAATCCGTGGCTGTGTTCAAAAATGGCATGGGATTCTTTACTCGCCATGCTCAAGCAACGCTCAGCGACGGATGGTGCTATGCGGAAGAGTTGCCACCCGCTGCCTTTGGAACGCTTGCAATTTATTCTACATCAACCAATGAGACGGTCGACATTGTCGGAGCAGGTCCGGGGGAGACGATTCAATTTGATGGAATCGATGCCGCAGACACAATGGAAGCAATACTAGATCGTTTATCAAAGCTCAAGGGGATGCTCATTGAATTGAAGTACCGGCACACAAACGAAGTCCGCACCGCCACGGGAAAACTGGTGTCACTCAGCCAGGAGTTCGCGGTCATTGAAGAGCCAGCGCATAGTCACGCTGTTCCAGTCAATGGTATCAAAAGTCTGCGCCTTCAAAACCTGCCTCTTCGCATTCACGTTGTGGATGACAAAGAAAAATCTTTGAAAAAGGCAAATCTTGGAATAGCCTACTTGCGAAGGGGCATTTCATGGATACCGGAATACACGCTGAGGATTCTAGATGAGGAGAACGCAGAACTAACGCTGCGTGGAACTTTGATTAACGAAG
Organism: Pirellula sp.; assembly: GCA_043744075.1. GTDB lineage: Bacteria > Planctomycetota > Planctomycetia > Pirellulales > Pirellulaceae > JBKCUI01. The sequence continues at coordinate 18,613 of JAYTVL010000104.1, read as the reverse complement.
CGGAGGACTTGGTGCACTGCGATGTCAATTTTGTCGTCGGCGTTCCCCACTTCATTCACAATGAGTTGCTTTCACCATTGGCTGTCGGTCGGGCTATCCGAGCAATCGGTTCCAGCCTTGCTGTCGGCGGAGTCCCTGCGCAAGTCATGACCCAAGTCATGAATCGGGCGGCTTTCGCAAACAATGCTTTTTCCTCAAACCAGTTCGGACAGACGCCCTCTGAAGGGAGCAATCGAAGTGACTTGAGCGAGCTTCTAAACAACCTCCCATCAATGGGCAACTCCGCATCTGGTGACTTTACCGTTTACACTAAACGCGACTTGACCGTTCGGCAAGGCGAGCGAGCGAGTGTCACATTGTTTTCGCATAAGATTCGATACACCCACCAATACCGATGGAATTTACCAAGTCCGGTTCAACATGATTTAGTCCTTCGCAACGATACCCAAACTCCGTGGACGACCGGCCCATGTTTGGCAATCTCCGGTGACAACCCACTGAGCGAGGACCTATTAAAGTACACTCCGATTGGCGGAATGGGAGCATTCGAAGTCACCAGCGCCATCAATGTTGCCAATTCCATCAGTGAAGAAGAAATAGGCAGAAAGCTGAAGGCCCATGAGCCAAGCTCCAATCACTATCTTGATCTTGTTACCTTACGCGGTACGATCAAGCTCAAGAGCTTTGCAAAACAACTCACAGTACTTGAAGTTGCTGCACCCATACGCGGCAAACCAACCAAGTCGACGCCGAAAGCGACGGTGCAAATGAACTCTGATAACCTCCGCTTGGTCGAACTTTCATCAACCGTCAGCTGGCAAGTCAAGCTCCAGCCAGGTGAAGAAACGATTCTAGAATACGAGTACAATAGATACGTACCGTCAAACTGACAAGTTCGTCTATGAAACAATGCATCTTAACGATTGAAGACGATTCCGCGATTCGTCGTGGGATTGTCGACTCGTTGCAGTTCGCTGGCTATTTCCCAATCGAGTCTGGCCTCGCTTCTACAGGGCTCGAATTGGCGCTGACTAGCGAGATAGATCTGCTGCTTTTGGACTGGGTACTGCCCGACGGAGATGGACTTTCCATTCTAAAACGAGTTCGGCGCGAACGCCCCACCTTGCCGATTATTGTCTTAACCGCGCGCGGCGATGAAACGGATCGCGTTCAAGGGCTCCAAGGTGGCGCTGACGACTACGTGGTAAAACCGTTTAGCGTGCGAGAATTGTTAGCCCGAGTCGAAGCTGTATTGCGGCGATCACCGCAGCGGCCAACGGCAACGAATACCGTACTCATCCCTGGCGGTGTGGTGGATTTCCTGAGACGTGAAATACGATTCGACAACGAAAAACGCGAGTCTCTCTCAGAGCGTGAAATAGAATTGCTGCAATATCTAGCATCGAACCGCGGCAGAGCAATCAGTCGCGAAGAGATCCTATCAAGCGTTTGGAGATTGACGCCTCAGGGCATTTCAACACGAACAATTGACATGCACGTGACTCGACTTCGTGAAAAACTAAATGACAACGGCAATGACCCGCAGATTCTGTTAACCGTCCGAGGGAAAGGCTATATGTTCCGAATCGAAACAGAGGCCAGACATAAAGATGATTGAAGGCCTCCAGTGGATACGACAGATTGCCTATCCTTGGCGCATCGGCATCGCCTTTTGCGTTGCAACGACAGTGGTTCTTATTGGCTTGATTTGGATGACAATTCTTGTGATTCGATTGGAACGCTCCGAAGCCAATGCCAAGCAAGGTGCGGAACTCGAAGAGAACCTCCGGCTGGCGCTTTGGAGAATCGACTCCACCCTTTCTCCGATTCTAGCTCAAGAGTCACTTCGGCCAAACTCCGTCCCATCGACTTCACCCTACGTAAAGCTCTGCTTTCAGTTTGCACCGGACGGTAGTCTCTCAACATCGAAGCTTTCGCAAACAGCTCAAAGAGATCAATTGATTCAAGAGTTTTCTTCGAAGGTTTCTAAGGACAGTCTGTTTGGGATTTTATCGAAGAACGCTACTGTTGAATCGTCGATTTCAACTCTGTCTAACCCATCGCAGTCTGCACCAACTCAGTCATTGTCTAGCAATAACGCGGCAAATCGGTCCCAGTTGGAGTTTGAGCAGCGCCGTGGTAACGTTTTCACAAATAATGCAATTGCACAAAACATCCCACAAATCGAGTTCGGAATAGAAGACGTTTCGTCTGTATCCTTGATCCCTGTAACGCACCATGGCGAATTGCTACTTGTCCGAAAAGTCATTTCCGGCGGAATCGAATTTGCGCAAGGGTGTTGGCTAGACTGGCCTGCGTTACAAACGAAGGTGCAGCAATTGGTCGCCGATCTGTTGCCAGACGCAAGCCTTGAATTATGCGAAAACGTAACGATTGAGGATGGAGCAAATATGTTAGCTTCGATACCTGCAAGATTGAAATCGAGAAATCTTAGCACGCAACTGGCCGCCATCTCCTCGCAGACAGGGTGGCTGTTAGGAATGACTTGGATCGGCGTACTGAGTGCACTTACGGCGTCAGCAGGGCTTATTCTTGGCAGCATTCGGTTGGCTGAGCGCCGGGCGGCGTTCGTCGCTTCAGTCACCCATGAACTTCGAACCCCATTAACGACCTTTTTGATGTACACCGAAATGCTCAGTCAGGGAATGGTGCCCGACCCAATCGCCCAGAAGCAATACATCGATACACTCCGTCATGAGGCACTGAGATTGGAACATCTCGTCGAAAACGTTCTGGCATATGCAAAGCTAGAAAGGGGAAGAACGCCACAACCGCTTCAGCTAATTTCGGTAGAATCTCTGCTGAGTCAAACGTTACCTTATCTTAAGAAACGAGCGGCTATAGCGCAAATGGAATTAGAAGTTCCGGAGACGCCCAACCTAAGTTTACGATTCCTTGCCAGTCCGAGCGTCGTAGAGCAAATCATGTTGAATCTAGTGGACAACGCTTGCAAATATGCCGCTAATTCCAATTGTCGCAAAATCCAATTGCTGGTCGGAGAGACTACTTGCAACATATCGATCGGCATACGAGATTTTGGCCCAGGATTTCCAGTACAGCGTATGTGGTTTCGACCGTTCCACAAGACAGTCGAGGAGGCTGCCAATTCCGCCCCGGGCGTTGGACTAGGATTGAGCCTTTGCAAACGCTTAGCGGAACAAATGAGCGGGTCACTTCAATTCGAATCTGTAAAGGGCGATGGGGCTTATGTAAAACTCGTGTTGCGCCGAGGCTAGATTGTCGCAGCCGGTAACGACAGAAATATTTGACGACAGAAAAATGGAAGAATTCCATTCGAAGTCTTCTACAGGCTCTTTGGCTACGGCTCTACCAATTGAAATCAAAACGACTTGCAAGAATGTCCGAGTTCGTTGCACCGAAGACAGCTGTTTGACTAGTGATCGGATGAATCCAATCAAACATCATGCGAACACGGTCACTCCAATACCAATTGACGCCAATCGTAAAATCGTTGTACTGCCCGGCGTTGAGATTGGTTAGATCAAGATTCGACCATCTCGCTTTCGCTTCCCAGGCACCCCAGCCAACTCCACCAGGCGCCAATGAAAAATTCGTTTTAGGGACGTTGCGCACGAACTGAGCCCCATGCTGACCAAATCGCTCGAAGACCCTGTTCTCGCCAGTCAAAAAGAAGCTGGTATGCACGTAGGCGCCACTCAATTGATTGGATGAACCGTCCAGTCCATTAACGGTCGACAGGAACGCTTCGCTTTGAACTGTCAGTCGCCCCCAAATGATTGCCGATTCGATGTTGCCGATAGTGTAATCACTGGCGAGCAACACCCCGCTATCGATTATACGCGTTCCTTCGTGAATCTGAGGCCTTGCTCGAAAGCGTACTCGTTTGTCCTGATCATGCGTGTACAAAACACCGAGCCTTGTATGAATAAGATACCGGCCATTGCTCGGCTCATCGTAATAGGGCAACCAAGTCAATCGGCCGCTGACCCGACAGCCTTGGTTGTCGTCAATCCGCTCCTTGGTTGCTTCACTGATGCTATCTAAGAAAAAACCGCTGGACCAAGTGAGGCTTTTTGCATCGTTGCAATTGTAGAAAGCGAATCCCACTTCCATGTCAGGAGTGAAGACACCCTGCGTTGGAATTGAACGCTCAAGGAAAGTGTTATTCGTGTCATTGGTTACTTGTTCCAAGCTAAAGGGAACAAAGAAGTTGCCGATTCTCATCCTTCCAAACATTGGTATTTCGTTCAAGGAAAAGTAAGCATCCTTGACCTCGGGTGAAGTAACCGTGCCTGGAATACTTTCACCAACAGTCTCTGGCTCAAGTGTCATTTGCAATCGGAAGTCATAGACGCCGTAACCTGTTCCATCGGCAACCAATCGCAGCCTCCGAAACTCGAAGTAATCTTGTGTGTTTGGAATGGCCTGGTCCGCTTGAGCCCAATTGATGTAGTCTAACTGGACATGTCCGCCGAGTTTGACTGTCCATTCCGAATTCTTCTTTTCTCCTGCTTTTTTTTCTGCTCCTATTTTCTCAATGGACGCGATTGGCACCGCCGACGTTTTGCTATCTTTCAGATTGGGACCAAGAGTTTTCTCGAGTTCATCGATGCGCCTTTTGAGCTGCTCCAACTCGCTTACCGAAGGTATCTCGTCTTGGGTTAGGACGGATCGATAAACGTTTGAGAAGGGCTGTCCGTAAGCGTCAACTTTTTGTTGGGAGTCAACCCAAGTTGATTGTACGATTCCGCCTTCGAATTGTGCGTTCAGAACTTGATCGCTGCACCAAAGCAAGATAAGCACGCGAAGCGCTAGCGAGAGAGAGCAAGGCTACTGCCGAGCTTCGCTATGACTCGGTGGGAGCCTTGCCCCACCCTTAAAAACAAAACGGATGCTCGCCTAGGTGAAAGTCGAATCAATGCAATTGCCATCCTTCCACGCACGCTCAAAGTAAACGCTAGCAAACGCATGCTGCGCACTCTATCTCAAGTTCCCGCGGACAAGTCGATCTGATTTCTTGTCGGAAGATGCAAGCAAAATCTTCACATCGTTTTATGAAACTCCATTGCAATGGACTACAAAAATCATAGACTCTCAGAGCGATAGCGATGGGCGTCGATTTGAGGTCCAACGCAATTGACACTTCACACGCCCTAGGTATCTCAGAGCGTGCCACCCTTCGCGCCTCAGAGCGTGCCACCCAATTAACAGGTAGATTTCAAGCTGCCCATCGCCTTAGTACTTGGCGGGAATAGACCGCAATAGAAATTTGCGAGCTCGGTCGCCGTCAAGAAACTTCCTTGTGAATCTGCGAGCTGGCCGATCCCCCTCTTTCCTGGGCAAGAACGGTTCTTGCAACTCCGATCCTCGTCCATCAGCGTTGTCATCCATTTGGGCATGCTCAGTAGGCACATAGTCTTGTGTTACGAAACTCTGATGTACCTCGATGTTTACCGAGAGATACAAGTCCATCAGTGTCAACACGCCATCACCATCAATATCCGAGAGGCTCGAGTGCTCTGCAGTGCCGGCAAGGATTGCCCCCAACGCATAGGGCATCTCAGTTGCCGTAATTTCCATTGCCGGTTCCGTAGCGGAAATGATCATTCGATTCGCGCCTGACAGTGGTTTGATCCAATACCCACTTGCCGGCAATCCAATCCAATGAATTTGCTCCTTTCCGGGCAGGCTACTGAAAAGCTTTGCATAGTCGAGCTGATCGATATCGGGCCCGTCAATATTGAACTGACAGTTGCGACCTTCCAAATGCGAGTGCCCAAGCACAAAGAAAAGATACTGCGATTGGCTGTCCGATGCCGACGCTAGAACAGCTGCCAACTCAGCCATAGACGTTCGATTGCAGGGCTTCGAATCAGGAATTGTTTTCGCCATTTCCTTGCTGCTGAGCAAGACACGGATGTGCTCCGGTTGAACGCTGAAGACTGGCCCCGCGGACGAATAGACCTGCTTGACAGCTTCAGTTAGTCGCTGTTCATGTTCCTCGTCGCCACCCAGCGAACAGAGCACTACCATCCAGCGACTCGGATCCATTTTTGGCAAGGTTTCAAGAATTGACGGTTTTGATTCGGACGGTTTCGACACATTGTCATCTGCGATAGCGGGGGTCAAATGCAACAAAAACGAAATAGGTGCGAGCAGCACACAGACGGAGGAAAAACGGAAACAGGAAATACGAAACCAACGTTTTTTCGACACTCCTCGCTGATCCCCGGTACGAAAAACGCTCGTTCCCAGGCTCTGCCTGGGAATGCATGGCTTTCGAGGCTCTGCCTCGCGTCTTGCGAGCGCCGCATCTAAGTCTGTCGACCGTTCGGCAGGCAGAGCCTGCAATTCAGTGCGTTCCCAGGCGGAGCCAGGGAACGAGATACTGGCGATCAGCGAGAAGTGTCGTTTTTTCATAATTCAGGGGCGTCGACGTTGAAAGGAAGCGGCAATGTCTCTATGGGAATACGTTGCAAGGAAGGGATCTCTACGTCTTGTGAAAACGCGATGGCAGAGACGTCGGCTTTCGGGAGGTGTCCCGACGGATGTTGGAATGGGGATTGATATACGTAGCCTTTCCAATCAACGGCGTGCCAACTATCTGCTTGCTCGAAAATCGTAGCCAATGCAATAGGCACATCCATCGTGCTGGTCACAGCCCATTTCGATGGACTCATGAAGACCAAACGGGAATGCTCTAAGTGATTCTTCCATTCCCCAAACACAATCGCAACTTGTTCGCCCACTGCATCGCACCGAATTGACTGGATAGGACGATAGCCCGACCAACTATTTTGAATGGCACCAGATTGAATTTCCCATTGCAGCACCAAACCATTCGCATCTCCAGATAGGAGTCCAAACCTTGGATGGTAGCAAAGTGTCGTTATTGAAACTTCGTGACGACCAATCCACGATACGCTTTGTTGCGAATCAACATCCCACATTCGAATGTCTCCGTGGCTGTTACCAATAATCAAACGAGATGCGTTGTGCAACGCGATGATTGCTGTGGGTGCACGCTCGGACAGTCGATGCGCTGAACCGTCTTTGGAAATAACATCTATAGAAATTCCTGGGTTGAACAATAATTCGTTGGCATGCGATGACGAATAGGACGACCTCAAACTCCTAGTTGCGTTGTCATATTTCTTGTCGTTCCACCATCCGCGAGGAATTTCTGGAAGCGGACTAAACCATGGTTTTTCCAAATCTTTTCGTGATTCAATGTCGTGCTTGTTCTCCTTTTTAACAAGTTGGTCTGGGCTCATTATTCCGGTTGATCGGTTTGTTTCCATCATTGAATACATTACTCTACCGGAACTCGGTGAGGCCGAAGCCAAGGGATGAATTAGCAGGACTAAGAAACCAAAAATGCTCAGAAACGATCGATGTCGGTCGCTCATTCGACCAGTAGCTTTTTCATTCATAATGGAACGCAATCGCTCCTCGAGAGTAATCGTCGGTCTCATGCAACTAGCGAACGCAGGCATTCGACCGCCACGTTGACTGATGTAATCAACAACGAGTAAAAGCGATTCAGCGTACAATCGCCGATCATTCTCTAAAGCTTGAACTGCATTCAAGTCGCAGCATGTCTCTTCCATTCGTTCAATTTGAACTCTTGCGATTCGCACCAAGGGAAGCCAAAAGAATAGACTTCCAGTTATCAGCTCAAGACCGCGTACCCAATGATCACACCGCCGATAGTGCGATAGCTCATGCGCCAACATTGCTCGCTTTTGCAAGGTGTTTAATTCATTCCAAAGCCCATCGGGAATCACAATCGTTGCCCAACGGCTGAAGCCAAACAGCATTGGCGATAGATTTGCAAATACTAAACGGATACGAGGACAGGTTTCAACGTTCGATGCAATTGCCATCTGTCGGCCCAGTTCCGAGGCCTCTTTGTTTGCTATCCCCTTCGCTTCAAGCAGCTGAGAAAATCGAATGGTTCTGATCAGTGAACGACACATCAGTATTGCTGCGATAACAAGGCCAGCGATCAAAAGTACCATAAGGATTGCGCTGAGCCATCCCGCCAAGAGAGCAAAACGAAATGCCTCAGGGTTTTGTTGAATACCAGCATCCAAACCTAACCCAGCAGTGTTGGTCACCTCCCCACCTTCGATCAAACTATCGAAACGTAGCATAGGCTTCCAGCCTGTGAAAAGAAAACGAGCAGTGTTGGTCGCATCGGTTCTAATCGAAGTCTTAATTGCCGGACCGGTATTCACACTTATCTGGGCAATCGACAGCCAATCGGGCATCAAAACTGGAACATGCACAATCGGAGGTGTGATTAGTTTGACCAGCACAAGCACCCAGAGTCCATGAGCCAGGGCCGGGCTTCGCAGTCGCCATCCAACCACAGTCGCTATGATTGAAAGCAACGAAGCAACGATCACATTGCTGAGAATCGCATGCCCGAGCCAGATCAACCAAAGCGAAGTAGCTACCGCCATATTTATTTCTTCTTGTCGTCAAGATCATCGAGCAGCTTACGCAAACGCTGACGTTCGCGTGAGTTCAGTTGCTGGGATTGGACGAGATGCGTCAGCAACGTCCCCATGGCTCCTTCGCACAATTCGTCAGCCGTTGCTTGTAGCCTTTCGCCTATCAACTCCTCTCTTGCGATTGTCGCGAAGAACAGCTGAGGCCACTGTTCGCGGTCGCGTCCTACACATTGCTTGGCTTCCAAACGGCCAAGCAATTTTTGAACCGTTGCGATATCCGAGGCCGTCGATGCTCCATAGAGTTTTTGCGCTAAGTCTTTGACAGTCGATTTCTCGCACAACCAAAGTTCTTCTAAAATTGCTAATTCAGCCGTTGTTGCGTCGCGTGTAACCATTTTTTCTAGTACTTCGCCGTTTCTAAATTGTAAAGGGAATGAAAACAAACGTGGAAGAGGCTTCCAGCCTCTTTTTACCCCACAAGCGATCTAATTTCAAAACTCGTTCACCCGTGAGCGAGCTCACGGGGTCCAAAAAGTTGTGGAGTATAAAGAGTCTTCCAGCCTGTCGACAGGCTGGATGCCTATTCTACTTAAGCGAAACCACTCAGTCGTCGTACAATCCATTCTGATAGAATTGTTATGCCTAGCAAGCACCAGAGCCACCAACGGCTCCACGCCGGTTCTTGAGATTGCATTGCCTCGAGTTCGATGGTTGGGCGCGATTGTAATAATTCTGACAGTTCTAGTGGGGAGGCAAGGATTTTCCCGCCCGACACGTTTGCAACGCGGTGGAGAAGATCGTGATTGGGCAGCGGATTCTGCTGTTCAAATGGGTCGCTCAAAATATGAATCTCCATCGACATGCTGTCGACTTGCGTTCCGTGGCCAAAAGCATTCGCCGCACCTTCTTTTTCCTCCGCAGATTCTTCACCTTCATAAGCGGTAAGCTCCATTCGCATCCCCCCTTGACTTCCATCCGCCGTTTCATTGAGATTCAAAACTAAACCGAAGGAGTCACCGGAAATTTGTTTTTGAAACGGAATTTCTTCGCCCCAGGCGATTCGAGGGCTTATTTCTCCGCTATCCCGGCGTAGTCCTTCGGGCCACATGGCGGGAGCAAAAAGCGAGGCATCTTCGATCGAAAGGGGTTCGAACATGCTCCATAATCTGTAATTGGTGGTTCGCCTGGCTGATTCGTCATACGCCACTGCCTTGAAAGTCATCGAATCCCCGGGGCGATAGAATTGCTTGTCTGCTTCTACGGTGACCCGCCGACGGCCGATCGATGACCCTTCAGTTGCCCAATAAACCATATTTCGCCAAAGCTTTGCTGCGGACCTCTTTCCTTGTTCTCCCCACTCGGTATGAAGCGGTGCGCCAATACCGCCCCCCAACGCAGGAGATGCCAACAAAACCCGTCCTCGTCCAAATCGTTGAGCGACGATCAATGGCTCTTCTGAGTCCGAGTCGGTTGCCAGTATATCTGCTCCTGGTTTAATCTTCATTCCACGTTTTGATACTCGTAACGCGGGAATAGTCTGAAGCAGCCGATCATTCACTTTCGCTTCATTCATCAATTTCCAAATCGGATGCACTCTATTCTTGATCATAAGTCGTAACGACTCTTCCGTTCCACTTGTTATCGAATCCGCAAGAATCGGTAACGTTCTAAACAGGGGCGTGTCTCGCCATTTTGCTGCTTCAATTGCGTCTGCCCCTGTGATGATCATGCCAGAACCACGTCCTTCGATCCATTGAGCCATCATCTCTTGTTGCTCCCGTTCCAGTATGTCGGGCCCCACATTGCTAAAAATGACGCAGTCATACGAAAACAACTCGGACCGTGATTCGGGGAAGCCGGTGGTAGCCGAATTTCCCCCTTCTACGGCTCGCCTTGGTGGCTGAATGCCTCCCCGGCTTTCAAAAAAACCGCACTCAATGTCCGGGTCTTCTCGAAGCGCGCCGGCAACAGTAAAGCCTGCATCAGCTACCGGCCGAGAAATACCGAATGCATCCTGGATTGATTGCGTGAAAGTGCCGCGGTTGGTCGAACTTCCTTCAATGTAAAGAACACGGACACGGGTACGATTGATTCCAATTTTAACGATGATATCATTGTTGCGACTCGTTAGTTCGCCATCAATCGGGTCGACGACAATTCGAAAGTTTCGAGGTTGATCGGCGATATTGTAAAGCAATGACACCGATTGGGCATTTCCAGTTAGAACAATTGGAACGCTTGCGAGCGTCGGTGCGTTTTCGGGCGGACTGTCCGCATCAACGATTCGAACTGTCGTGTTTTTTCCAGACATTCCGAAACTGCGAAGAAAAACTTGGATCTCGTTCTCAGTATACTTTCGAACATTCGATTGCGTCACCATCGAAACAATCGCTACGTCACCGGTTCCAGATGAATTGCCAACGGGAACAACGTGGATTGGAATATTTCGTTTCCCCAATAACGCAGCGAGTTGCTCGACCGATTCTGAACCACGCACACGACCGTCCGACAACAAAACCAAACCTGCAGTATCGCGTGGGTCGACGCGACTTGACAGTTCTCTCAATGCATCTGCCAAACGCGTGTCCGTTGCATCAGGAGCCGGAATCGACTCGGCAATGTATTGAGAGCCTTTGGAACTGATCGGAGTCAAGCGCGTCTTCGAACCCTTAACCGAACCGCCGGCAGCCGCACTGCCGGTTGGGGATTTAGACGTTGGTGAGAGTGGCCCCAATCGATGGCCGAAGCGGTATGACTGGCAGTCCGAACTTGCTTCCTCGCTAGTGCCCTCTATTCCTTTTTCCACAAAATCCAAAGCATCCTGCCACCGTGACGTAACTGTACCCAGCTTCATGCTGGAAGAACCATCGAAAAGGAAAACCATCTTAGGTCGTCGCAAAACAGACGCAGATTGCTCAACCCAGGTTGGGCCAAGCAAAATAGCGATCACGATTGAGAGCGATGTAGCTCGCATCAACCAGATAGTCCAACTCCGTCCAATGTTGCCTCGACCCCAAATTAGCCGAACGCAAACCGCAATGGCGATCGATAATACCAATATGCCAAATAGACATGTCATCGAATAAGCCGGAAACCAGCGGACCCAAGTTTGCGTCATTGCTGTAGTGCACCTTCCTCGATCGGACTGGCGATCGACTCAAAGTACCGATTTACAGCTTCGACATAATTGGGTGGGACAGGAATATTTCGGTCAGCACTAATCTTCTCCAAAATGATGGCTTGTATTTCCAGCCGAAGCGCATGAACCACGCCACCGATGCCAGAAGAAACAACGCCCAAACCGCGGTAGTTCATGGTTCCATTTCCCTGGGCTATTTGTTCTCCTAATAGCTCCTCAATTTTCTCCAAACCTGCTCGCTGCAGTTGTTCCTGCAACTCCCTCATTTCGGCCTTGACTTCAGAATCTGTCAGAGCAGAAGCGGACTCCAATACTTTCATGGCCTCTTGAAGTTGGCGAGCCTTTGCCTCAAGTTTTCTTAGCTGTTCCAATCGTGGCGACGCAAGCCGCTTGTAAAGATCGTTCATGAACTCGGCGGCAGCCGAGTATTCATTAGACCTTTGGTTCGCTTCTTCTCGACGTTTCTCCGAATTGTGATCATCCACTCCTTGCTTTTCATTACTTACACTTGGATCTTGGGAACCGGCGTCAATCATTGCTGCAGCTTCTTTAGACTCCGCAAGCGTCCTTAGAAACTCTGTTTGCTTGATCCATGATTCGAGCTGACCCACGGCCTCCGTTGCCTCTTTGTTTCCAGACGCCTTCAGGTTTTCCAAGATATCCTCGATCGTTTCTGCCCTAGCTGTGATTCGCTTCGCCATCCGCCCCAAATCGCCGTTGACGCTTTTGTTGGAAGAACTTGATGCCCCAGTTGCCCCCAAAGCAGCGCACGCGACACACTCAGACTCCATCTTCGAGGCGCGTTGTGACAAGGCCGCCAGTGCCGCAAGACTCTCGAGTGGATCCTGCGGGTTCAAAGCTCGAATGTGAGCGGCAAGTTCCCGCGCCTGGTCGCTTACCGATTCAGCTTGAGGTTGAAATTCATCCGGGTTTTGATCCTTTAACAGTTTTTCAGCTAAACCAATCGCCTTTACCAATTCGTCCATCCGTACAGGAATCAATTTCGATGGCCAAGTTTGCTTCGCCACCTGATCGGAAATATCGCTAACCGATTGGACAATATGCGATTGTCGGTCGAGGAGCTCTTCCACAGTTTCTTCGGCTTCTTTATCTTGCGAAATGACTTCGCTGGAGAGTTTTTTCTGTTCAATTGCTACTTGATCCAATTTGGCTGCGATGTCCAGCGCAGTGAGTGGACGCATTCGTCGCAACCGAGCATTCAGGTTGCTTAGCGCTGCATTGATCTGACGACGCATCTGAGGATTCTTGAGCAAAATCAGCTCAAGAAGATTTCTCGTTTCAACTAGCCATCGCAACGCATCTTGTTCTTGGAGCAACGCCGTTTCGAACGTACCTGCAGCCAGCGAATCTGCTGCTTGCAACATGGCCGCCTCGGCCAATCGCAAAGACTCGACATCGTCATTTCCACGCTGAATTAATTGCTCCGCTAGGAAAACTACACTTCCAGCAAGCTCGCTTTGGGACTGAACCAATTTATCGATATTCTGTATTTGATCGACCAACGCCCCTGCAGGCAGTTTTGTCAATCGGCGCGTTTGGTTAATCAAGAGTCGCTGCCGCCTCATCAGTTCACCCAACGAATCAAACGTACGTCCACCTTCACCTTCACCAGGCATCGCTTCACGATACTTTTGTCTTAACGGTCGAATATCGATGAACCGTACATCTGTTGATGTCGTCTGCGGATTTGGTTCGCAATTGTCTCTGGCCACAGCATAGAATCCCAAGTAATCCCGCTGAGTCAGGCCAAGCGTTTCCAAAGGAAGGATTGATGCAAAATCAACCCTTGACGAATCGGAAAGTTGGTCTGGCGTAAGCTCTGCTAGAATGCGCTCGTCGCCGTCAGCAAACTGCAAAATGATTTGAGCCGATGCAACTGCAAAGTCATCGGAAACTGAAATTTGAAGTGGCACCTCTGCAAGTGTGTGCACCTCATAGCTCTCGGCCCCCCTCTTCCAACTGATATGCGGCGCCGCGTCCTCACGAATTCGAAGCTTCCCTTTGGCAATTTCAAGTGGCGTTCCATCTATCCCAACCCCTTGCGTCTGCCAGTTGAGTGTTCTGTCACTCGGGAATACGAGCTCCCAAATCCGAGGGTCGTCTGTGGGGTTCGCATCGACCGAATTTCGCGGAGAGTTTCGGTCATCAATCTTGACCGCGAACTGCGAAAGGGGCTGCGTCATAACCCACCGCACCGTAACTTCGGAACCCGACAAGGCTGTTACTTCGTTTTCATTGAACACGCGGGTCGAAGCTTTCGTGTAGGCGGGTGGTACTACAGTTGTCTTTACTTCGGCGACTTGAACTAAAGGTCGAACCTTGATCCGAAACAGTTCACTCATGCCGATGCTGGTCTCAAATCGATATTCTACTGACTCCTTTAATTTCCCAAGCGTCAACGTGTATTTCGCTATGTTTTCACCATTACTTTGCTCGATTGAATCCAATGCATTTTCGATCCAATTGGTTTTCGCTTCAGCGTTAACTTGCCCACCAACTCTACGCCACTTCCCAGCAACCTTGCGACCAAGTCGCCCCTCAAGTTTCAGCCCAAGAGATACATCCGTCCCTTCGAGCACCTCTATATTGCCTGGCTCAACCGTCAGAACTGTGAATGGGATATCCGCACCGAGCGAGCGCCGAAGGGCTGTACTCCACTGGTTTCCCATCCCCAGAGACAAAAACAGGAATCCAAATACAGTCATTGCCAACGCCAATCGTGGCCACATTTTGTTGTATGCAATCATACGATTGGGTGCGCTAGTCTCCCAGCGGGCCAGCGTCTGATTTCCAAGAACGCGCTGCATTGGAATCGGAGCATTGAATCGACCAGCATGAATGTCCAGCACCGTTCGTAGTCGCTGTCCAAAATCGGAAAATCGCGACTCCAGCAGGCGAATAAGATCCTTCAGTTTGCCTTTTCGGGCCACTATTCCGATTAGGGCAGATGCCCCAATCACAGCAACTAGCCCGCTGATCAGCGCAAGATATTGCCTGACGCCATGCGCCAGTTCAAAATGGTAGTCGATCAGTGCAACAATGAACCAGACGATTCCGAGAAGTGCGAAGACCGAAACCAGAGCGGTTAGAAGGTTTACACCTAGCCACCGAAATCGCAGGCTCGTCAAGCGACTTACCACTTCGCGTGTGAACTCATTCTCTTGTGTTTGTATTGAACTCATGAATTTATTTACCTCAAGTTCTAAATTAACGGCTTCGATCATAGGTCGGGCTTAACCGGACGCCAGCGCGTTCCGGCTGATTAGCCGAAGGGCGCTAGCCCACGGTTTGGTTAACCGGACGCTAGCGCGTTCCGGCTGACACAACTACGGCGGTGTGCGATTCGACAATCCGAATTCAAACACCAATAGCACAAACATAAACGCGGCCAACCAAGGCCACATTTCTTGCTTCTTGATCGATCGCACTTCTTTACCTTGAGTTAAATCGACAGGCTTATCTGGTTCCAACAAGGCGAATGCGTTCCGCAGATCTGCATCGGTCATTCGAGATGTATCGGATTCACTCTCGGGTGTATTTACGACATAAATCGAGTTGTCTTCTCGAATAAACCCAACTTCAGCGAAAGCGGATTCAACCAATCGACGAGCAGAGGCCTCAGATTCGGGACCCGCTGTCGTTCCATTAAACTTTACTTTTGCAAGAACCTCCTCTTTCGATTCCTGCTTTGCCTCGACGGCCATTACACGTGGATCGCCAACAGCTCGAAATCGAATTTTTCCCTCGCCTGTAAGGCCCACCAAGTCACTAACCATTTGATGCACCAGTGGCAAGTAGAGAGGGCTACTCGTCCAGTTGCTCCACGCATCGCCAGCGTCAGACAAAAACCAAACGATACGCCCTTTTTCAAAAAACCGCTCAACGATTCCTGGCAAGTCGTGGTCGAATGAAGCAAGCTGCTTGGCAGTGTCACTCAATTGTATCGAAATGGCTTTGCGAAACGACAATCTTTGCAGGTCGCCTGTCTGCGGATCGTCAAAAGGTTGAAGAATGGAGTGCCCGATTTCCGTTGGCGTTAGATGGAAGGGTACAACGCCTGCATTGCGCAAACCTACAAAGCGACCTGGTGCAATAGGGGAATTATTCCAAATGGCGGCACCACTTTCGCCACCAAGTTGCCCCGTGAATGCAAGCACATTTCCTCCCTTGCGAACATATTGTTCCAACGAAGAAATCAAATTTCGATTCGAATTAACAGCATCCGTTAAAACAACAGCCTTCCAATTGCTCGGGTTCATCAACGCTGTGGCAGCATCCGCATTTGTCATCAATTGAAGCAAGAATCGAGGCTGATCTCGTTCTAATCCTTCTCGCAGTGCTTTGCTGACAAAAAAACTACTGGATAACATATCACTCTCTTGATTTTGCTCTCCGATTAACAAAATGCGAGGTGGCTCATCCACAGCGACGGCGTGAATACGTCGATTGTCGCCGCTAAGATCGTCATCGCAATCCGCTTCTACAGAAATCTCCCATTCGCCAGTGCCCAATTTTCCAAGTTCGACCCAGGATTCAGTCGCCTGTTCAGGTAATGCATTGATTGTGGTCTTGACCCTTGCGGTCTTGCTTGCCTGACGAGCTGTTACAACGAGAGGCACGTCTTCACGTTGCATCGGACCATAATTAAAGAGGGTCGTATGAACGTACAATGTTTGATCAGGCTTGATGCAACCTTGCAAATTTGCATGGTATGGAATCCGGTCCGTCGTGTTTTTCGTGGTTGCAATCGAATGAACATCCCCAGAATCGGCTTTAACTTGTTCGGTTTGGCCAATGGCCAATTCGATTCGAGTCACTGCCAAATTCGAAGCAGCTTCGCGGCCTACGTCAATGATTCGAACCGGCACATCGTCTGGAAAACGAATATCGGTTGGATCGCCAAGCCCCTGTCGTTGCATGTCGGAAATAAATACAACATCCGACTTGGCGCGCCCGTCCGCTTCCAAACGATCCCGCGCCCAGGCGATTGCTGCGGCGTAGTTGGTGTGGCCGCAAGTAGACCCATTTTGAGCCGCCGACAATGCCACACGGCCTTCGCGCGGTTGAAATGGATAGACTTTCGAATCGAACCAGGCCCAATCGACCTTGGCGTCTTCGCCCAACTCCTTGGCCGCATCCATTGCCTTCTCAATGGCCACATCAATCGCTCTACCTTGCGGTCCTCGCATCGCCATACTTGCAGAACGATCAATGAGAATGACCCGTCGACGATCTCCATCGCGTTGGGTTGGCTCATTAATAAAGGGCCTTGCAAACAAAAAAGCAAGAACTCCAAGCAGAAGCATGCGAGTAGCCAACAAAAGCCAACGACGAATTCGCCGACGATGGACGTTTTCCGTAAGAACTTCGCGGAGAAAGCGAATCGTGCCTAACTCGATCTGCTGTGTTTGCCAACGGCTAAACAAGTGTAGAAGAACCGGAACAGCCAAGCTCGCGAGTGAGAACAGAAACGCAGTCTGCAAAAAACCCATGTTGTTTCTTACGCTCCACCCATCGCGGCCCGCCGAACTAAATAGTCCACCAACGCTTTGTTGGGAGGCGTATCCGTCGTCAACTCAATCCGATCCACTCTGTTATCATGGCAAATGGTCTCCAACTGCGAACACCAACGATCAACGCGTTCCGCATACGCTCTGCGTATACTTCCAATTTCGGTTGTGACTTCCCACGGTGTTTCTAGATCCAAGAAACGACATCGACCGTTATCCGGCAATCGTCTTTCCCAGGGGTCTAAAACATGAAATACAACCACTTCATGGCCTCGATGGCGCAGCTGGCCAATGCCTCGCTGAAATCCAGCGGTCGCATCCGCGTCTTGCTCCTCGATCAAATCACTTAACAAAACAACCAATCCGCGATGCTTGGCAAGCATCGCGCTCTGCTCCAACGACTTCCCTAGCGAAGTCTTTTGACCATGCTTTGTGTTGGATAGCATTTGAAGACAATCATCCCACTGGCCTGGCTTAGACGACGGGTCTAAGTAGGCTTCAACTCCATCACCCAACATCCCCAATGCAACTGCATCACGTTGACGCAGTCCCAAATGAGCTAACGAAGCAGCTAGCGTGGTCGCATAGTCATGCTTGGTCATTTTGCCACCCGATTTGCATTGCATCGACCTCGTGTTGTCGACGAGCAGGTACAAGTTCATATTCGTTTCGGCATCGAATTCTTTCACGTACAATTTGCGTTGTCGAGCGTAGACTTTCCAGTTTACGTGCCGAAGTTCATCCCCGGGTTCGTAGCGACGATGCGAGGAGAATTCAACGCTGAAGCCCACGAATGGACTGCGATGAAGGCCCTGCAAAAAGCCTTCTACAATCCCCCGGGCGCGCAGCTCAAGTGAGCTGATTCGTGTTAGGTCTTCAGCGTTGATCATGACTCTTGAGGCACCTCAGTCAAAAGTCGATCGATAACTCGATCGCTATCAATCGCATCAGCTCGTCCGTGGAAATTCAGAACCAGCCGATGTCGTAGTACTGGATGTGCCAATTTTTTGACGTCATCGAAATCGACGTGATAACGGCCTTCCAGAATACTTCGTGCCTTGGCTGCCAAGATTAACGACTGTCCGGCCCGAGGGCTCGCTCCATAAACCACATACTTTTTCACAAAATCAATTGCAAGCTGCGAGTCAGGACGCGTGGCGGATACCAATCGCGCAGCATACATGATGACATCGTCTGAAACAGGTACTGCACGAACGACATCCTGCAATAGGAGCAACTCATCGCGTTCCAGAACGGACGCTGGGACAGATGATTCCGTCCCCGTCGTCCCACGAATAATCGCCGCTTCCTCGGCCAATGCAGGATAGCGCACGCGGATGTTGAACATGAACCGATCGACCTGAGCCTCAGGCAACGGATACGTCCCCTCCATCTCAATCGGATTCTGTGTAGCCACTACAAAGAATGGTGGACTTAGCGGGTACGTCTGATTTCCAATCGACACTTCTCGCTCCTGCATG
>JAYTVL010000103.1:0-7555 GCA_043744075.1 Pirellula sp. | reverse complement strand
CCAGGCTACGAGTCCAGTCGCTAGGGACTCGTAGCCTCGTCCACTACGGGTTCCGACAGTATTTTCCGCTCGATGCTAACGCGACGCGCAAGCTAGCGTATCCCATCGCCAATCGCTAGCTTGCGCGTCGAGTTAATGCCCAAGTCCTCTGTAAACCTTCTACCCATCCCTGAAAAATCGTTTTTGACACGGTCTCGATTTGAACGGATGCAAGTCCATTTCGTACCGGCGTCCGGTCTTGAACATCGATCTCTATGATTACCGAGTAGGTTGTTTGCTCCGGTTTTGCATTGGACGGCTGATCACCAAGAGTTGATGCGAACAACGTATCACCGATGAGCGCCTTCGGCGTCCGCTGAATACTTTCCGCTGATATCGATTCGACTTTTCCGGGAATCGTTACGCCAGTCATATGATCCAATCGAACCCAGACTTTGGCCCCCAGTTTGCACTGGTCTATCTCCAACTCGTTGATAAACGTGCTCACACGCCAACGATTGGACAACACGATTTCGCCGAGCGTCTGGCCCCGTTCTACAAACGCTCTGTCCTTGGAGAGAGTTGCCAGTTTGATGTGCTGGCCAAATCTGCGGCCCGAAATTTCGGCCACCGCTTGTTCCAACAGCGGTTCGAAATACATCCCTTCAGCCTGCGATTGCAACTGGAGCTGGCCCCGTTCTTGCTCAAGCTTCTCGACCCGTTCCTCTATTGCAGAAACGGTTTTTTCCAGTTCAGCCAATTGAAGTGCCGCAAGAGGATCATCGACCGATCTACTGGCTGCTTGCCGTAAACGTACTTTGGCTACATTCAAATCACCGTGGGATCGGATTGTATCGAGTTCTAACTCCGGCGACTCGGTCACAACGATGTTTCTCCCAGCCTGAGCGATTGAGCCGTCCGAAATGACATCACTCAAAATCGCCGAGTGCCGTGCGTACAACGTAACGGATTCAGCATACTGAATGACCCCACGAGCAAACAAATAGTGCGGAATTCTCCAGGTCCCGCCCACCCAAACCAAGAGTGCAAACGCAATCCCCCAAAAACAAACCCGAAACCAACGAAGCGGTTCTCGCAATTCGCGAACGGAAAAACAGGATTGCAAACCTCGCCACAAGTTTGCCAAAATCGCCGTCATGATTACAGTCGTGAAAATGGCTCCAAAGCCTCCAAGCCGCAATTGAAGCAGCCACTGGTTTACACTCCAAATCAATGCAGCTAGCAGAAACCAACGATACGACGACGATGCTAAATGAAACAATGCCAGTGCCGTTCGACGGAACATGGAATCGCTTCGTTCAAAACCAAACAACCAGCTTCGCCAGAGTCCGTACCAAGCTTCACGGCTTTGGTCCGCTAGGTTGGGAATACCCATCGCATCTGACAGAATGTAGTAGCCGTCATATCGAAGTAGTGGATTGGCATTGATGAGTAGGGTCACGATAGAGCAAAAAAACATGATTTGCAAAGCGATACTATGGACCAACTGGGTAGTACTTAGTAACCAAATCACGCAGGCTAGAATCGAAATCATAAGCTCAGTAATGATGCCCGCGGCTGATACGAATATACGTTTCCATCGATTTGGTACTCGCCAAACATCGCTCACATCGCAATACATGCACGGAACCCCGAAAAAGAAAAACACTCCAAGTTCATGGCAATCTGCACCAGCAATTCGGCAGGCCAACGCATGTCCTAGCTCATGCAACGCTTTAATTGCCAAGAACAAGACTGCGGCCAATAACAAGCGATCGCCTCGCATTCCTAACTGCAAAACGTGTAAGTCTGCTATTAGTTCGGTCCATCGCTGCGACAGCATCAACAAACATCCGACCCCCATTAAGCAGAAAGCGAATAGAGCCCACGTGCTACACAAGAGTTTTCCGATCGGCAACAAGCATTTGATCGCTCTGGTTGGATTCAGCAATGGGACTCGCCAAGCGATGAGTGCATTGGTATTCGACAGCCAACGACCGGCCATCGACACCTTTGCTGGAGTGATATGCCGCCAATTGCGATGCAGTAGCAATGACGCTTGATCGAGTCGCCGGACCAAATTCTTTACAAAGTTGGCTGTAACCGTTGCGTCAATTCGATGGCATTTCTGCACAATCGCGCTGACCGATTGAATGCCATCTAGACTGAGTGCGATCGCTTTTTCGACGTCGCTAAAAAAATAAAATTCTCGATGTACAGGATCGTGAGCAATCCACAAATTCGGACGATCGTTTGCGTACGGGCTCCATCGAAGATCTGGGCGAAGGCGAGTTGGAATTGGCATCACGTCTTGTGTCATTGCGAATACTCTATCTTGAAATAGTTGCAGCGACTGTCATACCGGGACGGAATCTGGCATTTTGATTTTCTACTTCGATGAAGACCCGAATTTGGCCATTGGCTGGGTTTGCGATTGGGCTTACAAATGCTACTTTGCCTTGAAGGCTGTGAGGTGTTTTGGAGACCATGATGGTCACATTCGTCGGTTGTCCTTTTTTTAGTTCCAAGGCGTCGTTTGCGTCTAGAAACCCCTCCACTCGCAAGCGATCGATCGACATCAGTTCTAACATTTTTGTACTCGGGTCTACCCACTCACCAGCATGCTTTTCGACTGAAACAACCATGGCTTGAGTCGAGCTTTCAATAGAGTGTCGGTCGATTGCCTGCTGTGTTTGTCTCAGTTCAATTTCCGCTTGCTTTTTTGCAAGAATTGCAAGCTGTTGGTCGAGTTTGAATCGTTCGATCTCGATCTTGGACCGCTCAAACATCAATCGATACCGATCTACTTCGTTGGCTGGGTAAGTATCTGCCGCGAGCGAATTCGCTTTAAGCGTTCGACCGAGTTCTTGCTCGGCAACCTGCGCTGACTTTTCGGCCAGACGAATGTCCACGTCTCGTGTTGCCTTGGCTGTAGCCGTTGCAAAGGCGACTGTGGCCCGTTCGTGATTTAGCTTGGCGTCGTCGCAACGAATCTTCACTATCGTTTGATCGACGGAAACGATATCTCCCTCCGCGACCAGAACACGCTCGATAACACCTGCGACGCCTGCTGCAACCGACACGGTTTGAATGGGTTTCAGGATAGTATTCTTTATCATGATCGCATCGGTAGCAGTCTGAGCGTTCACAACGTAGCATAGGCTTCCAGCCTGTGAACAAAATACCGCAGAATGGAAAACGATGCTACAAATGCCTTGTTTGAGGGTCAGCGACCAGTTGGCTCGATGCATTTGAAGTTTCCTTTTGGAGGGCGGCATAGTGAATGATACAAACTAACTCGACACGCAAGCTAGCCTGGATTATTCATTAGCCGAAGGGCGTTAGCCCACGGTTGTCCACTTCGTCATAACCGGCGGCTAACGCCTTTCGGCTGATCATTAAATCCCTGGTGAATAATTCGGGCTAGCGGTGTACAGGTGGAAGACCACTGGCTCGTGCGTTGTGTTAGTTAAAACCAGAACCGACGGCGAACGGCATCGACGATACTCCGAGTCCACACGAACCAGCGGGGGAATTGACCACAAGGAATGGATAACCTGACCGAGGTTCCCATTCGTGGATTTTCGAGTGGAGTGTCGGGATCAACGATGACTTCCAATTGTTGACTTCCGCCGACATCTATCATCGTATTGCCAATTCGGGATATTTTTCCATTTCGTTTTTCTTGAGGCGAGGAAGCCAAGACAAATTCGATGGTTAATGGTTTGTTTTTGGCCAACGTCGCTCGGTAGGCATCAACCACGTAGCCCGATTCCCAATCAACAACGATAGACTCCAATCGCCATTGGTGTTCAAGGGCTGCAATACGAAGCAACAGGTCGCCGCGTCGAACCGGTCGATTCTCCAAGTACTTTTCGACCTCCCACGCGATGACCGTACCGCTAATCGGGCTTCGTAATCGTAGTCGTTCTTGTTCGCGGTCAAGGAGCAGTTTTTGCTCGACTAAGTTAGCTCGCCTTGCTTCCAGCTCCTGCACCTCACCTGCTAGGCGGCTGCCGGTCAAGTTGGCAGGATCGTCCGTCGGCTTGAGTTGATTGAGGGTTATATTGAGTCCATCTCGTTTTTGTTCCGTTAAACCGATCTCCGCGGATACTTGATTAATTTGCAATTCCAATGTGGGCGAACTAATGGTTGCTACAACCTCTCCAGCTTGGACGCATTGGCTATCGGCAACAAAAATCCTATCAACGAATCCTTCGGCAGGTGCAAAAACAAAACGTTGCTCCAAAGGCTGGAGCGTTCCCTGCGCAAGTATCGTCATTTCAGTTGGAACTGCGAAATAGACAACTGCAAGGGCTAAGCAAACCATTCCCGTTGCCCATTTTAGAAATCTAGTAGGCCAAATTGCAACACTCTTCATTTGAGAACGAAATTGCCAAGCGTCCTTTAGCCACGGCAATATGGACTCAATTTTGAACGCATTGGAAACGAAACGATCCTTGTCGGACCACTCCAAGACCAGAAAGTTCACTAGCTTGCGCGTCGTGTTAGTCCGGTCGAGGACAGACGGACCTGGATGAAATATCGGAATCGCGATGGCGACTGCCGATCCGTTTTCGCTCGCTAGGCTTGTTAGTTCATCAGTTGAAGCAGAGTCGAGAACAGTAGAAAGGGATAGTTTGTTCAAGGCAATGACAATATTAGAATTGACGTCGACCTTCGGTGTACCGCTAATCGCGATAGTCTGATTATTCGCCGTTGGCTTGTGTGACCGCAGTAGTGAGACGCGATCTGCATCGACCAAACATCTTGCTCCGTCGACGAGCAGTTTGTCCACTTCGTGAGGTCGATTGCATGTCAAGATCGCACATACGATGGAACGGATTTCCGTGGACTGGCTTTCCGAATGCAAGTGGCCTCGCAGCGAATGGTATCGGTTCACGATTTCAGCAAATGCAGACAGCAATTCGGTGGGGGCCAGGGCGATTTTCTCTTCGTTGCGGTTGCCGCATGCCTCTGGGACTACGCGTGCAGGGTCGCTCACGGCTTGTGAAGTAGCTGGTAGCTTCGCCACAATCCCTCCCGCCGACCAATTCGATGCGCCGAAGCTACAACCAAGCCATTGGTCGCTAACTGCCGGATCGATCCATTGTGTTGGCAATCCTGTGGAAATTCGGGCCGCGCTTTGCGACAGTTGCTGTTCTGCTTGAACTCGAAATGCTTGGCTGGTAGTTGCGATTGCACTCCAACGACCAGGATGGATGCATGCAAGAATGCAACAGTCGGTAGCGGCCAACAGAAGTTTGAGTCTCCGCAGAATTTCCTCATAGAATTGGGCTGGCGGGCACTCCGATCGCGCAAGCCGATCCAGCTCGTTTAACAAGCTATCAACACGAGCCAAAGTACCGCTGTCAATTGACGCGCTCGCTAAATTACCCAAACCACTTAATCCTCATTGTTCGTTGTTCGCGCAATACTTCGGGCATTTGTTTAGAACGAATCGATCATTTCTAACGCTGTAATCGGAAATCTTTGGACGATCGTAGCTATCGATACCGAAGAACACAACCATCGCAAGAAATCGAATTTGTCCAAATCCTGGAATCGCATCGGTCCATGGCAAGAAAGCTAAAGAGAATTGCTGGCAAACAGAAGGCGGGCACTTTGATTGCTTTGGCTTTTGCCGGTACGTTTCTTCCTGGATGTTTACCAAATCGACAGGTCCGGAATTTCTCTGCCCTTCCCTGCCAGACTTCATCGGCAAATGAAACCTATCGCTGGGACCAACTCCATCGAAGCGACCCACCGGTTTCTCCATGCAGCCCAATGCATGGTACGGGAAGCTCGCCGTTCGACATCGACTTGACTAAGCTTTCTCAGGAAACGACTTTAAATCTCTCGCTTGAGGAAGCAGTACGACTCGCCTTGGCCAACTCCAAGATCATGCGCGATCTGGGTGGAACCGTTTTGCGTACGCCGCAAGCAAGCATCAGTACAAACGACCCCGCCCTGGCATTCACTGATCCGCGATTTGGTGAGGAAGCGGCATTGGCCGAGTTCGACGCCATCTTACATTCGTCGGCTTTCTTTGAAAAAAATGATCGCCAACTGAACAATCGTTTCTTCGGAAACCAGGGGATCTTTCAACAGGACTTGCACAACTACCAACTAGGGATCAGCAAGCGATCTGCTACAGGTAGTACGATGTCGGTTCGTAATTTTACGACGTACGACAGTAACAATCAGTTGTCCAACTCGATTGGGCGTTCGTCGTTTGACCAAATCATTGAAACGGAAATTCGGCAGCCGCTACTCCAAGGGGCCGGGACTGAGTTCAATCGCATCGCAGGTCCAGGTGCTCGACCTGGGCAAATCAATGGCTTCTTGATCGGACGGGTCCGAACCGACATTAGTCTTACCGATTTCGAACGATCGGTTCGCGACTTAGTAGCGGACGTTGAGAATGCATATTGGGATCTACATTTTGCATTCCGCGACTTAGAAGCCAAAGTAGATGCGAGAGATATCGCGTTAGTCACGGCAAAGAAACTCGAAGCACAAACAGCCACGCAGGGGACCGGAGACGCAGCTCAAGCGATGGAACAATATTATCGCTTTGAATCCGATGTTATCGACTCAGTAAATGGACGCTCCGTGGACGGAACGCGAACAAATAATGGTAGTGCTGGTGGCAGTTTCCGAGGAACAGGTGGCTTGCGAGTCGCCGAGCGGCGGCTTCGATTGATCCTCGGTATGGATATCAACGACGGGAAACTCATTCGTCCCAGCGACGATCCGGCTCAGGCACCGATCCTCTACGACTGGGCCAGCTCCAGTGGAGAAGCGATCTCTCGTCGCGAGGAGATTCGACGTCAACGATGGGTCATCAAACAGCGAGAGTTGGAGTTGATAGCCAATCGCAACTTCTTAAAGCCACAACTGGACGTGGTTGGTCGATATCGCTTTCGAGGATTCGGAAAGGATCTCATCAACTACGACAACAAGTCCGATGCTGTTTCCAACTTGCTAGATGGCAACTACCAAGAATGGCAAGCAGGATTGGAATACACGCTTCCGGTCGGCTTCCGAAAAGCGTTCACGGCAGTCCGAAATTCTCAGTTGGCACTCCATCGAGAATCAGAGGTACTCAAGGAGCAGGAGCGTGTCGTATTGTATGGTCTCAGCAATGCGATGAATGAGATGAAGCGATCCTACGATTCGATGCAGTTGCAGGAAAAACGGCTTGGCGAAATCGTTCGTCAATTGAACACGCTTCAAGCCAAATGGGATTCAGGCCAGGATCCAGCTTTAGACGTGTTGCTAGACACGCATCGACGTCTCTTGGACGCGCGGCTTCGCTATCATCAATCGCGAGTAGAATATGCTTTGGCGATTCGCAATGTCGAGTTCGAAAAAGGCTCACTGCTAGAATTCTGCAAAATAAGCCTAGCGGGATGATTGTGACAGCGTTGAATAGCTTGAAACATCACACTCCCTCGGCTTTGCCCGCCTCCGGCGGGCAAAGCCGGGCAAAGCCGAGGGGAACGGGTCGATTCGCGAGTGACGCCGTTAGTACGCCAAAACAAGGTTGGTGGGGGACAAGCCCCCGACCAAC
>JAYTVL010000102.1:0-2325 GCA_043744075.1 Pirellula sp. | reverse complement strand
AAGAGCATCGTCCTTACGTACCAGGTGACGAAACTCGATCGATCGATTGGAAGCTGTTTGGCAAGACCGATCGACTTTACATTCGGCAGTATGAGGACGAAACGAATCTGCGTTGCACGATTGCGATCGACCAAAGCGGCTCGATGCGATATGCGGGCTCGCGTTGCAACGGAATCTCCAAACATGAGTTTGCCGTTCGTTTGGCTGCCTGCTTAGCGTACTTGCTCGTCAATCAACAAGATGCCGTTGGATTGGCAACGTTTGATTCCAAAATTCAAACCTATATCCCGCCGCGAAGTCGCCCCAACCATTTGCAGACACTCTTCGAAGCGATGTCTCTCTCGAAACCTGGTAACGAGACCGATTTGAGCATTGTATTGCAAAGTCTTCTCAATCATTGCAAACGCCGCGGTCTCGTGTTTCTCATTTCCGACTGCTTCGGCGACGCAGCAGCCATTGTCAAGTCGTTGGCGTTGCTTAGAAGTAACTACCAAGAGATTATCCTGTTTCAAATCTGGGACGATGATGAAATCGATTTTCCATTTCAGACTCGTACTATGTTCCGATCGTTGGAACTGGATAGCCACCAAGTCCTGATCGACCCAACTAGCCTACGTGCGGCGTACTTGGAAAACCTTCAATCTTTTCGCCGCGAATTGCAGCAAGGTTGCATGCAACACGGTGTGGATCTGGTCTCCGTCACCACTTCAGATTCCTATAGCGCAGTGCTCTCAAACTACATCGCCATGCGAAGGAACCGAGCATGACCCTATTGAATGGCTTGCTAGCCTTCGGTGTTGCTGCCTTTACCATTCCCTTGATCATTCATTTGCTCCACCGTAGTCGTTACCAAACCGTTGAATGGGGGGCCATGCATTTGTTGCAGTTGTCTCGCAATCACAACTCGCGACGGATGCAGTGGCAACAACTCTTGCTCCTGCTGCTTCGATGTGCTTTGCCGATCCTTTTGGCGTTGGCAATGGCTCGACCGCTCTTGCAATCCTTTCTGTCGAAGGATGGTCAGTCCGCGATGTCCATGGCAATTGTGCTCGACGATTCGATGTCGATGTTCGCTACCGACCAACCGGACGCGAGAGAAGCGGGCAAATCACACTTTTCGGTTGCATGCCAATCCGCCGCCGAAATCCTGCGAGAACTTCCCACTGGCAGCAATTGCATCGTCCTCCTAGGCGGGGCCATGCCTGAAGCGTTGACCGGCCAAGTCCCAGACGAGCTAGCGTCGAGACTCAGCGAGGTCGGTAATCGTTCCATTCCAGCCGGCGAATTCAATTGGGACGAATCGATCCAAACTTCGCTCCAATGGCTTGCAACTAGCCAACATCCGAGGAGGCACATGGTTCTGATTTCGGATTTTCAGAAACACGAATGGACCAGTATCTTGGGCCCCCGGCCCGATAGAAACGACAGTGGGTCAATTCGGCCCGAGGTCACGTTCTTGAGCGTTAGCCCGAACACGGAATCGACAACACTGTCGCAACCTCCCAATCTGTCCGTCCACGCGGTTGACGTAACACCTAGTATCCTGACCGTGGAACGACCAGCATCTATTCTGACGACATTAGGAAATCACGGCGCAACACAAAGCGATGGCGTCGTTGTCGCAGTGTTCGCAGACGATCTAGAAATTGACCGCCAAGAAGTTTTCATTGCAGCCACATCGACAACCCAAATCCGTTCTCGCTGGTCCCCTCAACAGACTGGTGATCATATCATCCGAGTGCAGATTCTTCGCGACGATCAACTGATCGCAGACAACCATTTTTCGACAATTGCAATCGTTCAAGATCCGATTCCAATCCTGCTGGTCGATGGTGATCGCCGAAACGAAACCATGCAAAGTGAAACCGATTTTTTGCGTTTGGCATTTTCCCCCCTTTCCTTGTTGACGGGAGAAAAAGGCGATGTGTTTCTCTCCAAAACCATTACGCCAGAGGAACTGAGCGAAACGATTCTGAAGAACTATCGAACGGTTTGCCTCTGCAACGTCCGAGAAGTAAACGATGTCCAACAAAAATGGTTGCATGACTATGTGGAACAAGGGAACGGACTAATGGTATTCTTGGGAGACAAAGTCCGTACCGAGCAATACCAAACTTGGCCAACGTTGTCGAACAACGGACTACGAATCGCCAACTATGCGACACGGATGAAAGTACTGTCTGAACCAGCCGAAAGTTCCGATTCTCCGTTGTCGTCTGGCGACGCTGCGTTGGGAACCGGAGGGCGAATCAGGACTCAGCAAATCGAATTCCTCCCACTTCGAGAAATGTCGTCGGCTAGCTTAAACTCCCTGGCTAGCGTTCG
>JAYTVL010000101.1:0-7580 GCA_043744075.1 Pirellula sp. | reverse complement strand
TCATTGCTAGCCGTGATGGCAATACCTTTGACCGCTCCGCTATCGACGTCGCTGACTCCACCAGTGAAAGAACTGATGAGTGATCCGACAACGCCGGTTGGAACACCAGCGTCTTCGGCCACCGAGATACTGAGGGCTGTATCAGCCAGGACCGGCGCATCGTTGACGGCGTTTACAACTAAGGAGGCGGTGTCCGTCTGGGTTGAAAACGCGGTGCTGTTCCCATTGGTCGACGTATCAGCGAGGCTGCCATTGCTGCCCGTCGTCTGGTCCCATGCACGAAAGGTGATGGCATTTGCCAACGTACCGTTGTAGTTCGCATTCGGTTGAAAATACAAGCGTGTGTTCGCGTCAGAAGCAAGCAGCAATGCGGAGGAATTGCTGACGGAGCCGACAGCCGTCCAAGTCGTACCGCCGTTGGTCGAGTACAGCCAGGAACCGTTGCTCGAATCGACTGCGGTAATCGCAATTCCGAGCAAAGCGATGGAATCAGCATCGCTGACATTATCGACTTGGCCGCTCGGTGTTACGAAATCTACAAGTGACGAAACCAACGTTCCAACCGCACCCGAAGGGGCTCCTGCATCTTCATTGATAGCGGTTAAGGTCGGGCTCTTGGTGTTATCGAGCGTAGGAGCAGAGTTGACGAGTAAGCCTTGTGAAAGTTCCGACGTGTTATTCGAATAAGTTGACGTAGCCGTCACAAATTCGCCAGAGGCGACGGTTGCCGAGAGTGCTACATTCGTAAACGTTGCGTTTCCGCTGGCATCGGTATTGACGCTTGTTGAGCCTAAATAACGTTTGCCTTGTCGGCTGCTCGCAGTTCCGGTGGGAGTCGCATAAAAATGAATCACAACTCCAGTGAGACTGGCTAACGTATTCACCGAACCGCTGATCGTGACGGTGGTGGTTCCGTTCGTAGTTGCTGTGGTGATGACTGGGAAATTTTGCAGGTTATTGGCGCCGGTGTCTGGATCGAGATTGTCATTGGCGGTAACTCCGACCGCTCCCAGATCGATACCGATGCCGCTATTGCCATAAATGGAATTGGCGATTATTGCATTGCCAGTACCTGCCGTTGTTGCGACGTAGACACCGGCATATGTGCCGGAGCCATTGCCACTATTCGCAATTGTGTTTGCTTGCCCCGCGGTTGTTCCACCGACGGTGTTATTCGTCGCCGTGTTGGTGATTACAATGCCGTGTTGCAAGTTCGCGAGATTGACTGATCCAGCTGAGTCGGTTCCGATATAATTCCCGTAAATCGTTGTGTTTGACGTTGCTCCATCGATTGAGATTCCGCCGAGCGAATTACCGCCGATGACATTCCCCATGCTGACGCCGCCGATTGTCGTATTGTCAGCACCGTTGGTGATGTAGATTCCGTAACCACCATTGCCGAGGGACGCGGTCGCGGTTGCAGTCACTCCGATGTAATTGTTTTGGATTGTGTTGCCGTCGGTCGTTTCACCATCGATCATGATCCCATCGCTGGTATTGCCCGAAATGACATTGCGATGTGTTGCCGTGCTACCACCGATCGTTGTACTGGTAGCTCCACCAAGGATTTTGACGCCGTCCCCAGAGTTCGCGACGGCGATCAAGCCGGTTGAGTCCGTGCCAATGTAGTTGCCGGCCACGATCGTTCCAGTCGTGCCTACTCCCCAAATATAGATCGCATCCGAGTTGCCCGAAATGATATTACGTTCATTTGTGTCATTGCTCCCATCGGCGTTCGTTCCAATCAAAGTGTTGATCGAAGCTCCGTCGACGTAAATGCCATAGGTGGTGCTGTTTAGGCCTGTTGACCCATTCGAAGCGACGCCGATGTAATTCCCTTGGATCGTCGCGCCCGAGGACGCACTGCTGACCAGAATATTGTTCCCCGTGTTTCCCGCGATCACATTGCCAGCGCCGGTTGCACTCCCGCCGAGTACGTTGCCGGTTCCTGTTCCCCAAAACGAGAATCCACCGTTGACATTGCCTAGCGCAGCAAGACCGGTTGCTGTTGTGCCAATGTAGTTTCCTTGAATCGAATTGTTGGTCGAAGTAGAACCAAGGAGTTCTATGCCGTAGTGATTGTTTCCCGAAATCACATTGCGTGCACTCGCGGACGTTCCGCCAATTTGATTGCCGCTTGAGCCGTTCGAAAGTAAGAGTCCGGTTTGGAGGGTATTGGCCGTTGAGCCGTTTACGTCACCAGTACCGGCAACGTCTGTTCCGATGTAGTTTCCTTGCAGTGTGCTGTTATCGACATTGTCAAAGTAGATTCCCCACTGAGTGTTTCCGGAGATTACATTTCGGCTGGCAGTACTCGTTCCGCCGAGAGTTAGGCCCGTGCTATTGATAGCGTAGAGCCCCCGCAGCGCATTGGCCGAAGCACTGGTCCCAGTGTTTGCGAGCCCAATCCAATTACCTTCGATGACGTTATTGTTGGACGAATTGATCTCTATCCCGTCACCGGTAAAACGATTAATGATGAACCCACGAATGGTACTGCCACTGCTACCGGAACCAAGGTTTATTCCGTCCTTGGTCGTCCCTGTGTTGTTGCCATTGAGTTCAATCATTGGAGAACTCGTGTACGTCGGTTGCGTCCAAGCATCGATCTTGACGGCATCGGTGATCGATGCCAAGCCGGTAGTTCCGATGGCGATTGTCTGCACGCCCGCAACACTGATGTTGAAATTGATCTCGTCAATAATGGTGCCATTGTGTGTTGCATTGGCGGCGGCAATGGCTTCACGCAATGATATTTTTCCATCTGCCCCGACGTTAGCTCGCAAAGCATTGATCGAAGTCACCGTACCGTCGCTGGTGTCGCTGGTGGTGTCGACAATCAGCGGCGCATTGTGTTGCTTAAACGCGTAATAGGCATACGTCAAACCGTTAGAATTCTGGTCGGGATCGGTTCCGACTTGAAAACCATCCGACTGCAAGGCCTTGATATACCCAGCGTAGGTTTGTCCGAAATTTCCGAAGCCGCCGACCGCGTCCACGTTATAGCCGCTCGATTCGGTTTTTACATCGACGTAGTTAGTTCCTGTAGTCTGTCGCGTGAAAACCATCTCAGGTTCAAAACCGACACCCGTGATATTGCGATTGTTCGTACCATTTCCGACATAGGTTGCCGTTTGAAAATAATCGGAGTTCTGATTCCACGCGATATAGTAGATCGAGGTGCCACTATTGTTGACAGGCGCTGATGAATCGACCGTGAATCCGTCAGCGGTAAATGCAGTAAAGCCTGCCGTACTATAGTCAGTGGTATTGAAGTCGAAGGTACTGGTCGAATTCGACGATTCCCATCGAACAGTTTGCGTTGTATTGGAGAGTGCCCAGACCATTTCAGGGCTAAAGCCTAGTCCAGAAACGGTTTTGGTTGACGCGGTTCCGGTGTAAGCGCCGACATCGAGGTTGTCGCTCGCACCGAACGCAATCCAGTGGTACGTCTGTCCGTTGGTGTTCACGGACGAACTTGTTCCGACTTCGAATCCGTCACCGAGCAGATTTTGGATATTATTCGCGGACAAGGCAGTCGCACCGGTCAAGGCTTTGGAAGCATCGCCTGACATGGCAGATGTTCGAATAAATGCGGGTACTCCGTCACCTGGTAGAACGATCACCGCTTCAGGGCGAAAGCCAAGACCGAGAATTGAGCGATTGTCGGTACCGTTGCCGACGTAGCTGCCGGTAATCATCAGATTTGATTGGTTCGCAAGGATGTTGCCGGCAAATTCGGAGGTGGCTCCGTAGGTGCCACCGCCCAAGTCGAGTGTTGCCGTTGCCGTTACGCTATCGCCTGTCTGCAATGAGACTCCATTGATGGTCGTTGAGAAAGTCGTGCTGCCAGAAGAATCCGTGGTGACGGATGCCGCGCCGAGATAAACTCGGCCGCCGCCATATCCGCTGGCATTGGCTTGGCCGTAGGCGGTTCGAAATAACTCGACGCGAAAGAGCGTGCTGGCGAGGCCTCGTACATTTCCCGTGATTGTAGTGTTGCCGCTCGACGTGGTTGCCGACTTCAGGATCGGAAAATTTAACAGGTTGTTGACACCGGTATCGGCATCGCTGATATCATTATAGGTAATGCCATCGTCGCCGAGGTCGATACCTTGCTCGGTATTGCTGTAGATGCTGTTGCCCAGCGCTGTAAAAATATTCGAACCGCTGGCAAGAGACATGATGCCGTCGCCGTTATTACCGGCAATCGTGTTTCCCGCATTCGTCGCTGTACCGCCGATAAGATTGTTGGAGCCACTGGCGATATAAATACCGGCGTTATTCGAGACTCCGGTTTGACCATTGGCGATGAATGTAGTGCTGGTAGCATCCAATCCGAGGATATTTCCCTGAATCGTAGTGTTGACAGCGCTGACATAGATGCCGCCGCGAGAAGAGCTCCCCGTTGACCCTGTATTTCCCGAAATAATATTGCCATCGCCAGTTCCAGTCCCACCTATAACGGTTAGGGTGGCACTGGTGTCGATAGCGATTCCAAAAGCTCCGTTGGATACGGCCGCTGAGCCGGCCGCATTTAATCCGATCGTATTTCCTTTAATGACGTTGCCGCTGGTCGTTGCCCCTAAAACGTGAATCCCAATGTTTGTGTTGCCCGAAATGACATTGCCGTAGTTCGCTTGACCGATGATGTTACTCGACGCGCCCGAGTCGACGTAGACACCGCGTCCCGAATTGGCAACAGCTGTGCCGCCCGTCACATCGACCCCGATATAGTTGTTAATGATCGTGTTCGAATTCGCTGAACTTCCAGTCAGATAAACTCCATTTAAATTTCCGGAAATAATATTTCGATCCGCCGCGACTGTGCCACCGATGGTATTGCTGGCCCCCGACACGAGAATTGCTGAACTCGTATTGTTTTCGCCTGAAGCAACCAGTCCGCTTGTCGTCAAACCTCCGATGTAGTTCCCCGCGATTGTATTGCTATCAGAGCCAGACTGGATGTTGATTCCATTGCCTGTAAAATTGCGGATCACTAAACCCCGGATCACGCTGCCGTCGGCGGTCGAAGACAGTACAAATCCGTCGGCCGTAAGTCCGTTTGCGTCGATTAGGATTGCAGGCTTGTTGCTGTTGGCCGCGAAGCTATCGTCCGTCGTCGCATCGATCGAAACCTGGCCAGTGATCGTTGGCAAGGCGGTAGTTGGCGTGATCGTATGGATACCAGTGCCTGAAATATTGAAAACAATCGAGTCAGCACCAGCATTGGCATTGGCGTCCAGGATCGCTTGACGCAGCGAACCGGCCCCACTATCGTTGGTGTTGGTGACCGTGATGTTAGTGCTAGCCGCGTGCAGAGACACACCTCCGATAGCCCACTGTACCGATGTGCCGAGCGTCCAAGACATGGTGACCGAAGCCGCACCTGCTTCGGTG
Organism: Pirellula sp.; assembly: GCA_043744075.1. Lineage (GTDB taxonomy): Bacteria > Planctomycetota > Planctomycetia > Pirellulales > Pirellulaceae > JBKCUI01. Next base: position 2,180 of record JAYTVL010000101.1, on the reverse strand, counting down.
CTCCCCGCGCCGCGAACAAAATTGGTGCCAGTGCCCGTCGAATTGGAAAATTGTTGCGTTTGACCAGCACCAACCGACGCGGTGGGACCATCGTTGCCAAATAAGGAATCGATAACTACGTCGCCCGCCGCACTCGCGATATTCACGGTTGGATTCGTGCCAGTCCCCGTCGCGCTGGCGAAGGTCCCAGTCGGCGTCGTCTGGTCGACACCGACGAAGCTAACCGCGCCGCCGACTACCTGCTCTGTGGCAAGGAAGTTAGCAACGATATTCGCCGTCCCCACGGTCGGTGCGAGCAGTTGCCATATTTCAACTCGATTGGCGCCAACCCCGCTCCGACCGACGAGGGTCAATGAAGTTCCGCCATAAGTGACACTCGAAACGATGCCCGAAGTATCCGAGATGAATTCGGCGATCAGTATCCGATTGGAACCGCTGCCGACGGTATGCGCCCAAGTCACACTCGTAGCACCCGCCGCCGATGTTTTGCCAGTACTCGTGGAGTCGACGGTAATTACGAAGCTTCCCATCCAATCTTCTTGGGTCTGTTCGTCGATGGCGATGCCGGCTTCGATGGATCCGGTCCGGTATTCAAGATCCCAGTCCCCGCCCAACGCGAAATGGCCAGTGGCATCTATACTTGCCGCGATGTCGGCACCGGTGACTTCGGCCAGTCGATCGATGAGCATTTTGCCGTCGTTGTCCGCGACGACATTGCAACCATATATCAGGATATCGCCATCTTGTGTCAGCGATTGCCCCCACTGGGCAATCTCGCCGGCGTGAGCTTCCAGTGTTATTGAATTGAACCAGGTGCCGCCAAGCTCGAGCGCACCGTCGACACCATGTGATAGGATGTGAATCGCATCGAGCGAGTGATGGTTTTGTAAGTAATCAGTGATTGTCGAGACGCCGTCGTGGCTGGCATTTAACATCACCACATCCCACTGAGTGCCTGCATCGATGCGGCTGAGCACGCTATCCACCAGTTGCTGATAGCCCGACAACTGAGTATCGACAAAGACAACTTCGTGTCGAAATCCGGTTGCGGTACCTGCAATGACGTTGGTCGCAAACGGACTTTCGATTACGTTTCCAGCGATCAAATCGTTTGTCGAGCCAGCCTGGATCAAGACCCCATTTTCAGTAAAGTCTCGAATCACCAATCCGCGAATCGTGCTGCCATCCGCAGCAGAGCTGAGCACCAAGCCATCGGCTGCCAAGTTGTTGCCATCCAGGATGATCGCCGGACGATTGCTGTTGGCTGCAAAACTGTCGTCCGTAGTCGCGTCAATCGTGACCTGCCCTGTGATCGTCGGCAAGGCCGAACTAAGTGAGATCGTTTGGGCACCCGAACCAATACTGAAGACGATCGTATCGGCGCCTGCGTTATTGTTGGCATCGATGATGGCTTGACGCAGCGAACCGGCCCCACTGTCGTTGGTGTTGGTAACCGTGTAGGTGGCTAACAAACCACCGTAGGATTCTTGGAGGTGGATGCTGAACGGGTTGCGAGTTTCGACAACAGGCTGGAGGCTGGAGGCTGGAGGCTGGAGGTTAGCGATATACTCCAAATCCCAATCACCGCCACGCGCTAGATCGCCAGTCTTGTCGATCGAGGCCGCCACATCGGCATGCGTCAGTTCTGCGATCCGATCGATAAACGCTTGTCCCTCGGCACCCGCAGCCACATCGCAACCGTAGATAAGGATATCGCCGTCTGCATTGAGAGCCATGCCCCAGCTTTGAAGTTCGGCCATGTGCTGCTGGATATTGCCGGCTGTCAACCAGGAACCTCCCAGCTGGATCATCCCTTCGGTCCCGTGTGAGACGAAGTGAATCGCACCTAGGTTATGGTATTGCGATAGGATGTTGTCGATCTGATCGAAACCGTTTTCAGTACTGTTTAAGAGGACTACTGAAATCGATCGTCCTAGTTCGTTGGCTTGGGTTTCGATATCGGCGATGAGTGTGTCGGAGTCTAGTAGACTAGCTTGGACGAAGACGATTTCATTGTGTAACCCCTCTATTGCAGGGGCGGGAACAGTTGAGGACAACTGTTCTACACTGTCGCTCCCCAAAGGGGCGGGAGGAGCAGTGTCGTCCGAAACTAAGTCAAGCAGACGTTCGAGTTGATCGAATCCTTGATCGAGACGGTTTTCAGACACAGGTTCGTCATT
>JAYTVL010000100.1:0-7585 GCA_043744075.1 Pirellula sp. | reverse complement strand
GAACTTACCAAATCCCATCGGTAAGTCGGGTCGGGTGCGGCAACATATCGATCGATTGAAGTGAGCTCGGTATTAATCACGGTTGGGCTGACCGGATTAGGATCCACTAACGCACGATCACGGACTGCGGCCTCTTGTGCAGCCGCCTGCGGGGAAACACCCAAACTACAAAACGTCACAAACAAAAGACAACTCAAGATGCGCATGCGTAGGCTCCAATTAGGAAGAGGGATTTAGACTTTGTCAAAGCAATTTCACAAACTATTTGCTAGTCTACTGTGCCACAATCGTTGACTCAATGACTGTTTTATTGACACTTCTCGCTGAACACCACCATGCAACTACTGCGAATGCAATCGTTTCCGTTGGCTTTACGCCCAATGGCACTACTTTGAGCCGCAACACGCTAGCGTGCGGGCCGGGAGTCAATGAATTACTGACATTTCAAGCCCTCATGCTAGCGCATTGAGGCTCACAATTTACAAGTGAGTGCCGTTTGGCATTACGCCAGCGGGAATGTTGCGTATGACGAGGTGTAGCAGTTAGTTGTGCCTCCGCCGGATGAAATTCGGATGAAATCCGCCGGAAGGCCGATTTGATTGCGATTAGCGAGAAGTATCGTTTTGTGTGCCGGATAGGTTTGCGGCGCTTGCGGCTCGTTCGATATCCAGAGTAAGCTGCGATAACATTTGCTCCTTGGATTCGAATTTCTGAACGTTCCGAAGTTTTGCAAGGAGTTCAATTTCAATTTCGAAGCCATAGAGATCGCCGTTGTAGCCAATTATGTGAGCTTCGACCTTCATGCGAGATTCATCAAAGGTCGGATTTGGGCCAATGTTGATAGCGACTGGCTTTCCGACTGGGCTTCTATAAGTCTTTGCATTACCTTGGTTGTCATTGCAATTGGCCACCCGCCCTGCATAAACGCCAGATGGGGGGCAAAGGACGGGAATGCCTTCAAGATTGGCGGTCGGGAATCCCAAAGTTCTGCCACGCTGTGCGCCATGACCAACTGTGCCGGAGATTCGATAAGGTTCGATGAGAAGACGATTGGCACCAGCAATGTCACCTGACTCTATAAGAGTCCGAATTCGAGTACTGGATATCCATTCGCCTTGATCTTGCTGTGGTTCGAGCAATGAGAATTGCAATCCAGACTCGTCGCAAAGTTTCATTAACAGAGGAATATCACCTCTTCGCTGCTTGCCGAACCGAAAGTTTTCTCCCTCGGCTATGGCTTTCGCTCGGAGCGATCGTACCACTACATTTTCGAAGAATTGTTCAGGCTCCAAATCCAACAGTTTCATTGAAGTCGGATAAACGATGACGAAGTCGATGCCAAGTTTCCTGAGCAGTTCTGTCCTTCGCTCAATTCCGGTTAACGATGCGGGGACAAAGTCGGGACGCAATAATCGTGACGGCGGCGGATCAAACGTAAAAACCACCGCCGGACCAGAAACTTGGTCTGCTAGTTTGCGAACCTGTTGGATGATCGCTTGGTGACCTCGATGCACGCCGTCGAAATTCCCGATCGTTACAGCACCGCCTTGTGCAGCAGGAGGGAAAATCGCATTCGAATCTAACTTTGAATTCATTCATTTGTCATCGAGGTGGGATGATCGATCGAGTTTTGGAAATTGCAATTGTTGCCGCTCTCCGAACTTCTCGGTACTTTCCAATACCATAGCGAAATGACCAGTGTAATCATGATTCCACCCATGATATCCGAAAGAAAATGGGCGTTTGACTCGAGTCGTTGCAGACATGCTGCTGCAGCCAAGGACGCGAAAATCCATTTCCCTCGCGGATAAACTTGAGTCAAACCGATCGCCAACGCGACAGCGGTTGCCGAATGTCCCGATGGGAAACTGCGAAATTCTTCTTCAAACCACGATCCTGTCCAGGGTGTACCCCAAGTTTGCCAACTTGACGCGATTTCAAATTCGGACTGGTCCACTGAATGCGGCCTGAATCGCGGTATGAATAACTTGGCCGCGTTGGCCGCAATTCCACAAATAAGCGGGAATAAAGCAGCTCGCCACAATTTTGGTCTGTTCTTTACGTCGATCCACAACAGGGTTGCAAATATGACTATGCCGCCGCTGGAATGTCCAAAGGTTTCGGAAAGCCCAATCGCTTTTCTAAAATCCCCAGGAATTTTTACTTTTTGAACCCATTGAGAAATCTCAAGGTCCCATGTCTGGCAGGCGAATCCGGTTGCGCACGCGGCGAGGGCTCCGACGACCATGCTCGTTTGAAATGTGCGCTGACTTTGCATCCAGGAGTTTGATTGCGTGAGAGAAGCGAGGAAAACGAGTGTAGTGGTGCGCCAAACTCTAGTTTTCGGGTTTCGATGCTCGGCACCATCACGCGGAGCGTGACGAGTAGGTACTCATCACGCTCCGCGTGATGTCGAGAACCCTGATTTTTGACTCTGACGAAGCAATAGGCGCTAGTTGAGCTTACCGTAGCGGATTTTGTCGGTTTTCAGAAGAGGTAAAACTGCAAGGCCCGATCAAGCCGCAAGTTGTGGAGATTCCTGCAGGTTCGGCTGCTCTCAGCCGAACGTTGAATCCGCCAGCGATTTTCTTGGTGCGTGACCAACCGTGTCACTTGTCCAGTGTAGAACGGCACTCTGTGCCGTTTATCTCGGCATGGAGTGCCGAGCGACACTATTTTTCGTGCCGCCCGACTTAATGGACGAAAGAAACCGTAAATGCTAGCATTTACAATAAATAAGAACGAATCTTTGAAGCCGACCCATGACATCTTCCTTGCCACTTTTTGAGCCAGAAACCTGCAAGCCTGTCCAAAAACTGGAGCAGCTTTCGCGTCAGATTCGCGAAATGGAGACAGCAGGTCGCCCAACCCAAGAGTGTATTTCAAGTGGCTGCCGCACGATGGATCGCCATTTACCGAATGGCGGTTACGCGCGCGGCAGTATGCTGGAGCTGCTGCGTAACGGCCCCGGTTCTGGTGTCTCCTCAATCGCGTTGATGATTGCTCGACAAGCGATCGTAGATGGAAAGTATTTGGTTGTGGTCGATCCGCAACGGCAATTTTATCCACCCGCAATGAAGTCGCTCGGCATCCCTCTGGAACGCATTATCGCATTGCAACCAACCAACCACGCGGACGCCATTTGGGGTTTGGCTCAAGTGTTGCGATGCCATGCAGTAGGAGCTGTCATCGCGGAACTAGGAACGCTCGAGGATCGCATATCGCGAAAATTGCAATTGGCTGCTGAGCAAGGTGGCGGATTAGGCATTTTTTTACGCGACGCAAGATCAGCTCGCTCGCAACCAAGTTGGGCTGATGTCCAATGGTTGGTCCGCTCTGCAACACCGGAGTACAACACACTCAACATTGAATTGCAACATCAAGATATTCGGTGGTTCCATTTAGAATTAGCTCGATGCAGCGGCAGTCGCACAGGTGCACGGTTGACCGTGGGCTTGAACGGTCAAGGGCAATGGGTTGCTGGGCAGCGTGACCAAGCAACTCAATCACAAAGCGAGAACACCACACCAACAACTCAGGGGGCTCGTCATGAGCATGCGAGTGCTTTGCATCTGGCTGCCCAACTGGCCCAGCCAACGCGTCACAGCCGCGAAATTGCAGGCTGATCCAAAAGCAAATCCAACGGCCATAGGACCAATCATCCTGCACTCTCGCGACGCGAGACGAGGACGCGTGGTGACCGCAGCCAACGCAACTGCTCGCGCGTTGGGCATTATCCCCCAAATGCAGCTCAGCCAAGCCAGCACACTTTGCACCGAGGCACAACTGATTGAACACGATCCGCAAGCGGACATTGAATCTCTTTGTTCTTTAGCGGAGTCGGCTCAGTGCTTTAGCCCAATTGTAGGTATCGAACAACTCGATGCTCAACCGTGGGCAGGCCGATCGCTGCACCAATCGCAAGCGATCTTGCTCGACGTCACCGGCATCGCTCCACTCTTTGGTGGCGATGCAAAACTAGCAACGGTCGCGCACCGATGGGTTGCCGATCAAGGCTACTGGGCCTCCATTGCAATCGCCAACAGTATCGGGACAGCATGGGCACTTGCAAATTACACACACCGCTCTCAAATCGCTGCAGACCTAACTGAAATCGAACGCACAGGAAGCCACCAATCCGTACTACCGTCTATCGCAATTTTCGAACCGGATGACGCGATTGGTATAGCTACCTACCCGCTTCCAATCGAAGCGTTAAGGCTGGAGCAAGCGACTGTTACTAAACTGCATCGCCTAGGAATCAGAAAAATCGGGCAGCTAGTAGAACTTCCACGCGCCGGACTAGCCTCTCGATTCAACGAGCAATTGCTCCAACGTATCGACCAAGCTCTCCATAACCAATACGAACCGATCCTTACCCTGCACGCATCTCCCGAACTCGCCATCGAGGAGTGCTTGGAACATCCAACCCCATTACGAACGACTATCGATTCGATTGTCACAGACCAAATATATCGACTGACACGCGTGCTCAACGCTATCGGGCACGGTGTCGTACGGCTGGTTTGTCGAATCGAAATGGAGCTCAATGCGATCCCAGTTGAATCCGATATAGAACATCAAAGTTGTCAAGCGCCGCCAGACGCTCGCGTGTTTCAAATTGGGCTTTACCAGCCTTCCAACGAACCGGAACATCTCCTTTGGCTTCTGACCGGCCAGCTGGATGCGCACTACGCGAATGGCCCAGGTCACTATTGGGCGAAGTCGATTTCTGTCCAAGCAACTCTCACAGCACCATTAACCTGGCAGCAAAGCGATTTATTTGATCGCCATTCTGCAGTTCACCGAGACGCAATTGCCAAGCTTGTCGACAGCCTAAGCGCACGCATGGGACGGTCTGCTGTGGTAGCCCCCTCCATTCAACGCGACCCACAGCCCGAACTCGCTTATTCTTGGCGACCTTTGACGGGATGGAGAAAAGACGGAAAAGGACAAGAAACAAAACGCAAACTAGCACGTGCACCGAAGCGAGATTTTTCTGTGCAGAGAGGAATTGAGCCTAGCGCGGACGAGCTATGGAGGCGTCCGATGCGATTGTTGCATCCACCCAAGCGGATTGAAATGCAAAAGGTCGACGAAAACGGGTCGCCTCTCAGATTGGTTTACCAAGGCTCTCCGCTTTCCGTGGTTCACGCCGCTGGCCCCGAACGCATCGATACCGGCTGGTGGCAAGGAGCAACTCAGCAACGTGACTACTTTCGCATCGAGTTACCAACAGGCACTTGGCTCTGGATCTACAGGGACCGTCGCGATCAAGGTTGGTATTTGCACGGAGAGTTTGATTGAGCAAAGTGGAAGGAATTGTCCTCAATTCCTTCGTTGGCTGCGCTGACACGGGAGTGACTGCATTGACGAATGAATGACTGCGCTGACGCGGGAATTGAGGACAATTCCCGCCACGACGAAAGCCAGAACAATCATGAATACATCCAAGCCGCATGCCTACGGTGATCAAATGCTAGTTCCTCTGCTTCCCATGTCGCAGCGATTTCACGCCATGGACGGCCTGCTTCCAATTGAATCCGCTCGCGATCCGATCCGAACAACAAGTCGATCGCGATTGGCTTGCTAACAAATTCATACACCTCGGTTCGCCAAGCAAATTGATCGCCCGACATTTCTCGCAAGGTGGCTAGCAATGCCAAACTCGTTCGAACCGATTGAAATACCGATCGGTCTGTCACATGCAATTGCACGCCGCCGCAGTCCTTGCCAGCATGCTTCTGAAACGTAGGCCGAAACCACGCCGGACGGAATGTAATCCCCGCCAGCTTTTCAGCATTCATCTTGTTTGCCAGCTTGCCAGCATCCAACCACGGTGCACCGCAGATTTCAAAAGGACGTGTGGTGCCACGTCCCTCGCTAAGGTTGGTTCCTTCGATGAGGCATTGACCCGGATAAACCACTGCAGTCTCCAACGTCGGCATGTTAGGCGACGGGAGCACCCATGGCAGGCCCGTCGCGTCGAAGTAGTCTTTGCGTTTCCAACCTTCACAAGGTATCACACGAACTTCACCCGGTCCTAGCTTTAATTCTTGTTGATAGAGCATGGCCAGTTCACCTACCGTCAGACCATGCCGAATCGCCAAATCGTGAGCACCGACGAAGCTCTCGTACCCCTTTCGCAACGCAGGTCCCTCGACAACCATGCCGCCAAGTGGATTAGGGCGGTCAAGCACTATAACAAGCAAACCCAGAGGCAATGCGACTTCCAAACAATATCGCATTGTGGCTTGAAAAGTATAATATCTGCTCCCGACATCTTGCAGATCCACGACCAACACATCCAAACCTTTGAGCTGCTCGGCGGTTGGCCGAAGGCTTGCAGCTGACGTACCATAAAGGCTGTAAACAGCGGCGGGGACCGCTTTAGCTTCATTGCCAGCTACGCTGATGAGATCTTGTGCTTGTCCATGCAAGCCGTGCTCCGGTCCAAAAATGGTCACCAGTTTTACACCGTCTGCGGTGGCGAACAGATCGACGGCACTGCGAAACTGAGCATCAACCGCAGCTGGATGCGTGACCAGTCCAACGCGTTTGCCGCGAAGCGGTGCAAATTTCTGTGCTACTAATGAATCGAGTCCTGTTTGAACTTTAGCCACGCAAAACGCTCCTGAAAAAAGGGACACTTCCCACTGATCGCCTGTATGCAACTATTGCGAATGCAATCGTTTCCGCTGGCTTTACGCCAAATGGTACTCACTTTGAGCCGCAACGCGCTAGCGTGCGGGCTGGAAGGCTAGGAATCGCTTGCGAATTTGGCCCTCATGCTAGCGCATTGAGGCTCAAACTGGCGCATTGAGGCTCAAACTGGCGCATTGAGGCTTAAAATTCACAAATGAGTGCCACTAGGCTTTACGCCAGCAGGACGGCAGCTGACTGCTACATAAATCGCCAAAACGAATCCTCCGCTGAAATCCAGCCTCTTTGCATGGCAAGTCGAAGACTATTTTACAAATTCTTTCCCAAGCCTATTGCCACCACTAGTTACCTACAGTACCATTTACCCAGTACACTGGTACTGCCACGCGGGACTGGGAGTTTTAATTATGTTTTTTACGATCAATGAAAGCAACGGCGTCGCGATCTACGAACAGATTGTTCGGCAGGTCACGTTCGCAATTGCCGAGGAGACATTCAAGGTTGGGCAAATGTTGCCCAGCGTCCGAGCTTTGAGTGTTCAATTGGCGATCAACCCGAACACGGTCGCTCGCGCCTATCAGGAGCTGCAAGTTGACGGAGTTTTGGAAACTCTTCGTGGTCGCGGACTTGTCGTCTGCGCTGGAGCTATCAAACGCTGTAAAGAGATTCGACGATCCATGATCGCTGAGAGTCTTAAAACTGCGTTGACCGAAGCACTGCATGGTGGTCTCGATGCCGACGAAATTCGCGAGATTGTTTCAAAGCAACTTAACAAGCTCGACGGCAACGTCGCCACGATCAGTTCACAAGGAAATTTACCGTCGAGTTAGTGCATTGTCACAGCTAAGATTTAGGGTTCGATAGTAGTGGACGAGGCGACGAGTCCCTGCGATTTGCGTTGCATACGGGACTCGTTGCCTCG
>JAYTVL010000099.1:0-7600 GCA_043744075.1 Pirellula sp. | reverse complement strand
TTCTATCATTTGAAGGAAGAGTTGTTATGGCCGAAGGTAGCATCAAAAAGTTGACGGACAAGGGATTCGGGTTCATCAACGTCGGCGGCGGCAAAGATTTGTTTTTTCATTCGTCGAGTGTCAAGGGCGCGACTTTTAATGAATTGCACGAGGGCCAGAAGGTTTCCTATACCGAGGGAAAAGGACCCAAGGGACCATGCGCTGAAAACGTAAAGCCTGTTTAGTTTTCGGTTTTGCGTCAATCACGACCGCTAGCTCACGTGTCGCGGCGATGTCTATCCTTGTTTAGCCCGCGCAGTGGCGGGCGAGATAAGAGATAAGGGGTATGCATCGCTTTGCGTTAGACACTTGAGCTTGTGGGGGCAATACAGCATCCGCGATCTCCGCCAATCGCTCCGACCGGTTAAACATGAACTTCAAGTTTGCAACTTGTTTAACCCGCGAAGCGGCGGGCGAGATAAGGGCGTATGCATCGCCTTGCGATAGCACTGGAGTTTGTGTTGGCAATACAGCGTCCGCGATCTCCGCTAATCGCTCCGATCGGTTAAACATGAGCTTCAAGATTGCGACTTGTTTAACTTAACCGTTCCGAGTCATTGAACGAAGAATCGCTTTGGTTTGCGTAATCGCAGTAGGGTCAGGAAGCCGCACAGTAGCCCTTTCATGCGACATTCGAAATGAACCATGCAATTGGCGCGCTCCGCTCTTCGTAAGTATTTCTTCTGCGTTAGCAGCCGTCACTCCTCCAGCAGGAAGTATTTCGATTCGACTTCGTGACCATTCGGATAGACTGCGCAAGTTTGGTAAGCCGTCGATTGCCATAGCAGGGCCACCGCTCGTCAAAATACGCGTGAATCCTAATTTGATTAGCTCCTCAACTGCGATAGCCGGTTCGCGAACAAGATCGAAGGCCCGGTGCATTACGAGCTGGCATTTTGGCAGCGCGTTCACGACGGATTTCAAGAACGGTATATTTAGCTGCCGCGAAGCCATTAGCCCTCCGATCGCAATTCCATCGGCCCCTAATTCGATCGCTTGCTTGGCTTCCTGAACCATCAGTTCGTATTCAAGGTCCTCGTACAAAAAATCTCCTGCTCTAGATCGAATAAGCACAATGAGCGGTACATTGATTGCATTTCGAACTCCGGTCATAAGTGGGCCTGACGGCGTGACGCCGCCAAAATCCAATGCCGAACATAATTCGATGCGATCAGCCCCAGCTTTTTCGGCAAGTATCGCTGCTTGTACGGTTTCCACACATACTTCCAACATTGGCGGCTCCAGAAATCGTTTTTGCAAGGAAAGTTTTATGGGTTTGTTTGATGGCACTTATTTGGAGCGTCCTGTCTTGTGTGATCGTTGCCGCCAAGAAGCAAGTTTGTGCAGATGTCCGATATTGGAAACGCCAGCAGAAAAGCAGACGCTCAAGTTTCGACTTGATAAACGAAAGCGAGGCAAGCTTGTGACAGTCATTACGGGATTTCGCTGTTCCGAATTGAAGATCCAAGAAACTATGGGGATTCTGAAGAGCCAGTGCGGTGCAGGCGGATCAATTGATAGCCAAAACATCGAATTACAAGGCGATCATACCAAACGAATCGCAAGCCTCTTAATTGCTCGAGGTTTTCAGATCGGCAATTCGTGATGTTATGATCGACCTAACTTGTTGGCAATAAGTTCTTTCGCTCTGTCGTGCAGTTGTTTCAATCGTTTTGTCAGCGCTTCAAGGAGTTCTGCATCAGACAAAAGCATATACACTGAAGACGGAATTGGTTCACCAAAGACGACGGCAATTGGCTTTCTCGTAGGCAGCTTTGCGCCTTTGGGCAAACAATCGTATGCGCCGACAATCGCGATAGGTACCAATGGTACTTGCGAACGGCGAGCAACCGGTATGAATCCAGGTTTCAAATCACCGATTTCACCATCCGAAGAACGCGTCCCCTCTGGAAACAAAAGGACCATTTCCCCTTGCTGTAGCCTTTTCAGCATCTCACGCAGGCCAGCCAATCCACCCCGTTCCCGATCGATTTCAATGGCGTCAAGCAGCCGAATGATGAAACCCAAAAGCGAGTTCTTAAACAACGTCTTCCGAGCAAGGTAGTTGAGCCTCCGATTCGGAACCATACCTATAAGTACGGGGTCAAGCAGGGACTGATGGGTCGCAAGCAACATGCCGCCACCCTCAAATTCCAAATGGTGCTGTCCCTCGGTACGAAAACCGAAAGTCACCGCAGCAACCAGTCTCGCAGTAAGCCGAACGCCGCGATAAAAAAGCTGTCGGCCAATGTGCTCGAACCATAGTACTTGTTTTTCGGGAAGAGATTTGATCATAGGGTTTTTGCAGAGATATGTACTTTGGACAAACTTCCTTTGTGTCAACTGTGTGTTCTGACAGACTGGAAGTCTATCCCGCATTTCAATTTGCTTTGGACAATATCAACAAGCTTTTGCAGAACCTGTTCCTCGGACAAGCCATCGGTCCAAACCGTTATCGAATCGGGAGCCGCTTTTAAGCCACCTGATTCTCTATTAATGTCGGAGATGTCGCGTTGGTTTTGCTGCAGAAGAATTTCTTGATAGTCCGCGTCGATACCTAGATCAATTAACTGCACGACACGTCGATGCGCTCGTTCCTCGGGCGTGGCAGTTAAGAAGATTTTGCATTCTGCGTTAGGGAATGCGACAGTCCCTTGATCGCGGCCTTCCGTGACGAACTCGCGGCCTTCCGTCCATTGACGCTGAATTGTCACCAACGCCTGACGAACCAATGCATTGTCGGCGATCGGGCGAATCGATTGAGTAACCGATGGCTTTCGAATTTCCTCGGAAACATCCTCATCATTCAAGAATACGTGGTTGTTTCTCAGTTCGATATGAATCTTCGTTGCAATGGACGCGACCTCATTGATATCGGTTAAAACCAATTGCTGTCTTAGGCACGCTAGGGTCACACAACGATACATCGCACCTGTATCGAGGAATTCGAATCCAATTTCTTGGGCCAATCGCTTCGCCGTTGAGCTTTTCCCAGCTCCCGCTGGCCCGTCAATCGTTACTATCACTCCGGCCCCAACCATTTATCGGAAACACAAACAATCCTATCGCGATTTTACTCGAAAGTAGAAAAAAAGCTTCTCGGTTTCGGCTCGCAACGATCACGAATTCCAAGCTATACTAAAACAGTCATTGAAAACTGCATTTATTGAGCACTCGGAGTTGCCATGTTCAGCCTGTTCTTACGAAAAGTTCTCTTCGGTTCGGCCTCAGTTGCCGTTCTCAGCACTGCGTGTTTCATTAGTTCTGCATTCGGTCAGCGCGAAGCGGCTCCACCGGCTGAGCAAGCCAAACCGACCGCAGAGCAAGCCAAACCGGCCGAAACCAAGCCGATTGCGTCCGAAACGCCCGTTGCAGGCGAAACGCCTGTTGCCCAAGAGAAGTCCGCTGCCCAAGAAAAAACGTCCGAAACTTCGAGCAAGAGGGATTCTGACGAAAAGAAAATCGAAAAACCGAAAAGTGCTAAAGAGAAACCTCCAGTCAAGAAGCAACTTCGGCACATATCCTTGAGTGGTTCGTACGATGACCTGATGCAACCCGCTTCGCTTGACCCGACCAGTCTCCTCCTTGGTCGTGGTCCGGTAAAAAGCAAATCGTTCTTCCGTTTGTGTGAGTACATTCAGGAAATGGGGGCCGAAGAGAACTTAACCCATGTTCTCTTTGATCTTTCGGATTCTGCAATCGGCTTTAACTCCGCCCAATTGGATGAACTGACTCGTCGCTTAGCAGCGCTCAAGGCCAAAGGGAAAAAGACTATTGCGTGGCTCGAGGACGCTGGCAACATACAATTGGCGATCGCGGCATGTTGCGATGAGATCATCATGGCGGACTTTGGTGGCGTCGACATGCCTTCTTCCGCACTGGAGACAATGTTTTATCGAGATGCGATGGACCTCGTCGGAGTGAAAGCATCGGTTGTTCGAGCAGGCGATTTCAAAGGCGCAGTCGAACCGTATACCAATCCAGTCATGAGTGAGCACCTCAAAGGCCATTACCTTTCGATGCTCGAATCCATTAATGCCGCGCAAGTCTCCAGGATTGCAAAAGGTCGTGGACTAACAACGGCCGCGGTTCGCGAGCTACAAAAGAAACGCATGCTATTACCAGCTGACGCGCTAGCCGCTGGCCTCGTCACAAAGTTGGCACCATACGGTTCTATGAAGAACACCATTCAAGATTCGATAGGCACTGAAATCGAATGGACTAAGCCAAAAGCTAAGCCAAAACGCGAAATATCGATTTTTGAAATCATGAGCAAGGCGATGGCGGGCCCCAGGGAAAACGCTAAGCTCAAAGACGATTCGATTGCGGTGCTGCATTTGAGTGGAGCGATTGTCGATGGCAAGGAAGCATCGCCAGGCTCCATTGTCGCAGGGCCGATGGTCAAATCGATAGAAGAATTGATCCAAGACGATCGAGTCAAAGGGGTCGTGGTTCGAGTTAATTCGCCGGGTGGAAGCGCGACTGCGAGCGAAGCCATTCGTCAAGCTCTCGATGAGCTTGCAAAGAAAAAGCCCGTCGTGGTTTCGATGGGAGAGATGGCTGCCTCAGGTGGCTACTGGGTGAGTTGTATTGGACAGCCCATATATGCCGAACGAGCAACGATCACCGGGTCCATCGGGGTTTTTTCGCTTAAACTTAGTCTCGGTTCATTGCTTCGTCGCGTCGGAGTGCACGTTGAATCCGTGACACTTGACGAGTCCGCTGGCTCCAACGCAATCGATCGAGCTTGGTCAGACTCTGAAATCAACAACATGCAGCGTTTTATCGACGAGGTATATGATCGCTTTTTGAAATTGGCAAGCAAGTCTCGGAACATTCCTATCGAAAAGCTAAAAACTTTAGCAGGTGGTCGAGTGTGGTCTGGTGACCAAGCCAAGCAACACGGGTTGGTCGACGAGATTGGCGGTGTCGACGATTGCATCTCTGTGGTTGCAAAGAAAGCAAAACTAGAGAAATACAAGTTGATACACCGACCGGAGGTTCCGACGGGATTCGATCTATTTCGTGTCCTCGATGAATCGAGCGGAAGCGATGTCGCGATCGAATCCGCTGATGTGTTGCAATCGCTTGAGCAAAAGCTGCTCGGCATATTCGCTCAACGCGGGTTCCGATTGGACACAACGCGTATGTTGCTTCGGTCAGCATGGCAGAGCACATCGGGCAAGCCTGCAGTTTGGGCTTTGATGCCTCAAGAAATGAGAGTCCACTAGCAAGGATTATTCATGACCCGAAGCGTAAGCGAGGGATTCATTTCAAATCCCATGCTTACGTTTCGGGTTACTAAGATCGATGGCAAAAAAACAAAAAAAACTCTTGAACGGCCACAAGAGAACGCGAGAGGATCACACTTCCGAAACAGCGTCGGATTATGCAGAAGCTGTTGAATTGATTTCGCATAACAAGGGCGAATGTCGCTTACGAGATCTCGCGGAGTTGTTTCAGATTAGCAACGCATCAGCACACCGAGCGATCGCAAGGCTCAAACGACAAGGATTAGTGGAATCCGAGCCGTACGGCCCGATTCACCTTACTCGAAAGGGACAAATCCTAGCGAATCAGAGTCAGGGAATGCACCAATTAGTGGTCGATTTCTTGCTTGCAATCGGCGTTCCTCGCGAAAGTGCGGAAGTCGATGCCGAGGGCCTTGAGCACCACATAAGTGAAGACACCGAGAAAGCTTTTCGAGCTTTTCTACAAAATCGCGGGTTGGGGTGAGTGTGATTTGTCTTAGGCGAGAGGCAGTTGAAATCCTACCGTAGCCATTTCGTGGCACGGGCGTCTCGCCCGTCAAAAGATGGGTGGGACGCCCATGCCACTTGGATTCTAGCCCCTACCTAATTTAGGTATGCTCTTGACCAAAAGTTAGCGCTTGCTAAACTTTTGTTAGCGCTGGGTAAAAAGCATATGAGCAAATAAGGGGAATCCAATGGAAATCCGTTCGAAAAGGTGTGGTTTTACACTAGTTGAATTGCTGGTCGTGATTTCGATCATCGGAATACTCACTTCGCTGCTATTGCCGGCCGTACAATCGGCACGTGAGGCGGCACGTCGAATGAGTTGCCAAAACAATTTGCGACAGCTCGGTTTGGGAATTGCCAACTACGAGTCTGCTTTGAAAGTTATTCCGCCAGCATACATTACCAACACGCGGGTCGACGGGAACATCTTCGGAATAGCTTGCGCGGACGAATACCGCAATTCGACGCCAGGTTGGGGTTGGGGGGCTCTTCTATTGCCCTTCATCGAGCAGAGTCCGCTCCATCAGAGCATCTCATTTGATGAACCCTGTTGGTCGCCTAAAAATGCAATCGCCGTTCAAACCAAATTATCCGTGTTTCTGTGTCCGTCGGCTACGGGTGGCAGCGATGGTTTTTTAGTAGAAAGAGCAACCGACCATCGACATGGGACGCCAATTATTCTGAGCAATGGAAAACCCATTCGGTTTTCTCACAGCCATTACGTGACCAATGCTGGCATCCATCAACCTTGGGGCCGCGAAACTCCGTATTGCTACGACTATGAACAAGGCGAGCCGATCGCGGCCAATGGTGGTGCGTTGGCGTTCCTGGATGGCCCATTTTTCCCAAATTCGCGAATGCCTCTTCGACGTATTACTGACGGATTGACAAACACTATTTTTCTTGGCGAGCATAGTTCCATCCTCAGCAACAAAACATGGGTGGGAGTCGTCCCGACCGCCGTGACACCTCCAAGATTGGATTTGCGACGATGGCAGTCTGAGAATAACGGTGCCGGTTGCTTAGTCGGAGTGCACAGTGGTCCCGATACGCATGACCACCCAGAAGTAATCATTCATGCGCCAAACAATCCGTTCGGACACACGGACGAGATGTGGGGAGAACATGGTCCCGGCTGTTCGATAGCCTTGGGTGATGGATCGGTCCGGTTCGCTTCAGCGTTTATCGATCCGAAAGTCTGGGTCGCCCTTTCAACGCGAAACGGCGGGGAAGCAAACAATGAGGCCGAATAGTTTGAAAGAAAGTAAGACCTCAATGATGTATGGTTTTCTGGCCTTTTTTCTGGTCCTCGTGGTGGCATGGGGATGGATGAACTGGACACACACTCCGCAATTCGAAGCGAACGACGCAGCCTTAAGAACAATTGACGCTCTTTTTACGGCGATCAACTCGCACGATGAAAAACGAGTCGAATCCTGCAGAACTCAGTTAGACAAGTACGCTAGCAACGGGAACCTGAATCCTCAAGCCATGGACGAATTGGCCAAGTGTTGTGATCAGGCAAAATCAGGGTCGTGGGAGGATGCGGCCCACCGACTTTATCGGATCATTGAGAACCAGTGAAACTACCTGTAAATTGGGTGGCACGCTCTGAGAAGTGGCACGCTCTGAGGTACAAAGGGCGTGTGAAGTATTAATCGCGGTGGACCACAAATCCCATGCCCATCGCTATAGCTCTGAGAGGCTGTGATTTTTTTGATCCGAAGAAAGATAGGGGTAGGAAAGCCGCATTGAGTTGCGGCTCCCCTCCCTCCGAACCGTACAGGCGGTTCTCCCGCATA
>JAYTVL010000098.1:0-7627 GCA_043744075.1 Pirellula sp. | reverse complement strand
CCAAATTCAAAAATCTTCCGCTGGGTACGCGGGCCATTGAATTGCCAGACGCGGAGTATCCCGACTACTTCCTGACTACTTTTGCCAAACCGAAGCGTGCAAGTGTATGCGAATGCGAACGCTCGCCAGGTGCGAGCCTGGCACAGGCACTTCATACCATCAATGGCGATACGCTCACGAGCAAGATCGCATCGAGCGAAGGTCGAATTGCGAAGCTGTTGGCAAAAAAACTTTCGCATGAGGAAATTGTCAAAGAAGTTTACTTGGCCTCGCTTTGCCGTCTGCCAACGCTTGACGAAATAGAATCCGGACGTGAGTTTCTGAGCGAGTCCAAGAGTCCGTCAGATTGCTATCAGGACCTTTTGTGGGCTTTGATCAACTCAAAACAATTCCTATTTGTGCGGTGATAGTCTGATGATCCGTCAAGTCAGTAGTTTGCTGCTGCTAGTGTTGTTTTCTTCGATGATGATTCGGCAAAGTCATGGTCAAACTGCCTACCCAATGCTGATGAGCATCGAGCCTGCGGCATGCCAACTCGGGTCAAGCTCAGAGCATACGCTCAAGTCACGTTACAGTATGCTTGGTGCCTTCGAAGTTATCGTATCTGGAACGGGAGTACGTGGTGAAGTCGTACCGGGGATCGAGGATGCAAAGGCTGATAGCAAAGCGAAAACTGGAGAGACCCTTGTTGTACGCTTCCAAGTCGATGCGAACGCGGATCCTGGCATGCGTGACGTTCGGATCTCAACACCACGAGGCGCAAGCACCGTTGGGCAAATTGTGTTGGTCGCGGACCCCGTTGTGTATGAGCCTAAGGACAATGATACTGCTGCGCAGGCGCAGAAATTGGACTTGCCGATTACAGCCTGCGGTCGAATTGAAAAAGCAGAAGACGTAGACTTCTTTCGCTTTCATGTCGAGGCAAAGAAGACCTATTGCTTTCACGTGATGTGCATGAGATTGCAAGATAGGGTACATGACCTCCAACAGCATGCGGACCCCATTTTGACCATCCGAGACGTGAATGGATCGATCGTGGCAACTTCGGACAATGAGCTCTATGCGGATCCATTGATTTGTCATACGTTCGAACGCGAAGGTGACTATTGGCTCGAGATTCGGGACGTTCGATACCAAGGCAATCCGTACTGGGAATACAGTATCGAGATCAATGAACAGCCGTTCGTCTCGACGGTCTTTCCTGTTGGGGTTGCGGCAAGCAAAGAGACTTCGCTGGAGTTGATTGGATACGGAATAGGAGCAAACGCACACGTTGCGGTTCAGACGGGACCAAGCAATCGCGATGGAGTTCAAAAGTTTCCAACAAAACTAAGTACATCGCAGACGCGATCCATTCCGCTTGTGGTTTCCGATCTGCTAATACTAAATGAGACCGATGCACAAAACGATGCCTTCGCCGAGGCTCAGTCGATCACACTCCCTTGCGGAATTAATGGTCGCATTGGCACCGTAGGAGATGTCGACTTTTTTGCTTTTAACGCGAAAAAAGGAGAACGTTTTTCATTCGAAGTCTTTGCACGCCGCATCGGCTCGTCTCTCGATTCACAGCTACGCATTCTTGACGCAAAGGGAAATCAGTTGCAATTGGGTGATGACATGCGAATCGGCAAACGCAATTTCGCGGACTCGTGGATCGAGAACTGGACGGCTCCTGCCGACGGTAAAACTTTTTTGGAAATTCGAGATCTCCATCTCCGAGGTGGCCAATCTTACGTTTACTTTATTCAGATTACTCGAAGTGAGCCCTTCTTTTCTTTGTTCGTCGATACGGACAAGACACCCATTTCACCTGATACGAATGGGGTCGTGTTCGTACGTGCCGAAAGGAAAAACGGTTTTAATGGAGAGATCCAACTGGGAGTCACAGGTTTACCACCCGGTGTGACTGCGCATTGTGGTCGTATCTTAGGGGGAAAGGGCCTGGACGGTTGCATCGTTTTTGAGGCAAACGCGGACGCAAAGCAGGGTGGACATAATATTGTGATCAGCGGTACCTCGATCGAACCGCCGGAAAGCATTGCTTCTTCGAAATTGACATCGGTCGCAACCGTCTATCAAGAGACCTACCAACCCGGTGGCGGTCGCGGTCACTGGCCGGTTGAGTCGCATGTAGTCGCGGTAACTGGCCCAAGCGATCTTCGGAAGGTGGAGGTTAGTACTACAGAGATCAGGTTGAAGCCGGGTGAATCGGCGACGATTGATATCGATATCGTTCGAGCTGAGGGATTCGATAAAAACGTGACCTTGGAAGCCACTTATTCTCACCTCAACACCATTTTCGGCAGCTCGCTTCCAGAGGGTGTGACGGTCGACGCAAAGGCGAGCAACACACTCCTTACAAGCGGTGCTACCAAAGGAAAGATCGTCCTGAAGGCAGATTCCAATGCGTTGCCTGTCGAGAAGCAACAAATCGTTGTGATGGCCAATATTTCTTTGAATTTTGTTATGAAAGCGACTTATGCCAGCAAGCCGATTTTGCTTTCGATCGAATCAGGAAAGTTGCAAAGCCAATAAAAACATGGGCGACGAAGCTTTTTGTGTTTTGAAAACCCACGCAGGTTTTGTCGGAGTATAATCAGTTAGTCGTCGGACCATGCTCCGAATTGAGATGGCTTTCCCCCCGCAAGTGTGTTCCTCCAAGGAGATTTCCCCATGAACTTGTTTCAACCCATTTACCAAGCTCGAAGGTTGTGCCTTGGTTTACTGTTTGCTGTATGGATCGGGCCTGCGATGGGTCTCCTTCGCGCAGATGAGCCAGCTGAGTGGATTTGGCATGACCGTTGGGTGACAAGTTTAGCTCCGGGAAGCGACGGAATTCTTTATGCTTCACTTGCAACGGGAATGCCTCATCGAGAAGGCTCAGTAGTGAAATTCTCGAACATGAATCCAGATGATGCGAAGGAGTTGTATAAGCAACCGGCCGCTGTCTGGGCCATTGCAACTAGCCCTGATAAATCGACTGTGGCTTCGACTGACTTTCAAGGAAGCTTGGCAGTTACTCCTACGGCCGGCGGCGAGACCAAACACTATGAAAAAGTCTTTGCAAAATGGACTCGAGCGATTGCGTTTGCAGGCGATTCTAAGCAATTGGCTGCCGGCAATGAAGCTGGTACCGTTTTCGCTTGGTCAATCGGCGAAGGGAAATCAACGGCCAGTCGCGACTTGGCGAGTGGTCAGATTATGTCGATGGCCTTCAACTCTTCTGGCGATACACTTGCAGTTGCCACCGGTTCCGGAAAACTGCAACTGATAAAGTGGCCGTCGTTGGAAGCGATCAAGGAGGTCGCGGTTGGTAGTCAACCTTTGTGGTCCGTTGCTTATGGCAACAACAATTTATTGTGGGTGGGAAGTGCAGATGGAACAGTAAAGCGTATCCCTTCGGAAGGAGAACCAACTGAAATCGCTAAGTTAAATGATTGGGTGACTGCACTTTCGACGCTCCCTGGTGGTGGATTGGTTGCGGTCTCAATGCGAGGGCAGGTCAAAAGGTCGTCGGACGCTGACCCAAAAACGCTCTTGGATTGGGCCGAAGGCCCCAAAGGAATTTGGGATGTGATCGCGGTCAATCCTGATCGTATTGTTATTGCAACGAGAAAGCTTGGTCCGACCGTTTTGCAAAGCGTTGGTCAAATGCAGTACGTTGCGAAAGACTTAGAGACCAAGAAGGCCGAAAGGAAGGCGGCGGCTGAAAAAGCTGCCGCTGAAAAGGCTGAAGCAGAAAAGAAAGCTGCTGAAGCGTTGGAAGCGGAAAAACTGGCAGCGGAAAGAAAAGCAGCAGCAGACAAAGCAGCAGCAGACAAAGCAGCAGCAGACAAAGCAGCGGCAGACAAGGCAGCGGCAGACAATGCAGCAGCAGACAAAGCGGCAGCAGACAAAGCGGCAGCAGACAAAGCAGCAGCAGACAAGGCAGCAGCAGACAAAGCAGCAGCAGACAAAGCAGCAGCAGACAAAGCAGCAGCAGACAAAGCAGCGGCAGACAAAGCAGCAGCTGACAAAGCAGCGGCAGACAAAGCGGCAGCTGACAAAGCGGCAGCTGACAAAGCAGCAGCAGACAAAGCAGCCGAGAAACCGAAAACGGATCCAAAGTAGCATGCCGTTTTAAGCGAGCGGCAGACTGGAATATACCAGGGGACCGGGTGGCACGCTCAGAGCGATAGCGATGGCGTGGATTTGATGTCCAACGCTATTGACACTTCACACGCCCTTCGTGCCTCAGAGCGTGCCACCCAATTTACAGGTAGATTTCAAACAAGATCAGTTCACTGGTTCGAGCACGGTGGCCTTGGATGATCGCCGATTAGAAAAGGCAAGGGATTATGGCTCAAACCGA
This sequence comes from Pirellula sp., assembly GCA_043744075.1. Classification (GTDB taxonomy): domain Bacteria; phylum Planctomycetota; class Planctomycetia; order Pirellulales; family Pirellulaceae; genus JBKCUI01. The sequence continues at coordinate 3,276 of JAYTVL010000098.1, read as the reverse complement.
TCGTATCACTGTTGACTCTTCAAAAATGGGAGGCAAACCGTGTATTCGTGGATTACGCCAGAATGTGCTCCCCGATCACATGGCGGTGGTACTGGTGGCTGCGCTGACACAGCACGAAAAAGACTTGGAATCCGGTGCCCTCGTGGATGTTGACGAATCGAAATCACGCGTTCGCGTACTTCCAATTTGACACAAACGATGCGTCGGCGAACATATGAGGAGGAACACGATACGAAACCTGCAAGACTCCGATGTGAAAAGCTGCTTCATGCCCAATTCGAATTGTATGCGACAATCGAAGCGGAAATTTCGAGCGAGCGCCTTTGACCGCCGCATCAAACGTATCACCAAGAAAATACTCGCCCGATTCCGGTTCGATAGCTACGAATCGGTTTTCGTACTCGACTTCCAAAACCTGCTTTAGTTGCTCGACGTAGATTTGATTTGCTCTGTCAATGACTGATTTTGACTCTGCTGACACCATTTTTCGATCTCCAACAAATACTCTGAACCACACTTCCATTGTAGACTAGTGGGGCAAAGATTTCTAACGACTCACACGCCCGAACGTACCTCAGGGCGTGCCACTCAATTTACAGGTAGATTTCAAACTGCCGCCCGCCTTAGGGCAATGCGTCTGATTATTTCGGTGATCGCTTTCGCGATCGGTCCATGCGAAACGTTCAGTGCCAACTGGTATCGGTGCTTGGCGCAGTTGGGTAGGTTTTGTCTACACAGAAACCCATTGGCAGACTGTGCTGGCCTGCTTTTGTTCCCGGTTGTTTATTTCAAATCGTACTGATAATCGTGGCCTCTTTTTCCAGAACGCATGCGAATTTCCGTACGATCGCAAACACCGACATGCACCATTTAAACTTCTGAACCCCTACTTTCTGAGCCCAGCGTGACAATAACACTATTGAGGAAATGTTTCGACAGGCCTATACTTGTCCGCTTTCCCGTAACCATTCAACGCCCGAAATCGTCGGCACGAAGCTATGAAAAGCGAACGAAAACATACTTTAGAATCGAATCTTCTGGCTGACAAGATCGAACAGCTGGCGATAGATCTCAAGAAGGCGCTCCCCGCAATCCTTGCTGTCACGGCTGTGGTTGTAGTTGGATTGCTATCTTACGGATTCTATACTTCTGTGAAGGAAAAAGAGTCCGCCAAAGGCTGGACGGCGCTTTATTTCGCCGACACGGAAACCGCAGATTTGACAGCGATTTCAAGCGATTTTAGTGGGTCATCAGCTGCTCTTTGGGCAAAACAAACCGCTGGCGACGCGAACATGTCTCGAGCTCTCGAAAAAGTCTACCTGGATCGAGATTTGGCTGAACAATTCTACAAAGAGGCGGCGGCAGAGTATCGCGTCCCGGCAGAAAAAAGTAGCGATTTATTCTTAGCTGGACGAGCCAATTTTGGACTTGCTCAAGCTTCCGAAGGAATGGGAGATTTGGAACAATCGCTTTCGTACTACCGAAAAGTAATCCAAAACAAAGCAATGGGAAATGAATTGATTGGCGAAGCTGCGAAAAGAGTCGCCTGGTTAGAGAGCAAAGCTGGCGAAGAGTTTTACGCTTGGTACAAAACCAGCCGGGCATCCTCGCCAGTTCTAAATACGAACCCGCAAACCAACGCTCTTTTGCCAAGCTCCCCTAATATTTCGTTCCCGATAATTCCATCAGGTGATACACCGGCGCCCAGTACACCGGCTGCCAGTGTTCCCAACGATGCACTTTTGCCAACAGCATCGGATGCTCCCGCAGAAAAGAAGCCTTAATCGGAAAAATGAATTCTTCTGCGTTAACGATTCGAGAAATGATTTAGGTCAATGGCAAACGCAGATTCAATAGACGAGCTTCCTCTCGACGAAACCGAACCTATTCCAAGCTTTGATTCAACATTGCATCCAGCCGATGACAGCGTTGAGCTTCGCGATTTTGAATTTGAAGTAACCGATGAATATGCTGGAAAACGAGTGGACTTGGTCCTCGCGCTCCTCCTAGATAGTTACAGCCGAGTTTTTCTGCGACGAATCGTGATGGAGGACAAGGTTTGCGTGAACGGAAAGCCGGTGAAACCTGCTTTCAAGGTTTTTACAGGCCAAACGATCGCAGTGAACCTGCTTCCGCCTCCGCCAAGAGAGGGGCCGATTCCCGAAAATATTCCTCTGGATATTCTGTTTGAGGACGATTGCATCGTTATTGTTAATAAATTTCCCGGGATGGTAGTTCACCCAGCGAAAGGGCATTGGTCGGGCACACTGACTGCCGCTTTAGCATATCACTTTCAACAACTGAGCGACGCGGGCGGTCCGACACGGCCCGGCATAGTGCATCGGCTAGATCGTGACACCAGTGGTGTCATCGTGATTGCAAAAACAAACGAAGTCCATTTCAAACTATGTGCCCAATTTGAGTCTCGTGAAGTCAATAAGACGTATCTCGCGATTGTCGCGGGTTCGCTGGATAGAGATCGAGACCGAATAATACAGCCCATCGGCAACCATCCTTATCAGCGCGACAAGATGGCGATTCGAGCGGGGCATCAATCTAGCCGAGAGGCAGAGACTTTTTTTGAGGTAATTAAGCGATTTCCCGGTTATGCATTTCTAAAAGTAGAACCCAAAACCGGTCGAACACATCAAATCCGATTGCATTTAGCCCACATCGGCTGCCCCGTTTTGTGTGATAGACTCTATGGAGGTCACGCAAACGTCATGCGAGGGCAGTTGCAACGTCGTCAGGTGCGCGGTCTACCGCCATTGGAAACCGATTCCGAAATCGTCTTGCGACGCCACGCATTGCATGCCGCGAGACTTGAATTCGACCATCCGAAGACAGGCGAGCGAATGAGTTTCGAAGCACCTTTGCCTTCTGATTTGCAGCATACGCTCGATGTTTTGGGTTCCCATGCTTAGGCAACAAAAACAGCCTCCAAGTGGCACTATCATTCTCAACAATCCCGGCAGCCGCAATGCGCTGTCTCGGGAGATGGTTGCTGCTCTAATCCAAGCGTTTTCTGATTTCCACCGCGAGAAATCGGTACGTGCGGTCATACTCACTGCCACCGGTTCAGTTTTTTGTTCGGGAATAGACTTGAAACAATGGGGAACGATCTCTAAAGAAGCTGAACCTTTCGAGCAGTGGCAGGACGTCGCTTCCGAGTTGCAAGAGTTGATTGAAGTGATGTTGCGATTTCCCAAGCCAATCATTACAGCGATAGACGGTTCAGTCTATGGGATGGGTTTGGCGTTGGCGTTGGCGAGCGAT
>JAYTVL010000097.1:0-2341 GCA_043744075.1 Pirellula sp. | reverse complement strand
GACGAGTCCCTGCGATCTGCGTCGCATGCGGGACTCGTTGCCTCGTCCACTACCCTAATCTTTAGCTGTCCCAGACCACTAGACTGCGCGCCGTGTTAGGTAAATTATTACCTGCCCCCAAAATTAAGATCGACTATGTTTCGAAAAGAATGTTTCGTTCCGTTGATTTGCCTTCTCATCGTTGGTGCTTCCGTGATGATGATCCAAATCGGAAATACGCACCTTTGGGACCAAGACGAAGGCTACTACGCAACAACCGCAGCAGAGATGTATGCTCGCAACGATTGGATTACACCGACGTTCAATGGCAAACTATTTGCGCACAAACCTCCGATGATGTTTTGGGGTATGATGATGGGATACCAAGCTTTCGGCGTCTCTGAACTTGGAGCACGATTTGCCTCGACTTTCTTTGGGATAGGGACGATGTTTTTGACCTTTGCGATCGCTCGCAAACTGTTCGATGTGGTCACGGGACTGTTCGCAGGTTTGGCAATAGGCTCATGCATTATGTTTACTGTGGTTGCTAGATCAGCGACTGCCGATGCACACCTGACCTTCTTTACCGTTCTGGCGTTTCATCTTTGGCTTTGCGATTACTTCGCCGCCCACGAAACAAACCGTGAGCAATTGCTCAAGAATGTACGATGGCAAACTTGGATTGCCACGTATGCAGTCATGGGACTGGCCGTTTTGACCAAAGGCCCGATTGGATTTCTCTTTCCAACCGCAGTAATCGGATTATTTCTACTAAGTGAAAAGAAGTATTGCGATCCTGCTCGAAGCACCTTTTTTCAACGGATATGGCTTTTTTTGATGCCTTTTAGTCCGTTTGCGTTCACCATAACGGTTTGGAAAATGCGACCGCTCACGGCTTTTACCATCGTTATGCTCGTTGCAGCACCATGGTATATTTTGGTTCAGTGGCGCACGGAGGGTGAGTTTCTACGTGAGTTCATTGGCGTCCATCATCTTGGCCGTATGTCGAATGCCATGGATAACCATAGTGGTCCACTCTACTATTACTTGGTGGCATGTTTGATAGGAATGTACCCATGGTCAGCCTTTGCGATTCCGACGGCCTTGAGTTGGTTCAGTCAATGGAAATTGCCAACGCAGTCTAGAGCGGTTCGCTTTGTTAGTTGTTGGGTGTTGGTCTACTTGGTCATTTTCTCGTTGGCGAGGACTAAGTTGCCAAATTATGTATTGCCCGCATATCCAGCTTTGGCGATTATCATTGGCCGCTATTTTGCTTTATGGAGTGACAATGTGAACTCCGTCAGCTGCGGCTGGCTCAATGCTGGTTGGATCCTATTGATTCTCTTCGGTGCGTTGATTGTGACTGGCATACCTATTTCTGGCTTGGTGGAAAGCAATGGTCAAACGTTGTTAGGGCGAATAGGCGTGGAGCGGGACATTCAACAACGACTTGTTTGGCTGGGTTTTGCAGGAGTTCCGCTCGTAGTTATCGGAATAATAGGTGCATGTTTGCTTTGGAGCAATCGGCCTCGGCTGTCTGCAGGGGCCTTTTCGATCGCGGCAGTGTCGATGATGGTTACATTAAGCCAGTATGTCGCACCCGAACTGGACCGGTTCCAAACACCGCAGTTGATAGCGGAAAGATGGAGATTGCAATTAAGGTCCAACGAATCGCAAGTTACTGTCTTTGGTTTTTTCCGACCATCCATGGTTTTTTACTTCAGACGTGATATCGAATTCTGCGATTCGTCGGACAAAGCGATCAATTCTGCGAATGATAACGAAGGCTCAATTATGGTGACGACTGAAAAGCATTATGCCAAAATGCAAGGCAAACTCCCCGAATCAACGCAGGTCCTCGAACGTGTCGCTCAGTTCCCGAATCGAGATGAAGTTGTCGTTATTGGGGATAAGTCATTGATGCGGTAAGGTCCCTGGAATATCATTCGAGGGATGACTGAGACCGAAGATGAATTGAAAACCGTTGCTATCCTTGCTGTGCAATCTGCAGTGATTTCTGCGACTCATGAACAATGGCGGCATCTCGCGGAACGATTGGCAAATCGATTGCAGCATCCGGTCGTAGTTGTTCAATCTGCCGATTTAGATGATTGGTATGACGCCCTTCGGTCGACTTTCGATCGATATTCGAAGATCGGTTTTCATCGCTTTGTTCTTCTCCCGATTGGCGTGGAGTCATTCGAAATCGAAGCATTGCATGACGCCGTGATTTGGATGCATGCTGAATGCAATGGAACTAGAATCTACGTCGCAAAGTCTTGGACGACAAAGGACTGGGTTGACGCCTTGTGTCCCGGAATTGTTGATGCTGCGAAAGAAAGCTTTGCGGTCTCGGAGCACA
>JAYTVL010000096.1:0-29512 GCA_043744075.1 Pirellula sp. | reverse complement strand
CTGGCGACTGGACTCGTAGCCTCGTCCACTACGACACTAATTAATCGCAAAATGCTAAGTTGTGACAACGGGCTGCTAGCTAGCCTGTTGCGAAACTGCTATTCCTCACAGGCTAGCAGCCTATGCTACGGTCGTGTTCGTGTTCAAGCACGCCTGTAACCAGGGTGGTCAAGCGAGGCTCAGCGTCGTTTGCAATCGCTATGATTTTTTGAACGTCGGCAGGCTCGAGTGCGTCAGGCAAGCACATGTCGGTTATAACTGAGAATCCAACACATCGCATGCCGGAATGGACAGCCACGATGACTTCTGGGACAGTTGACATCCCAACCACATCGGCTCCAATCAATCGCAAGAAACGGTACTCCGCTCTGGTTTCTAAATTCGGACCGGAGACCGCAACAAAAACGCCTTTGTGTGCGACAATATCGTGTTTGCGAGCCGTTTTCAAGGCCGCATCGATGAGCGACTGGTCGTAGGGATGGCACATGTCGGGGAAGCGTGGCCCAAGTCGGTCGTCGTTGATGCCGATGAGTGGATTGTCTCCAAGCAAGTTGATATGATCGTCGATCAACATGATGTCACCGGACTTGTAGAATGGGTTCATCCCACCGCATGCGTTAGAAACGATCAACAGTTCAGCCCCAAGGGCCTTCATCACTCGTACGGGAAGCGTAATCTGCTTGAGCTCGTAGCCCTCGTACATGTGAAAACGTCCCTCCATGGCCATGACCGGCAGCCCGCAAAGCATCCCAAATACCAATCGACCTCGATGCGAAGTCGCAGTCGAACGTGGAAAATGAGGAATGTCGGAGTACTCCAACGTCGCTTCGACCTCTATGCGTTGAACGAGCGAACCAAGGCCCGTTCCAAGGATGATTCCTGCGTGCGGAGTGCGTCCCCAAACTTTTCGAATGGTGGCGCTTGCATCTTGGATTTTGTCGTACAGGTCTAGCATTTTAGCCTATGGCTGGGGTAAAAGCGGGAATTCGATGTTCACAAGCATCCTATTTTACGCAATCGATGCAAACCCACTACTCATCTTGCGATCGTTTTGTAAGGTTTCGGAAAATGCTAGTCAAACCATATGAAATAGTCACAATTGCAGGTCCAGTTTCAGTTTAGTTCGAACGGATCGCCTCTAACATCGCGATTACCATTAGACAGGCCGTGTTTTATGTCGATTGTCGTATTCGAAGATCCCCAATGTGAGTTAATGGCTCCCATAACGATTGCTAGGCTAGCGGCTGCGGTTACTTGCGGAAGTTTTCGGTTGGTTGATTTGCTGGAACCGATGGGGAGTGAAGTCTTTGGGATTTCACGTCCGCATCTGCAAACGCTCCAACGTATCGACTTTCCATCGCTTCGAATGTTAGACGAAAGCTCTAGTGATGGGCAACCGGAACGGCGCATCCGATTGTTGCTCAATGCGAGAGTCGCTCCGACTAAGCAGAATTTCGAACAAATTCAAGTACTCCATCGACTTGCCCATCAAGCCTCATCCGTTTCATCGCCATGGATCATTTGGGACAGGGAGCATGTGGCCGCTGTGGTCAATCCGCCTTGGACAGTCGAACAGCTATTTCAATATGGCTATTTGGGCGTTGAAGAATGGCTAGAGAAAGCCAAAGCATTTGATCGCTACGAATGCGACCTAAGGACTATTGCTGTGCCGCACGAAATCGTTGCTTGCAACATGGAGTGCATTCGTGATAGCTTGGAATGGAGGATACAGCTCGGAGCGAATTCAGCCAAAGGGCGATCGGGGACTCCGCAAGTTTCCGAGTTGCGGCAATTGTCCGACGGCTTGTTTCTGGCCGATGGAGCTTCGGTTGGCGAATATGTTTTGACCGACACACGTAAAGGCCCCATTGTCATCGACAGCGGTGCTCAGATCGGACCCTACACGTTGCTGCGAGGACCGATATACATCGGCAAAAAAGCACGCATTCTAGAACATTCGGCGATCAAAGACGCCGTGTCGCTATCCCACACAACCAAAATTGGTGGCGAAGTTGAGGCATCCATTGTCGAACCCTACAGCAACAAACAGCACCACGGCTTCCTAGGTCATAGCTATCTCGGCAGCTGGATTAATCTTGGGGCTGGCACCTGCAACAGCGATTTGAAGAATACGTACGGCACAGTCAACATGGAATATGGATTTGGCAAGGCTTCGACCAATATGCAGTTTTTGGGTTGTATCATGGGGGACTACTCCAAGACTGCAATCAACACCGGCATCTTCACGGGCAAGGTCATTGGTGTTTGCAGTATGATGTATGGCTTCGTAACCAGCAATGTTCCGAGCTTTGTAAATTATGCCAGACTGTTCGGCCAAATAGCGAGCCTGCCGCCGGAAGTGATGGTTAACACACAGCAACGTATGTTTGCACGCCGAGACGTTCTACAACGTGGTTGCGACGTCCAATTGATTTATGACATGCACCGTATAACGCAAATGGAACGAGACCGATTTGGCGATGCTTTGGCGCTCTAGATCAAATCTGCTGCGCCCATCCCGTTCTCACCGGCGAAACACTATTGTTTGGGGCTTCGATCATAAGTCGGGCTTAACCGGACGCTAGCGCGTTCCGGCTGATTAGCCGCAGGGCGCTAGCCCACGGTTTGCGGCCCATGTTTTGATCGACGCCTGGGTGGCACTATCTTTCGCACTGATCGCTCACCAAACCTCACTGAACAAAACTCTTACTTTTGTTGCTGTAGCTGCTGGAAGCGAATCACAGATCTCTTCGAAAACGCTATGATCCTGGTTGCCTACACTTAAGGCGCGTTTTTCCTCCTCCTTTAACCCAACAGACACAAGGTACTTTGCATCCATTTCTTCAAGTCCGAGATATTTTTGAACCTCAAGTCTGGATAGTACAGTAGATGGGCTTACTTCAAACCTAATCACCATCTCTTCTCTCGCCAATAAAACAGCTTGTTCATTCGTAAGTATTTTTAGCGCCTCATTCCGTGCATAATCGGACGCATGGAAAAAACGCCTATCCGGATTTGGAAATCGATTTTTCTTATCCTCCTCTATCTCGTTAAAACTACGCTCGATTTCACCTATTTCGGCGACCTGCTTCTCAGAAATCCCAAATTTACTTGCTACTGCTGGAACGTGAACGATGCTGGCAATCTCATAATAAAATAAGTGTTGGTTGAATGGAATTGAGTTGTACTTTTCCACTGGAAACGGTGGCGCGTTGGGTAAGTATTTGTTTCCCAAGAGTTGGGAAAGAAATAGACTGGCTTCAATTGGCAACTCAGACACTACTGCAGTCGCTGTTGCGCTTCGCAATTGAGACACCGTTTGTTCGTATTCCGCTTTAGTTTTGTCGACAAACTTCAAGAAACGCTTCGAATCTTCGCCAGAAAGCTTAAGGGCAGCATGAATTTCCGGATCGCCAAATGGTGAGATGCCCTTGGGAAAGCGAAAACGCAGATAAGCTCGCATCAAATCATTTAACTGGGCTTTGGTCAAAATTTCTGCGAGGCCACTTCGTACATCTGAGTCGAACTGAATGTATAAAAGGTCTTCTTGTTGAAGTACCTCCGATGATGCGATACGCAAATCTCGGCTCGCATCGGCGAAAAGCCTTGCATACTTTTCACTACCCCGCATTTGGTTTATCAACTTGAGTTGCATCGGAGTTACTTGGAGTTTCTCCCGAATCACTCGTTCTATTAGCAATGCTGACGACATTCTCCAAAAGTTGAGACTCGGGACTTTCAATTGTCCATCCTCCTGCCCCTGGCAATTCGATCTCATTGCTGTTCCGACAAAGATAACTACTAGAAGCCACATTTTCATGTTAAAGCCCGTTGCAAGATTTGTACTCTGGCTTCGATGATAAGTCGAGCTGAACCGGACACTAGCCCACTGTTTATAGCCCATGTTGTGATCGACGACTTGTTTGGTACGCTTTCCTAAACTAAGAATGTGGGTGGCACTATCTTTCTGCAGCCCGACTTATGAACGACGCCGTCATGACTGCTATTTGTCCATTGTCGAAATATATGATGCGTTCCGATTGCCCTCCACAAACCAATATCAATCTGTTCGTTTGCCATCTAACTTATCCGTCGAAATAATCTGCGCAAACCGCTCGAGCATGGTGGCTTCTCGCTTCTCGCCGAGATCGACAGCATAGGAATAGCTCGAAGTGTGAACGAATTTACCTCGCCAACACAATCAACGGTTCTGTCGTTCTGCAATCGAGTATGATCATACCCACAAACAACACTATCCGTGGACCACCAATCCGCTTTTCGAACAACTTTGCCAGGTCTTGATTTGAATGGCCGGTGGACCCCGCTTTATTCCCAGTTTGGCTGACATCGTTTTGTCCCGCTACCCCGCTTTGTAGCGCATATTTCTAGGACCCCGATTCCCCGCTATCCCGCCTTCTCGTTTTTAGGTGGACGGTGGACGCACACTCAAAAAAAGAACCCAGAGCGAATTGTGATCAAGAAAGTAATGTGTTTTTACTTTGGTTGGATTCTTGGTGGGCCGATAGGTTTTTCCAGGATTCTTTAGTTTTCCCAGGACTTCCTTCTTCTTTGTGTCAACTGAAACGGCTGGTTGCTGGATTCGTTGAAGAGCGGATATTCGTTTAGCAATAAACTCAAATTGGGCGTTTCGATCTGGGTGCTGTTTGCCTTCAATTGTCTTGCGATTGTATTGAAGGCTGTATCCTCGCGATTGCAATAACTGACCAACCTTTACACTGCTAATAGTAAATCCTTGACGAGTAAGCTCTTTAGCAAGTGTCGTCGTACTCTTGCAAGTCCATCGCAAAGGCGACATTGGATCTCCTCTCGTCGAGGGTGATACAAGTAAGTCTAAGGCTTTGATCAGTCGTGGCTGCTCTACTTCTCGTGCTTTCCTTCCTGCCCCCGGGCGACGCTGTCGCTCGACTGGCTGCGAATTCGGATCGTCTAGTTCCGCAATGCCGTAACGAATCGTTCGGTCCGAAACGCCCGTTGCCAATGCCACTTCTGCAATTCCGCCTCAACCAAAGATCGTGCTTCAGCCGCTGCCCATCGCCTACGAGCTCGCTCATCCAAATCGGCTTGGATTGCGTTATACTTCTCTTTAATCCATGTAACAATTTGTGCATCCGGCATGGATGGCTCTGGAACCAACCGTTTCACTGAGACTGAATAGACAGAGAGACTCTCATCTGGATTCTGTTGGAAGCCTGGAAGGCAGCCAAGTTGAATGATAATGAGGACGCCAAACAAAACTTCTACGGTCATAAGTCGATTCATGTAATTAGCTTTCTATTTTCGAAGTTCTTGTGCGTAGGTAGGTCGTATATAGGAAGAACGACAAACACGTTAGAACCACTTGCCCTGAAACACAAAGCAAGACTAACTGAAAAAGGTTCGGGAAATCACTCGTCCAAGCAGCCAATCCATCTTTGGCAGCAGAAAGAACGATTCCTTCGCCATTCCAAACTTCGGCAAATTCGCGCAATTCGACAAATACAGGTGGTCGCGGATAGTCAATTATTTGAACAACCTTTTCGTCGCGCCCAAACACCACTACGAAATGGGAAGAAGGAATTCCATTGCGGGTGATTGGGACCAACGTAGGATCACGCGAGAGTCCTGGATTTCGAGCATCCAAGTCCACGTATTTTGCGGCTAGCCCCATGGCTTTCGCAGCATTTGCTAGATCGGCTAGACTGTGCGAGCTATCTAACGCACCATTGAAAGCTCGATCAAGTTCTGCTGGATCTATCTCGCGACCATCGATTATTCGCTTAGCAATGCTCACGACGCGCGGTCCGCAAGCGATTCGTGTGTCCTCTTGGGAAGCGAACAATTCGAATGAATTTAAGATTGCAATCAACAATACAGGAAATCGTTGGGTCATAGATATTCTACCGGGTCGCACCACGTGTAGGATTTCGAGCTGCAAATCTCCGATGGCTTGCCGGTTTCATAGCAACCCCAAGGATTCTCGGAAGGTCCGCCGGGTTCGGTTTCTGCGTTGCACGATGCATATTCACAGTTAAACACTTTGTCTCCACATGGAGTTTGGAAAAGATCACACGTGAATCCTGTTTCGACCGTTCAGTATCGAAACTCAATATTATCGGAGCCGCTGTACGGCGGCATTCTTCCGCTACAAAAGTCATGGGGCGGTGTAGCGACACATCTACATGCACCTGACATGGTCCAAAACGGAGCAGGTGTGTTGGCGCAGCGGTATCCAGCGCCCGGCGCGGCGGCATGCGTCGAAGAAGGCATATCTTCTAACCACAGAATTGTTGCACTCGCAAACAAGATCGAAGAACAGATTGTATGTAAAGTCTTTGAACGCATGACGATCTCTTAATTGATCTAATTGTGAAAAGATTTTTTAGCGCAAAACAAAAAACGTAAACTTGCTGGCACCGAGAACAGTGTCAATAGCAATACGAACCAACGAATTGCCCACCAAGAAAACGGCCGTGAACGATAGGTCGACCAATACGAAGGGGCGTCGCGCTTTGCCTGATCCGCTATTTCGCGAGTTCTGTCCCAATGAGAAAACGCATGACGGTACGTCTTACCGGTTATGCGGTCGTCAATTACGGTTCCTTTCTCCGCTGGCGGTGGGCGAAACGTGTCCAATGGCAAAGGCTGATTTATTCGAGCATCAAGGACCTCCCAATAGACCACAACTGGCTTTCCTAACTCTTCTCTCGTATACTTCCCTCGCTTTGGCAATCATATTTCGTTTGCCAATTTCTGAAAATCACTGACTTCAAAGAGTCGCTCTTCGCTCGCTTCCCCTACTCGCGTCCGAATAAGCCTGGGCATGTTTCCATGGTCTCGGTCTAATTCAAAATGAGTGCCTCGATAAACGCAATTAATTATTGGTGATTCGATAGTTGTAGGAAGGTCAGAAACTTCTAACAGCTCGGAAAGCCAAGTGGAATTCCCAGCACCGTACCAACCTCTAAGTGGCAATACGCCAATGTGAGATTGTGCCTGATTCGATGTCATATGCTCGAGCAGGATTTTATTGATCACGCCAACCCCGTTTGAATGACTATAAGTCGCCTCGAAACGCATGGACTCGACCGTAGACCAACCCCATTGATGCTGGTATGACTTAATATTGTTTTGATAGGACTGTATATTAATCATCGTAGATCCGGTGTCTTCCCAAACAAACTCGTCGATTGAAAAGTAGCCTTCGATTTCACTTTCAGGTATCTCTTTACCACCAAATCTGCTCTCATCGGGGCTGTATTGCTTCCACTTAAGCATCAGATTTGTAACTTTGGGCCTCCAAGCTCGTAGTTCCCGAATGAATTCGGCGGGGCCTATATTCGCCGTTTGTGATGCCGGGTTTTGAGGTCTACCTGAGACGGTTGGATGCGGAATTATCCCCCGTTCAGCAAACGTATCTGCCTGCGAATGGGTTACAGTTGGAAGGCTCCAAACGATTACTACGAGTAGAACAACAAAGCGCACGTGGTTGGAGTTACCTCCGAAAGGATGGTGCGCCATTGCTCAATTCCTCTCCCCAATAGTCGTTAACAACTGAAAAACCTGTCAATCCACATTTGAATCACCAAGCTCTTGCACTTTGATTCGTATCAATCATTCCCTCTGCTATCTATGTAGCTAAAATCGCGTCAAAAGCGTAATGGATTTTCGGAAATCGGGAAACTATTTTTCTAATGTGGGTTGGAGCCTTGTTGCTTGTTGCTTGTTGCTTGTTGCTTGTTGCTTGTTGCTTGTTGCTTGTTGCTTGTTGCTTGTTGCTTGTTGCTTGTTGCTTGTTGCTTGTTGCTCCAACGCCCAGCTTCGGTCCGAGAACCTTTTTTATGAATACGATTTCCTTGTCAATCGTCGATTCGCTTACGCCGATTTGCAATGAAATGTCACCAAGATTTTGTTGATCTAAAAGCAACCGAACAATTTCAAACTGTCGTGGGCTCAAATGCCGCTCGATGTCCTCGAGTAGTTCCTGCATCGCAACGTCACTTCCAACCTTTCGATCGAATACTTGATCCACGAACGCGCCGAGCCAGGACTCGCGGATGGAACCACTCCCTATCAGACTACTTTCTTGCAGAAACGGCACTCGCCAACCTTTTGCGACATTTTTGCGCGAAGAATTTCAAAATAGTTGTTCTTAGCCAAGAAACACCCCCACAAAGAAGGAGGAAACAGCCGCAGCCACTTCGACGGATCATGACTTTAGAGACAGGTTTCGGCGTGTCCTAACTCACAAAAATTGGCTCATGCCAGACAAGCTGGCTTGGTGGTAAAGCATTCCTGTAGCGGAACTCGCCTTGAGTTTCGGAACATTGCAATCGTTATCACCGAAAGGGCTTCGATCATAAGTCGGGCATAACCGGACGCTAGCGCGTTCCGGCTGATTAGCCGTAGGGCGCCAGCCCACGGTTTGCGGTCCATGTTGTGATCGACGCTCACCGAAAGCCTTGGCGGCTTCCGCTACCAGCTCTGGTGAGGAATTATTTCCGAGTTGCGGCACTAGCTTTCTGCTGCAATTTGGACGAAAGTCGCCAAAAAATGAGTATTTGTTGCTCCAATTGATTGCTCTTGCTGTTGAATAGCTGTGTGCAAAGTAAGACAATGGAATGTAGCGAGTTACGGAAACGCAACTCATTACTTTCTCTAATTTGAATTTCGTATTTCCTCGAGTTGGCCAATGTTAAAACGACTCAGAACCGCCATTGAAACCGATTCAGCGAAATCTGATGATGCGGACTTAAACGCTCTCGAGGTTCTTGACTCGGCTTTAGTGGATTCATCGCCAGACGGGGAATCCGGCGAAGAAATCGAAAACTGTGAAGATGACGATTCGGAAGACGAAGAAGTGGGGACGAATTGGTTTGATTCTGAAACCAAATCGTTTTTGGCAAGTTTGCTGGTTCACCTAATGATCATTGTCGGGCTTGCGTCCTACACGGTTGTAACACAACCAGACGTCATGGCTCTCTTTATCGAATCGCAGCCAATCGCTGAAGAATTGGCGCCGCTGGACATTGTTAATGACATTGCCTATTCAGAGACGCCATCGGAAGAGATCGGTGCTAATTCGATCGGTTCAACTGATATGGCACTGTCGATGGCTCCGACGTTAGCCGACATATCTGAGGTTCCGTCCGTTGAGTTAGAAATGACCATGCCGAATGCCAATGTGCACATATCCATCGATATCAAAGAAGCGCTTGGATTGACGGAGTCCACGAAAGCAGTGCGAGGAATGACGGGCGTCGGCGTGACGGGCACCGAGGGAGCCGTCGATCGGATTACATATGAGCTGCTGCAATCTATCGAGCAACGCCCGACGCTCGTCGTCTGGTTGTTCGACAGCTCGATCTCGATGGTCAAACGAAGGAAAGAGATTCGAGACCGATTTGATCGAATTTATGAACAACTGGGAATTGTCCAAGAAGAAAAGAAAAAGAGGGGCGCCTCCAGCGATTCGGACTCCTTAATAACTTCGATCGTTTCCTTCGGCAATGACGTTCAATTTATGACAAAGAAACCCACTGCGGACCTCTCTGAAATTCGATCTGCCATTGACAAGATCGCGATCGACGAGTCGGGGGTCGAAATGGTTTTTCATGCGATCAAGGCGGTAGCAGAACGGTATAAATCATTGCGTACTTCACGCGGCCCGAGTGATCCTGAACGCAACGTTGTTTTGATCACGATTACCGATGAGCGTGGCGATGACATGCAGATGGCGGACGAAGCTATTGCAATATGTAAGAAATTCGCAATTCAATCGCATGTTCTAGGAGTGCCGGCGCCTTTTGGCAGAGAGTTTACTTACATCAAATTTGTTGACCCCGACCCAAAATTTGACCAAACGCCGGATTGGCGACAAGTGGACCAGGGGCCAGAGACATTGTTACCGGAACGCGTGCAGTTAGGCTATCAAGACAACTATTTCGAAGAGCCAGTTATCGATTCGGGATTTGGCCCATATGCATTGTCGCGCATGTGTTACGAGACAGGCGGCATCTACTTTTCAATCCACCCAAATCGTCAAGTTGGAAAGAAAATCGACGCTGGCAAGATTGAGGCGTTCGCGTCACGCTTGAGCTATTTTTTCTCCCCCGAAGTGATGGATTTGTATCGTCCGGATTATCTTAGCGAGTCAGAGTACATGTCTAGGATCAAAAAGAGTCCTTTTCGATCGACATTGATACAAGCGGCGCAGATTGCGAGAGTTGGAACTCTAGACAAACCTCAGCAAGAGTTTATCAAACGAGACGAAGCGATTTTCGTTCGGGATCTGACGCAAGCGCAACAAGAGTCCGCGCGACTTGCTCCCGAACTCTTTAAGCTATGCTCCCTACTCGCTGAGGGTGACAAGTCTCGAAGCAAAGAAACGACCCCGAGATGGCTTGCTAGTTTTGATCTTTCCTACGGTAGTGCGATTGCGGCCAAGGTTCGGGCTGAAGCGTACAACGCAATGCTCGCCAAAGCAAAACGGGGGATGAATTTTGAGAAACCTGAAAGCAATACTTGGAAGCTGAAACCGACGGACAAGATTAACGTCGATAGCAAGTTGGAGAAAGAAGCGAAACAGGCGACCGATTTGTTGCGACGTGTTGTCGAGCAGCATAAAGGAACACCATGGGCACTTTTGGCGGAACGGGAATTGAGCCATCCGCTTGGATGGGAGTGGATCGAGTCTTTCACGGATCTCAAGCCACCGCCCAAAGCCGGGCGTCCGACTAAAACGACTCCGGCTACATCGACCACTGCGCAAAATGAAAAAGCAAGGATGCTAGCTCCTCCCGCCCCGAAACGACCAATCACCAAAATCTAGGTGGAGGGGCAAAGGGGTCAGGTCTCTTTTTTGGATTTTGCGGGGCAGGTTGGGTCCTTCTTGGTCGTCCTCGAGGCCGCATCGTCGATTCGAGATTCATTCTGCGAGCTACAGACTCGGTCCATCCTTCGTCTCCATAGGGTTGCCTGCGGTGAGCGCATCTTCGAACTGCATCCAGCTCCTTGTTGCTCAATGCTTGGTTGACGCATTGCGTCCAGTTCGGAAGTCTCGATATCGGCCAATCAGATAGTAGTTTCGGCATCGTCTCCGGTTTCTGTAGCCATCGCCACAATGAACCCCAGCGCCATTGTTCCGCCCGATCGACCAAGCCAGCTCTCAATGCGTTCCTTTCGACATAGCGACAAACAACCAGAAAATGCTCATCGCTTTGAATCGGAAAGCTTTTGAAGCGTTGTTGATAGACATGCCCAAGACCTTGGGTGTGGTAGTGAGCATGATACCGCATCGTGTGCGTACCACCGATCCACTTCATGAATCGGCTCAATTCACCATCAACCGATGGTCTCAGCACTAGGTGATAGTGATTCGGCATCAATTGGTAGCACAGCAATTCAATTTGGTAACGATAGAGTCCCTCTCCGAGGATCTTTTCGAATGCGACATAGTCCCCGTCCTTATGAAAGATCGTTGCACGAAGGTTCCCTCGATTGAGGGCATGGTAAATCCCAAAAGCTTCATCTGCGCGAGGTGGTCGTGGCATTACGTGAGCATACCAGTTGCAATGGCTCTAGAAAAGAGACCTGCCCCCTTTTTCCTTTGGGCGAATGTAGCCATTACAGAATGCCCATTACAGATAAGGCGAAGCAAATAATTCTGCGTAAATCCCAGGCGGTGGTTGCCACTCGATCAAGGAATCGTCCGCCGATCCAACATATACATAATAGTCATACCCAAAATGAAGGTATGACTGGTGTGCTCCAGACAGTTTGCACCAAACTTCCTCTCTTAGTGACATCCGAATCACACATTCTAGTTGATCTAATGGCAAATAACTTCCAGCGACCAAGTGTAGACTTCCATTGACGGCCACACTTTCGATTTCCTCATTACCTAGTTCCACTTCATCAATCAGAAATCTTGAGATTCCGGCTCGCTCGAAAAAGCTCCTTACGGCCAGAACGTACTTGTTTTCAACTTCGGTATACGAATCCAATGTTAGTATTCCGTCTACAAACTCTTTTCCGAGTTCCGAATAGCTTGTCCATTCGTTTCGGTCGTACGTACCATCAGAACGTCGATTTGTCGGATCGTACTTTGATATTCGAAGTCTCACAAACTAGTCTCCAATTCGGTTTAAGTTCGCGTCACAAGTTCCCATTCTTGTTCGCTTGGACCGCAGGCCATCGACTGTTTTTGCCATCTTCCATCCATTAGTCACGTTATGTGCATCAACATCCGGGGATATGTAATTCTTTCCGTTGAAATAGACGGGTTGGCCATGGGATCTAAAGTTTGTCCGTCTATAACCAAGGGCTTCTGCCGCATCGTCGCATGCAGAATTATGAGCCCATACGGTAAATCCCCAGTCTTCGCTGCCGACAAAGTAAGTATGAAAATCTGCGATCCGACAGTTGTACACGACTTCCTGAGTGCCAGTCGAGTTTACGGACTCAACGGGCATGTATTGTCCGTCGTGGCTGCGCAACATGTCGCCGGGCAGAAGGGCTTGGCAGGGTGTCCAGCCTTTGTCTTGTACATGGAATGGATGACTCGCAGTAGTTCGAATCATTTGTCCATTGACTCGTATGTGCCAAATCGGTCCGTGGTTGACGAAAATCTCTTCGACAGATTTGAACTCGAGCGTACCCGCGGTTTCGTTTTCCGGTGATGACAAGACACTATCGTGCTTCTTAAGTTCATCAAACCTCACGAATCCGCGTTGCGTTAAGATCTGCGTTTCCCCAGCGAAGCAAATGCGTGGCCCTGGTACGAAGAATGCAGTGCTAATGTCTATTTCTTCGTGACATGCTTTTTCCGTAGAAGCCATTCTAAAAACAAGACTTCCCGGAGCGGTTTGGTAGTCATCAATTACGATTGGGCCTTCGACTTCCCCTGCAGCGACGTATTTATCCACAAGCTCAAGCACCAGCGCGGCGATAGAGTAATTCGCCACGTTTTGCGCCCCAACATCGCCTCCTGTGAATGTAAAGCTCAGTATTTCCGCTTGAATGTCCTTCTTGATCGCAGCCCGACCCATCCCCGTTTTAAATAATGGATAAACATATGACAGGCAGACAAACTGAACACCGCCAAACTCGCCTATGGCCGACAACCCAGATGGATCGGTCGCATTCAACGGACTGTTGTTGACGTAGCGATAAAAATTGGTGTCGCCACCCACAAATCCCAAAGGGTCTTGGCTCATAAAACGGCCGGTACGAGGGTCGTATGTTCGAGCGCGAAAGTTGTAGAGTCCAGTCGTTGTGTTGTACTCGCGTCCGGTGAATTTGAAACGATCGGCGATGCTAGGATTGGTCTCCGCAACAATCTTTCCGAAGCTATCGTAGTCAATGTGGTTGATCGCTTTTCCGGTCGAGTCGATATGATCTTTTACCGATCCCAGCCTATCTGCCAACTGGCTGACCATCCCATCGCTAGGTTGGTAACGTGCGAGTATTTCATCTACTTCTTGCCCAAAAAGGTAGCTTGCAACGACGATGCCACTGCTATTAAAGTCCTTCCAAACGTGGCCATTATCGTAGATAGAGTATGTCGCTTCGCCGTTGACCACGGAACCAATCCGATCATCGAATGGATCGTAAAGGTACTGGATTTGCTCCGTCGGCTGACCGGCGGCGCTAAACATCTTGACGAACGTTAAACGATTCCGGAAGTCATATGAGTAGGTGACACGCTCGCCGCTCGCTCGATTCAACTTGGAAACTAGATTTCCTTCGCGGTCATAGCTGTAATCAAAATCGCTATCAGAAGCCAATTGATTACCTGTAGTTATCACCGTGCCCGTCGCTACGCGATTTCCGTTCTTGTCGTACGTGTAGCTTTCGTTGGGTTGATTGGAATGAACAGCTGTCTTCAATTGCCCGTTCGCGTCATAGCTGTATGCGGCGGTTTGACCATGATTGGTCGATGTATTGAGTTGGCCTGCCAAGTCATACTCATAGGTGTACTGCGAAAGCACGGCGTCGACGGCATCCGTGTGTGTTAATCGCTTAGTGCGCCCAGTCCGGTCGTATTCATATTGACTTCGTCCAATCCTCGTCGTACCCGTGATATCGGAAAAGCGATCGACTTCTAATA
Source organism: Pirellula sp. (assembly GCA_043744075.1). Taxonomy (GTDB): domain Bacteria; phylum Planctomycetota; class Planctomycetia; order Pirellulales; family Pirellulaceae; genus JBKCUI01. Next base: position 15,405 of record JAYTVL010000096.1, on the reverse strand, counting down.
CTTGTTCCTTTTCATCGTAGGAGTAGTTGAAACGAGCTGACTCGACGCCACCACCTTGCCAAACTAGCGATGAAACAAGGTCGCGGTTATCGTATGTCTTATCAACGCGAACACCGTAGTTGTCGGAAACTGAGAGTTGATTGCCCACGGCGTCGTACGAGTAATTCAATTGTACGTGAGGAACTCCAATGGACCCGGAATTGTCAATACTTGTGTTTCGATTGAGCGAGTCGTACGTAAATTGGTATTTAGATCGGGTGTCGCGAGCCGACTGTCGGTTGCCGTCCGCATCATACGAATATTCGAACGTCTCCGCAGGTGTTGTGGCCCCTACCCAAACCTCAGACGTAAGTCGGTCAATCGCGTCATACGAAAATCGACGAATGCGTCCTTCGCGATCAGTACTCGCCTTTAGGTTTCCAACTTCGTCGTATTCGAGTCGAGATGTGTTGCCTCGAGGGTCGACTTTAGATACCAATCGCGAGAGCGCGTCGTAGGAATACACGGTCGAATTACCTAATGGATCCGTAACCGACTTTATGCTGCCCGCAGCGTCATAGCTAGTCTCTGTACGACCACCGAGCGGATCGATCGAAGCAATCCGTCGATTGTTTGCGTCGAAAACGTGAGTTGTTGTCCGTTGGAGAGGATCAGTTTCCGCGACGAGATTTCCCTTTCCGTCATAGAAATATTTGAATTCACCACCTTCCGCGTCCTTCGTCAGAATCCTTCGGCGCCGGTTATCGTACTGGTACTTGGTGATCTCTCCCTTAGAGTCAACAATCTCCACCAAATTGCCCACCGAGTCGTACCTATATTCGATGCGATTTCCAAGTGGGTCGAGAACACTTGTGAGTCGTTTCACGGCGTCATATGCAAACTGCGTTATCCGTCCCTTTTCATCCGTCGCACTCAGGACATTGCCGAAAGCATCGTAGGTGGATTGGGAGACGCCGCCAAGCGCATCCGTCTGTTTAAAGATACGACCAATTCCATCGTACTCAAGCAATGTCTTGCTTCCATTCGCATCGGTACTCGCGACAACGTTTCCTGAACTGTCGTAATCAAAAATTTGGCGTCGACCTAGCGGATCGACGATGAGTGTCAAGTCATCGTTGGAGTTGTATTCATACGCGGTTTTATTCCCATGTGCGTCAGTGGCCTCGAGGATATTGCCGTCTTTGTCGTATCGAGACTGCGTCTTTGCTCCGAGCGCATCCGTTCGAAGAATCATATTGCCCAGGGAGTCATACGCGTACGACGTGGCATTTCCTAACGCTTTTGTCACCTTCGATAGATTTTGACCGTCGTAGGCGTAGGTGGTTACGCCACCGATTGCATCTTTCAGTGTCAACTGGCGACCAGCAGCATCATAAGTCGTCTTCGTCGCGTTGCCATTCTCGTCGATATCTTGCGTAATCTGCCCGAACACGTTGTATTCAAAGTGACGAGACTTGCCGTCCGAGAAAAGAAGTGCAGTAGGATATTCACCACGACCATAGGTGTACGACGTCACAATTCCGAGAGCATCGACTAAGGTAGTGACGCGGCCTTGTGAATCATGTTTCAGGCTACTACTGTCTCCTAATGCATTTACGAACCGATCCAAGTTGCCGAATGCATCATATCGATACGATGCGTTGTCGGCGGCCAGGATTTGATTGTGCTCGTTGAATGCAAACCGAAACTCATGGCCCATCGGGTCCAAGACGCGGGTAATGTTTCCTCGACTATCATAATCGAACGATGTCGTAAATCCTCGCGGGTCTGTTGATGAGAGAATGTTGCCTCCTTCGTCGAAAGATGATCGCTGCACCCCCCCGAGTCGGTTCGTTCGCTCAATGACGTTTCCACGCTCGTCATAGATCAACTTAGTTGTCTTCCCACTTGCATTCGTTAGGATTTCCGTTCGATTCTTGACGGAGACATTGTTTGTTACTTTATTTCCGACAGCATCTTGAACGCCATTGATTCGCCCTTCCGAATCGTAACTTGGCCCAAGTAACTGATTGCCAAGAGGATCGACAATTCGTGAAAGTAAGTGTGCCGGTTCCGATATATAAGAGAATGTCGTCGTTAACCCAGCCTGATTCGCCCAAGCAGCTAAATCACCATGGATGTCGTATTCATACGTGAGCGGATTTCCTGCTGGGTCGATGATCTTTTCAATTCGTCCTTGGGGGTCACGTACGAATCGGATCGAGGGACCCGATGAACTAAAGATTCCGTCGGGACGGAATTCGAGGCGGTTGTCGTTGCGGTCGATGACATTAGCCAAGCCACTGAACTGGCCGTACTCATAGACGATGCCAGCCTTGGTCGTCAATCGATACGCGCTCGGGTTAAACGGATCGCCGAAGAACCCGCTGTAGAATGCATCGCCTATTTTTCGCAAAGGGACCGAACCAACGTCCAGCGTGTCATACACGCCTGGATCAGGTACGAACGTTGGTGCATACGATCCGCCACCGAAGAGACTGAATTGACGTTGTGGCTTGAACGTGAATCCGACTCGGCGGCCTTCGGGATTCGTCAGGTAAACCTTGGTGCCCTCGCGGAACGGCGTCGCTGCGAAGAACAAACCTCCTTCTTCCAGCGGATTCACCGGTATACTTTCGCGGATTTGGGCGTCTTGAACACCCAGCGCCCAGCCGAAGCCAAAGTCCCCTGATTCGCCCGCATTGCGAGTGTCGTACGAACGGGTGATCGTGATCGGGATACCGGCAACTGGGATACTCAAGTCGGTAAAGTCGAGCTTGAATTCGCCCAGTTTCAACTGACCATCCAGACTCAACGGAACAACCTTGGACGAAACGTTGCCGCTAAGGTCTTGCGCAACGACTCGGATCACGTAGTCATCATTCAGCAGCATCGTTGGATCAAATGTGCCTAAGATTTTGTCTACGGCAGTATTGTTGCCTGTGACCAAGGTCCTATAATCGGGATCGCTCTCCTCGGGCTTATTGATGTCGACCAAGTCAGCGCGGCCATAGTCGATGCGATAGAACTGCAAGTTGTCGTCGGTGATCGAACCGACGATATCCGTCAGCTTCGTCACGACCGCATTGGGCTGTGGCGATGTAAGCCGTATCGTCGGGCCCTGAGTATCCGCTGGATCAAAGACTCGCAGGCTGATAGTGGAAATCCCTTCATTTCCTGATGCATCCCGCGCCGTCGCTCGCAATGCATAAAGTCCGGCGATGTCGCCGCGCAAGGTGACCGAATGATTTGCATCGAGCACCTGCGGCTGGCCATTCATCGTCAAACTCACCTTGACGACCCCCACATTGTCGCTAACCTGAACTACGACGACCGCATTGTGTCCCAACGCAACTGGATTGGCACTTAGACGCAGTTCCACCCGAGGTGCTGTCGTATCGGGCGTGACCGCTAAAACATAAACTTGAGTCGCCGCCGCGCCATACGAATCGGTCACTCGCAATCCAACCGGACTCGATACAGGAACCCCAGGTTCCGTTTGCCAATTGACTCGACCAAACGAATCGATCGTCATGCCAACTGGTCCAGTTACCAACTCATAGCCTAGCGCATCTCCCTCGACATCGGTTACCTGTAGGTCGTAATGGTATGCCTCACCCAATGCAACGCTCGTTAATGCATGCGAAACAATTACCGGAGCCTGGTTGATCCTGGCTAGAACCGCAAAGCGCTGGATACTCCGTCCTCCGGCAGAATCTTGCGCGGCTACCTGTACCAAGTGACTACCAGCTTGAGCCGTCGTGGGTGTCCAGCTGATCAACCCATTCGTTGAGTCGATCTGCATACCCGTCGGGGCTGTCACCAACGAATAGCTAATCGCGTTGCCTTCCGGATCGATTGCATTGACGTCGTATTGGTACAACGCATCAACTCGCGCTCTAAAGATGGCCCGCGAAGTGATGATTGGCTCCTGATTGCGAACCACCTGCGACACGTTGATCGGAAAACGCTGTGTCGACTTGTTACCTCGTGAATCCGTTACCTCTACCGTCGCACTCGCAGTGCCAAGTTGACCCAATGTCGGTGTCCAACGAATGATGCCTCTCGCAGAATCGATCGTCATGCCCGTTGGGCCAGACTTGATCGCATAGTTGAGCGGATCGTTCTCAGGATCGACCGCGCGAACTCCGTACACATAGCGATCGCCGACGACCGCTTCACTGGGAGCTCGCGAAAGAATCGATGGCCCGAGGTTTGCCCCTGAAACATTCAACGAAAAACTTTGCAGGGCTTCCAGACCCAGCGGATCTTTGGCGGAAACAATAAATCGTTGCAGCCCAAGCTGGTCCAGGGTCGGTGTCCATCTCAGAGTCCCATAGCGACGATCTAGAGACGCACCGTGTGGGGCCTCGACGAGCGTCCACTCCACCGGATCTGCGTCGTCATCCGACGCTTTCAAATTGTATTGGAACGGTTCGCCGACCGTCGCTCGGAAGGCGGACGGTGGCGATACAATGCTCGGAGCATTGTTATCCGAATTGGAAACCACGTGCAGCGTAACGCTCTGCGATACGCTGCCTCCTCGGCCATCGGTAACATTCACTACGACTGCGTGCGAACCAAGCTGCGAAAGTGTCGGTGTCCAACTAACTAATCGTTGACCAGCATCGAATGTCATGCCAGTCGGTGCGGTCGGCAAACTGAATGTGATCGGATCACCGTTTGGATCGTCGGCTGCTACTAGATAAACCCACGTCTGCCCTGCAGGAATCGTTAACCGAGGTTGTGAATGGATGATCGGTGCAATGTTGGCTGCTGTCGCTGCGACTTGGACTGCGAAACGCTGTTCGGTCCTGCCACCTCGACTATCCTTGGCCACTAGCACGACATCGACTGTGCCAGCAACCGTTGGTGAAAACCTCAGCACGGCATTGGCGTCCGAGTTACTCGATGCCGTCAATGTCATGCCTGAAGCGGGTGACACGAGCTCGAACATCAATGGATCGCCATCCGCATCTTGAACATGCAATCGATACTCCCATTGCACGCCAACGGAAGCATTCAGCAACGGCGAAGAAGTGATCACCGGTGCCGTGTTGTATCCATCCACATTGATTTGGAACGACTGAAGCCAGATGCCACCTTGTCCATCCTTGACTCGAATAACGACTTGTTGCACGCCTGATTGATTTGATTGTGGCAACCAGCCAAGCTGGCCGGTCGTGGCATCGATCACCATTCCATGAGGACTCAATGGCAAATCAAATGTCAGCGAATCTCCATCCGGATCGCGGGCTTGAACTTTGTAATTGAGCGTCGTACCAACCGAAGCGACCGAGGGTGGCGTACTCACGAAAACCGGGGTGATGTTGAACGCTTGACCCTGACCACCTGCGACAGCGATAGTAAACTGCTGCACTGCCATGCCTCCACGGCCATCGAAGACGGCAATGGTCACTGGCTCTAGTTCATAAGCTGCTTTAGTCACAGACCAGCTAATCAGACCCGATGAAGCGTTGATCGTCATGCCAACCGGCGCGTCGATCAACTTGAAAGATAGTAGGTCATCGATCGAATCGGTCACTTTCATTTGATACGAATAGGCAACATTAAGCTGTGCCGTTGTGATCGGCGAGCTAGTAATAACGGGATCTTGATTATCGAAGACGGCCAGGGTAAAACTCTGCGAAGCACGACCACCTCGCGTATCGAGCACTTCAATGGCAACTTGATGCGGTCCAAATTGGCCTGTCGTCGGTGTCCAGGAGATTAATCCCGCTGGGCTAATCGTCATGCCTGCGGGCGCGTTCGAAAGTCGATAGGTCAATGGTTGGCTGTCTGCGTCGAGAGCGACCACTTGAAAGGTAAGTCCGCTCAGTTTGATCGCAGTCGGAGCTGTGCTGACAATCACCGGTGCCGCGTTATCCGCTGGCGAAAGGACTAACAACGAGAAAGACTGCTCGGCAGAACCACCGCGAGAGTCAGACACTTCGATAACCACTGGCTGTGCACCCAACTGCTGTGTGGTCGGAATCCACTGGATCGCGCCGCTCAAAGGGTTGATCTTCATGCCGGTTGGGGCGGTAACGAGCCGATAGCCGAGCACATCTCCGTCTGAGTCGATCGCTTGAGCTGTATACGGATAAGCGACTCCTACATCGGCCACTGCTACCGGAAGCGAATTGAACACAGGGGTTCGGTTGGCGGGTGTCGGGCGAGCCGATAGCGTAAACCGTTGTGCACTCACTCCCAACCTAGAATCCGACACGCGGATATCGACGGTATGCAGGCCGGTGTCACTGTTGGTAGGGGTCCAGCGAATCTGGCCATTGGTGCTATTGATCGCCATGCCCGCAGGAGCTTCGACCAATTCGAAGGTGATTGCGTCATGGTTCGGATCGACGGCGACTACATCATAGCGGTACTCCCGATTCAAGTCGGCTTCGGTCGTAGGAAGGCTATTGATCTGCGGTGGTTCATTGAGCTTGCCGTAGAAGACCAAATCGTAGGTGAACTGTGTTTGATTTGGATTATAGAACTCGGCAGACAAAAATCCGGTCTTGCTGCGCGGTGTGAGTGTGCCGCCCGTTGTCAGTCCCGTGAAATCGTAATAAGGGATACCATCTGGCCTTTGTCCGTCTGCTCCGCGGACTAAAACCATTGGGTCGCTGATATTGGAAATGGCCACTAATAGCGGCACATCGGTAGGGAACTGGCCTATATTTACAATGGCGGTTTCAGCTAGGAGCGAGCGATTCGATTGGTTGAATGAAGTTCGCGCATAGGTTTCCTGGAAACTGCCAGTGACGTTCGCAAACTGCGAAAAATCAACCTTCGATGTATCCAGTTGAGTACCGCTGATCCTAATGACTTGCGATCCAGTGTTGCCATTGGAGTCGATGGCTGCGAACTCAAATTCATTCTCACCCGGACCGACAAACAGCTCGATGAAGAAATTGCCAGCTGCATCTACGCTCGTTACGGGTACTCCGTTAACAGTGACTAGATCCAAGGTAGCCAATGGAAAATCGGCGATGGCTAAACCTGTTGCAACAAGCGTTGTACCGACCGCAACCGAACTGCCATTGAGCGGAGCTGCTACGATAATCTGTGGTGCGGCAGCCCCGGTGCGCCAGTCGATGATCGAATCATCTAGGAGTTGACCGACCGATGCGGTAACAATGTCGCGACCGTCTTTCACGCCTACGTAAGTGAACTGGACCAAGCCATTGGCATCCGAGAATCCGAAGCTGCGTTGTGGATTGACACCGGCCACGTCGAAGTCGACCCGAATACCTTGCACGGGTGATCCTGAAACATCGGCTACACGAGAAGTCAAACTAAACGAGTTACCGATCTGAGGATTTGCAGTTGCAGGATTGAGCACGACAGAGCTAACGGTTGCGACTGGTGATAAAGCTTGACCTCCTACATAGCCGTACGAGTCAAACGACCCGAAACCATAAACGAAAGCGCCGAAGGGAAGTGGACCAGCTAGCTGAAAAGCTCCAAGCTCGATAGGAACTTGGGTACCAAAAAAACCGCTAGTTCCAATGGCTACGAATTTGTTTGCAGCGACTGCCACGCCGTTAACTTCGATGAGTCCAACCGCTTCAGCAGGAGCCACGATGTTGATGAAATTGCGATCGAAGCGCTGTGCGCTCAGGATCGAACTAACGACTGGAGTGGATACAGTGTAGTTAGCAAGGAACTGTTCGAACGGCGGGACGATCATCATGAGTGGGTCGCCCTGGAAACTGGGGTTACCACCTGGGTCTGTTCGATAATACTGTTGTGAATACGCATACTGAGCTACGAGAATTGGTCCACTCGACTCGATGTGCCCGGGGCCAACTATCGACTGCTCAAAAAACTGACCGCGTTTAAGTGTGGCGACAACGCTGCCATTCACTTTGACTTGCGTGTTGTTGGCTTGAGCCAGGAAGCGGAATAGATCTCCGCGAGTGGAACCTGTGACTAGTGGCATCGTCACGAACTCGCGACCCCAAGTGTTCGTGGGTGGCAGTTGCTCGACCAAGTGATCGGCGGCGAAGTACTGGCTAGGGATGAACGTCGCGCGGTTGCCGCCGAAAACGGCGACGGGCTTCGTGCTAGAAATGAACGAGCCTGTGAGATCTGCGGCGCCACTGGGACCTCTTTCGGCAGAATCTCGCAGCAGATACGTCTCGCCTTGATTGAGAGTTACCGTTTGTGTTCGGATCGCAAAATCGGATCGCATGACATTGAGATAGACGAGTCGTCCTGTGGGTGCACTGAACGAATACGTTTTCGTTTCATTAATTCCAACATTCAGGTTGACTACTGTATTGAATCCAGTCAGTGATACTACTGGGCCAGGCGTTCGAGTTGCGAGGAAACGAATGGTGATCGGACCGCTATCCTGTCGACCACTGATGGTGAAATAATGTGTTCCGGAACTGAGGATCTTTGCCGAGAAATCCTGGCCATCAGAGAAACCGCCGCGATATTGAGTGGTTGGTCCGGTAATTCCCCAATCGAGTGGCAGTAAAGTACCGAGGTTGTCGAGCTGAATCGTTTCACCAGCCTGAGCATCGATCCGGAATACGCGGGCGGCATTTCCCGGACTGAGAGTTACTTCCAAATCGGCATCGAACGTCAGAGCAGGTGCCAATGCTAGATCATCGAAGCGAAATCGATACGAGCCTGTTGTGGATTGCCGGCTTTGAATGAAGACGAAATACTCGCCCGACTCGGGGACGACTATGAGCTGATTGCCAGGAGGAGATGAGTCGAAATTCTGATAACCGGAATCGTACAGAGCTCGGCCACCTGAATTGGCGATTCGATAGTTGATGTCACTTGAATATGGCAGCAGACTGTCTAGCCGAATGCGCTGTCCGGAAGTTAGCTGCATACGATAAACGACCTCACCATTTACGGCTACCGATCCGCTCGCCTCTGCACCTATTGCCAAACTCGGCGATAACTTCAAGTTTTGAATTTGAAAACTATAATCCCGAGGAATATAGAGATCGCCTTGAAATAAAATGTAGTGACGTCCCGATTGCAAAACTCGTCCGATTCCGTCGACTTCGGCCGTCGAAGCGGCGCCAAAGATACCGCGCGAATAGATTGCGTTTAAGTTCTGATCATAGATGCCGAAGATAAAGGCTCCCGACCGGCCGTCGAAGAGCAGTTGATCGCCGACATTGGCATCAAACGTATAAACTTGGGCTTCGCGTCCGGTGGGAAAGTTCCCGTTGATTTGTGTTTGGAGTGCTAACGGTGTTCCGAACGTGTCCAAATCGAGAACGCGAAAGTCATAACTGCCAGAGGCGGACGGCGAGTTGCCTCGCACGGTCAATGTGTACGTGCCCGATTGTGGCAAGAATGTCGGGCCGAACCGAGGCACGTCTTGGGTGTCATTTGCTAACCCAAAACCAGTAAAGAGACGAGTGCCATCAGGGGCGTTGAATTCCAAATTAAGATCGGCCGTGACAACGTTTAGCCCGTCCAACAGCACTCGAGTTCCAGCAGGCGCATTAAAGGAATACTTAGCGCTGCCGCCCGCTGAAATCGTCATCGTTTGATTTGTATTGAAACCGCTTTTAGTAACAAGTGGGTCGTTCACAAGACTTGGCAGTATCGTGATAGTGCCTCCCTCCTGCACCGTTAGAGCTCCGATCAGAAGCGTGTACGATCCACTGGTCATCAACTTGACTGAACGTTGGTTGCCGTTCTCGATCACGTTCACAACGTTGCCGGTTGGATCTATTAGGTAAACTGTTGCGCGAAAGAAGGGGGCGATACTTTGGATATCGAAACTGAAAGTCTGGGCAGCCAACGCCGAAAATCGATAACCGTTTAGATGTCCGTCTGCGACACTGATTGGTAACGGACTACCAAATGGGAGTGCAGGAGCAGACTGCAGATCTAGTAGTCGAAATCCAAACGACGACGGCACGAAGGATGCGCTGTCTAAAAGAATGTAATAGGTACTCGTTTCGGGTAGAACGAAAACGCGATCATCAGACGCAGTATTGACAATCACTTGCTGGCCACCGGGACCGTAAACAGTAAAGCCTACATTGCGGTCTGGGTTGAATGCATCGAAACAGAGGACTTGCCCTGCGTTTCCATCTAAGCGATAAATCTCTGCACGACCTGCCGGACTAACTACAGCAGTATAGTCCGCACCGAGCGTGATTCGAGGAGCGGCATCCATGTTGACCAATCGAAACGAAAAGTCGAATGCAGTAGGCTGTTCACCTGTAATCACAAAATAGTATTTGCCTGTTTCCCTAAATTGCAGTGCACCAAATAGATATACAAATGAGTTGTTATCGGTCTGAGAGAAAAGGTCGCCTTGATCGCCACTCGCCGAAAGAATTCGTATGCTAACATTCGGTGCAGGGCTTGGGTTGATAGCATCGTAATACAATCGCTGTCCGGCAATGACATCGAAGGCCACAACCTTCGACTCGCGACCAGTTGGAAAGTTTATAGTAGTTTTTGCGTCGAATGTGCCTAAAATGGCTGCGGTTGCAACGTCAACTAATTCGAATTTGTAAGTTCCGCTGTAGCCATCGAAAGGAGGATGCACTACCAACGAACCGTTCCCGGCCGCGTCCGTCACGAAAGGACCAATGTCCCTCCCGTCTGAATTACCAAGATTGAATTCCGTGGTTCCGTTGGGCCGAAATATAGCGGCATTGCTGGATGTTGTTGCACCGGAGTATTGGCCCGGTGCGAGTGTGACCTGGGTATTGTCTTGTGTCGCTACTACGAGGAATTGAGTCCCCTCAACATGTGCGATGGAAGCGTAAGTATTCTCGTATCCAAGATTGATATACTCGCTCCCAAGAGAGTTCACCGGCAGGGCCAAGAATGCGTCGGAAGTGCTGACCGCTAGATCGAGCCCGTACACGGCAACTGGATCTTGCGTAACAACGTGGATTCCCTTGCGTTGGACTCGTGCAATAAGCTCGACCTCGACATCAAAATCGGTATCGTTGTCGTTGTTGTCCCCAACGTCCAAACTAGGCAGTTCCACGACACTTACCACGCCAGGATTCACGATGATGTCTTTATGAAACGGCAACGAAGTAGCAGGGTCAATCAAGCCTGGAATATCGACGACGCCCTTTGTGGCAATATCGCCCGTGATGTAGAGTGCTTTTTGAGGGCGGTTGTTGCCTTCAAAGAGATTGTCTGGAAAGCCGACCCAAAACTCCTTGCCTCGGCTGTTCAGCGGTACTTGTGGAACTGGGGGCGCGGGACTCACGGGAACTTCCAGCGGCTTCGATGCAGTATTGGAATTCAGTACATTCGAATTCCCTTCGGCGATCGGTCTACCAACCACAGCGTTGGGCCTTGGGAAAACGTTCGTATCGAAAGTGGACGATGGTTGCCCGTTTGCTCCTCCGAACAGCGAGCCGCCCGTTATCGCTGCTCCGCCTGTTGACATCGGACCGGATGATGGCACAGTCGACGAGCGGAGTGTGGCACCCTGTTCAAAGCGAACGGAGGGAACAACCACCGAAGTCATTTTGTCGCCATCATTGTTAACCAATCGCAACACCAATTGCGCTTTGGTGCCAGGCAAGACGTTGGCCAGCGACAACGACACTTTGTTCCCGTTCATCGTAACGTCGTTAGTGTTAGTGACAGGCAAGTCCTCCGTCACATTAAAAAAAGCATCTCTTCCAGTGCCCAGTGTTGGCACCAAGGATCGGCCGGATGAGTCCAAAAGAGCTGCTTCAAATGCGTCGTGCGCTCGACCGTGACTAGAGGTATCAAAGCTTAGAGACGCATACTCAAAGCTCAGTAGATTGGCGTCGGATGGGATTTCGATATCAGAGATCAGGGACGTTACAAAGGAAGAACCTTCCTGCAATTTTGGGAAACATGCCGCGGGCGACACGTTGCCTGCATCAGCCCCACCTCCATTCTGAGAGAATCGCCAACTGGGTCCGAAGTCCTTGCTGTTGATCGCATTGATAATGATCAATACGTCGAGTGGCGTTACGAAGTTATCGCAGTCTACATCTACATACGGCGGCGGCGACTTTCCGTTGGCACCGATAACAGGCAATGGACTTGATGTTGACGCGCGAATGGTTGGAGAGTTTATTTCGTTGATGACAATGAGTACATCTAACGGTGTGACAGTCTGAAGGTCATCGCCGGAAACATTTAGCGGTTGAAGCACGTTTCTCCAATCGGAGGCTAACATGTGTCGTTCTTCCAACGCTTCGATGCCATTCAAAAGCATTCGACGAACCAAGCGACGCCGCGACCATAGGTCATTTGGTGACATAGTTTTGCCTCAGAATCCACATTGGAACGCAATGTGGACCGATCAACAACGAAATACGCACAACTCGAAACCATTACAATTTAATTGACGATATAGTCAACAATATAGTCGCTTCTGCAAACAGTATAGTCCCTTCTGCTTGGGTCCTCTTGCAATTCTTCGATTCCGCAAGAATCCAGATAGGCGAAAAGAGGAATCCAAAGTAAAGCGGGCCACAAAGTGCTTTGCTGGCACGCTTCCGGTCGGTATATTGACGCCCCATACGGGGCTGACTATAGTGCTCCAATTATTATTCCAAAGGGAGAGTTAGATGGCGACTGTGGCGGCGAAGCAAACCGAGGGACATGCCTTAGGGAAAACGGAGCGACGCGATGCATGGTGGGCGGGACCGTTGGCGACGGTTATTGTCCTCTCCGGATTTGGCATTTATGCGACGTTTCGAGCGGTTTATGCCCAGGATTATGAGCTTGGGCATGGTGCGCGAGTCAACAAAGTCTTGTCAGAGCATTCCTACATGCTGTCGCCGTTCTTTTCACCACTAATACTTCTACCTAGCATGCCTGCTTGGTTTTCCCCGGCGTTCTTGATTTTGTGGGCACCGGGTGGGTTTCGACTAACTTGCTATTACTACCGAAAAGCGTACTACCGATCCTTTTTCGGTGATCCACCAGGTTGTAGCGTGGGTGAAATGAAAGGTAGTCGCTATATGGGTGAAACGGGGCTTTTCATATTCCAAAACCTCCACCGCTTTTTTCTCTATATCGCGATTCTTTTCATTTTGCTTTTGGCAATTGATGCCGTGCATGCCTGTTTCTGGCCGACTGCATCCGGTGGTATGACCATAGGGATGAGTGTGGGCTCATTGGTGCTTGTAATCAATGTGGTCTTGCTTTCAATGTATACCTTTTCATGCCATTCTTTGCGGCATTTAATCGGAGGCAATATCGATTGCTTCTCTTGTGTTGCATTTGGCCAATCGCGTTACAAACTTTGGAAGGGTGTCTCTAAATTGAATAAGAATCACATGCTATGGGCGTGGTGCAGCTTATTCTCAGTGGGTCTCGCTGATTTTTACGTTTGGCTGGTTGCTTCGCAAACGATTACAGACCTACGGTTATTCTGAATTGACGAAAGATCTTGATGGGAAAGTACCAAACGTTTCAATATGATGTCGTTGTCGTAGGTGCCGGAGGTGCGGGCTTGCGAGCCGCGATCGAGGCCTCGGCTCAAGGAGCCAAAACCGCTTTAGTTTGCAAATCACTCCTTGGAAAAGCACATACAGTGATGGCCGAAGGGGGCGTTGCTGCTGCCCTCTCGAATGTCGACTCACGCGATGATTGGAAAGTCCACTTTCGCGACACGATGAAGGGTGGAAAGTTTCTGAATCAATGGCGCATGGCGCAGATCCATGCTCAGGAAGCCCCATCTCGGGTTCGAGAGCTAGAGGAATGGGGGGCTGTTTTCGATCGTACTAAAGATGGCCGAATTCTTCAGCGAAACTTCGGTGGACACACCTATCCGCGGCTTGCGCATGTCGGCGACAGGACAGGCCTTGAGATTATTCGGACACTTCAAGACAAAGGAATACACCAAGGAATCGACGTCCACATGGAATGTACGATTCGCAAAATTCTTAAGGACGGAGAATGCGTTTCCGGGTGCTTCGGTTACCAACGAGAGAGCGGACGTTTTGTGGTGTTCGAAACCAATTCAGTCGTTTTAGCTACAGGTGGAATTGGTCGCTGTTGGGAAGTGACTTCGAATTCGTGGGAATACACAGCCGACGGACATGCGATGGCAATGTGGGCTGGTGCTGAGCTGATTGACATGGAATTCATTCAATTCCATCCAACGGGTATGGTATGGCCGCCGAGCGTCAAAGGAACTCTCATAACCGAAGGAGTTCGAGGCGAAGGTGGCGTGCTACTTAATAGTGCCAAGAAACGATTTATGTTCGATTACGTGCCCGAAATGTTTCGAGGGGAGTTCGCTGACACGGAAGAGGAGGCTAATCGCTGGATGAAATCGGTCATGGCCAATAAATTGCCTGAAGCGAGGCGACCACCCGAATTGCTGACACGAGATGTCGTGGCGAGGGCCATTCGAAGCGAAATTCGAGCTGGGCGCGGATCACCGCACGGGGGTGTCTTTCTGGACATCGCATCGCGTCGCTCAGCCGACGACATCAAGAAGAAACTACCTAGCATGTACCATCAATTTAAAGAGTTGGCGGACGTTGACATCACTAAGGATCCAATGGAGGTTGGACCGACCTGTCACTATATGATGGGCGGCGTACGAGTGAACCCCGAGACACAGGAATCGACTGTCTCGGGCTTGTTCGCGGCTGGTGAAGTGGGGGGTGGAATGCACGGTTCGAATCGCCTTGGGGGCAATTCCCTGTCGGACTTGCTGGTGTTTGGAAAACGTGCTGGCGAGTTTGCCGCAAAACATGCAGCCAGTGTCAGCACTTCTCCCCATTGCGATGACGAACAGATTGCGCAATCAGCAAGCGAATGCCTCGAACCTTTTAATAGAACTCAGGGTGAGAATGCTTATACGGTACATGAGGACCTGCGATTGCTTATGCAGACGAAGGTCGGAATTGTGCGAAGCCCGGACGATTTGAAAGAGGCACTTATTCAGCTCGACGCGCTGCGTACCAGGGCAGCCAAAGTCAAAGTCGATGGCAATATTCAATTCAATCCAGGCTGGCATCTAGCGATGGATCTCGAAAACATGATTGACATTAGCGAAGCGGTGACGCTAGCTGCACAGGAACGCACTGAAAGCCGAGGTGGTCATACACGCGAGGACTTCCCAGATTCAGACGAAGCTTGGGGCAAACAGAATTTGATAGTGACGCAGCAGGGGCGAGAGATCAAGATTTCTCACAAACCGCTGGAAGAAATGCCGGACGACCTCAAACAATTATTCAAAAAGTAGTGCAACGATCACAACATGGGCCGCAAACCGTGGGCTAGCGCCCTTCGGCTAATCAGCCGCAACGCGCTAGCGTCCGGTTCAGCCCAACTTATGATCGACGCCAAAAGTAGTGCAACCCTGCCAGGAGCCCTTGATGGATGAGCAAGCGACGTTGAAGATACACCGGGGCGATAGTGCTCAAGGTGAAATGATAGAGTACAAGATTCCGGTTGCACCCG
>JAYTVL010000095.1:0-2353 GCA_043744075.1 Pirellula sp. | reverse complement strand
TCCAGACAGTCGGTTGTTGGCCCTAGGTGCTGGCAGCCTATTGATGATATGGGATGTCGAAACCGAAAAGGAAGTGCACTCGTGGAAAGCGCACGAGTATGACCTCTGGGCGTTGGCTTGGAGTCCCAATGGCGATCGCTTAGCCTCCGGTGCGTATGATAGTTCCGTTAAGTTGTGGAATACGGATACGTGGCAAGTGCTGTTGAAACTGCCTCACCAATCTGGAGTCTCATCGGTCGATTGGTCTCCGGACGGATCGAAAATCGCAGTCGGTACATGGGGGCAAGAGGTTAAAATTTGGGATTCAGAAAGGGGCATTGAATTGACAACATTTCGAGGGCATAGTGGCGCTGTGTATGCAGTGGCATGGTGCCCGGACGGTCAACGAATCGCGTCGGGAAGCGAGGATCGCACGACCAAGATTTGGGATGCGACGTCGATTGAAAACGGCAGCACGAAAACGTCGAAGCCGAGTGAGCTGGTGGAATGGAGTCCGGACAGAAAATATACAATCCGGTTGGATCGTAGCTCAGCCAATCGCAAAATCACCGTTCACAATGCAACCTCCACAGACCAAGTTGTGTTAGAAACGGACATTGCGGATAACGAGGTAATCTCTTGGGATCCAACGGGAAAACGCATCGCAATTCCATTTGAAAATACTGTCGGAGTCTGGGACGTCACGACAGGACAGCGATTGCTTTCTCTAAATGGTCACACCGAAAATGTTTGGGGAGTACGCTGGAGTCCCGATGGAAAGAAGTTGGCATCGTCTGCTTACGACGGCACGTTGAAGATTTGGGATGGAGTAAACGGGGATAAGCAGAAAACATTATTGGGCCTTTCAAGTTTCCAATACGTTTCGGGCGTGACGTGGAGTCCCGATGGAGAGCATATCGCAGCGGGAGGCTGGGATAGGACGGTGAGGGTTTGGAACACTGCGTCCGGAAACGAGTTGTTTGTGCTTCGAGGCCATACTGGCGGCGTATGGGATCTTGATTGGAGTCCCGACGGTTCGCGCCTCGCATCACGTGAGCAAGATGGACAGACGATTAAACTTTGGGATGCGTTAACTGGCCAGGAAATCCTTACGTTAACTAGTCGTGGCGAGGGAAATTTGAGATGGAGTGCCGATGGCCGTCAACTGCACTCGGGCACAACAACTTTTGATGCTGTGCGCGGCTTTGAACAGAGTGGCTGCCCAATGGTTGCGAGCGCTGCGGCATGGAGGCACTTTGATCGCTCTTGGGAGCTTGCGTTGAGCGGGCGTTTTAACGAAGGCAGAGACTCGTATCAAAAAGCGTTGAAATACAATCCGCTGCTAGCAAACTCGGAAGGGGACCTAAAAGACTATGAATCCACCGCTCGATTCCGGTATGGCGGCCTCCTGGCGAGCAATGGAGAGTTGGAGGCGGCCGCTGACGCATTTCGATCGGCGCTCGCATTCAATCCGAAGGACTTCGCTGCGCACTTTAACCTCGGCAACATACTTACGGAGAGTGGCAAATTCAGTTTGGCTATCGAGTCGTTCGGCAGGGCTATCGAGCTGGAGCCAATGATGTCGTCGGCTTACAACGGTATGGGAATGGCATTGGCGGGCAATGGAGAGTTTGAGGCCAGCTTCGTCGCGTTGAGCAAAGCGATCGAGCAGCATCCAGCCCGCGCCAAATTCCGCAACGACCTAGCTTGGTTGCTGGCAACCTGCCCTGACTTGAGGTTTCGAAATCCTGCGAGAGCGATAGAAGTGGCGGAAAAAGCCGTTGAACTCAACCCAAACGTGGCGATCGTATGGAACACGCTGGGTGTGTCTCATTATCGGAATGGAAATTATCAAGCGGCAGCCGATGCTTTGCAAAAGTCCCTGGAACTCAGCCAGGAGGGCACCGGTTTCACAACCCGTTTCGACGGTTTCTTTTTAGCGATGGCGTATTGGCGGCTTGCTGATCATCAGCGCGCCCGAAACTTCTACATCAAGGCAGAGAAATGGATGCGCCAGCACAAACCGGAAGATCGAGAACTGCAGCGATTCCGCGACGAGGCAAATGAGTTATTAGGCAAAAATGCGATCACCGACCTGTCTGATTCGTCACCGGGCGTTGCAGAGAAAGTTAAGCAATAACGTATCGCACCGATGAAGGTAGATTTCAAGCTGCCTCTCGCCTACGACAATCGAATTTATTTCTTCATTCAATTCTCTAGTATTCGTTTGTCGCTGTCCGCCGACTGGCACGGCTGAGTGTCGACTGCGCTGGCCTCGATCATAAGTCGGGCTGAACCGGACGCTAGCGCGTTCCGGCTGATTAGCCGAAGGGCGCTAGCCCACGGTTTGCGGCCCATGTTGTGATAGACGCCG
>JAYTVL010000094.1:0-7723 GCA_043744075.1 Pirellula sp. | reverse complement strand
CGAGGGACCAGCAACAAAATCCCTCGCTTACGCAGCGGGTTACGAAAAACAGTCTGCAATTAAACTGCTTTTCGCAATGTCTTTCGCAGCATTACCTTACAACAAAAACTCGATAGCCAATGAATAATCCGCGCTGGGGAATCATCGAAAAAACTAGCTCGCCCTGAAAGGGCAAAACAGGGACTTGCGGCGCTCCCCAAATCGATATGATACAGTTGCCCACTCTCCGGTCAATTAAATGCAATTCAACTCTCGAAATCAATCATGCCAGCTGTTACGTCGATGCCCGTCCCACCGACAATCAATATACCCGATCAGTTCTTTGCACTGCTTCGCGAGATTTGGGGCTTCGATAGCCTTCGCCCCTCGCAACATGCTGCAATAAGTTCAATTCTCGAGGGACGCGACACCTTGGTGGTAATGCCCACTGGAGGCGGCAAATCGCTTTGCTATCAAGCCCCTGCCATTTTTCGGGGCGGAATGACCATCGTCGTGTCTCCCCTAATTGCACTCATGAAAGACCAGGTCGATTCACTCAAGCAGGTCGGAGTGAATGCTGTTCGTATCGACAGCACATTATCGGCTTCCGAAAAAAGAGAGGCGGCACAGCAGATACGTTCAGGCCAAGTGAGAATGTTGTTCGTTTCTCCAGAACGTCTCGTCAATCAAGACTTCGTTCATTTTCTCGACGGAAACGACGTCCATACGATTGCCATTGATGAAGCCCACTGTGTATCACAATGGGGACATGACTTTCGACCTGAGTATCGACAATTGAGTAGTCTTCGTGCGTCGTTCCCAAAAGCGGCCATGCATGGATTCACGGCTACGGCCACCGAAAAAGTGCGAATTGATATCATCGACCAACTGGGGCTCAAGACTCCACGAGTCTTGGTCAGTTCGTTTGACCGCCCGAATTTGACCTACCGCGTTTTGCCACAACTCGATGTGCAGGAGCAAATCCGAGAAGTCTGCGAACGGTATCGAGGTTCCGGCGGAATTGTCTATTGCTTGCGCCGCAAAGATGTCGAGTCCGTAACGGATTACCTTCAACGAAAAGGGTATTCGGCAGTCGGCTACCATGCAGGCATGTCCCACGAAGAGCGAAAGCTGGCACAAGAAGCTTTTCTAACCGAAGCGGTTGATGTGGCGGTCGCAACCATCGCATTCGGAATGGGTATCGATCGATCCAACGTTCGATTTATCGTACACGCTTCGATTCCCAAGTCGATTGAACATTACCAGCAGGAGACAGGTCGAGCTGGGCGCGATGGCTTGCCGGCCGAGTGCGTGTTGTTTCACAGTGCTGGTGACGCTATCACGCTCAAGAAGATAACCGAAGCGAGTCTTATTGAGGCCGGTGCCCGCGAAGAGATCATCATTGCATCGCGAAATCAAATTGAGGAGATGTCCCGCTATTGCCGCACTCCTGTCTGTCGTCACAAGGCTCTAGTTGAGTACTTCGGGCAATCCTATGGCAACGACTCGTGCGGGGCATGCGATATTTGCTTGGGTGATACCGATGATGTCCCTGACGCAAAAGTGGTCGCACAGAAAATCCTGTCGTGTGTCTTTCGAGTCCAAGAACGTTTTGGAGTCAACTACGTTGTCGAGATTTTGCTAGGTGCCAAAACTCAAATCGTGTTGCAACGTGGGCATGACAAGTTGAGTACTTACGGGCTAATGAAAGACATCCCCAAAGCACAATTACGTGACTGGGTCTATCAACTCATTGGCCAGGGCTCGCTCGAACTGGAAGGTACCGAGTATCCAATTCTCAAGCTGAATGCCAATTCCAAGGCGATCTTGTTTGGCGAAGCACAACCGAGATTAATTCGCACAGTCGCCGCGACCAAAGAACGAAAGCAAGCTGCACCTAGCGATGCGGTTGCACATGCGGACAAAGCTTTGCTTGAAAAGTTGAAGGCATTGCGAAAGAGATTGGCGAGCGAGCAAAACGTGCCACCGTTCATCATTTTTTCCGACAATGTCTTGTACGAAATGAGCGCGCTGCGACCATCCACTTTAGAAGGTATGTTGAACGTCTCCGGAATCGGCAACGTAAAACTAAACGCATACGGTCGATCGTTTTTGGACGCCATCCAGGAGTATTGCGGATCGGCTTCGATCGAGATGGACGTAGACTGGAAAAAGAATTTGGTGGGGCAAGCGATGGGCAAGCCGCGAACGATTCGTTTGGGAGCCAGCGGGACCAAAGCGATTACGTATCCCCTCTTGCGCGAAGGGCGTTCGTTCGAAGAGATCGCGGAAAAAGCAGACATCACCACAGGGACTGTCGTAACTCATTTGTTGGATTTGATGCAGGAGGAAGCGATTTCCTCGATCGATTGTTGGTTGGTACCTGAACTACAGCAGCGAATCCTGGCCGCGGCGGATGCTGTAGGTCGAGAAAAGCTAAAACCAATTTTCGAGCATTTGGAACAAAGCGTCCCCTACGAACACATTCGGCTCACGCTCAACTTTGAAAAGCAGCAAGTGGGGTAAACCTTAACGGGGATTTGTGGGCATTCTTGGAAAGCGTTACAATTCCGCCCGTTCGACCTTACAACTTCCATCCAAACGGATAGGTTTTGTTGTAATCAAGTTTTGCGTTTCAACATCTCGTCCTCCTTGTGGAGTTCCTCCGTGCAAGTCAACGTTTCTGCCCGCCATGGCCATCTAAAGCCCGAAGACCAAGCTATCATCATTGAAAAAGCTGGAAAAGTGCGGCGATTGTTCGATCGGATCAATGCGATCGAGGTGACCGTGGATCTCGAGCATTTAGACAAACCGACGGTCGAAATCAACGTTTCTGCTGAACATTCGCCCGACTTTGTTGCCACAGCTCAAGCCACCTCGATTCTTGCAGCGTTGGATTTAACGATCGGCAAAGTCGAGCAACAAATTCGAAAACACAAAGAAAAAGTAACCGATCACAAGGCTACTCCGGTAAAACACACCGGCAACAACGAAGTTTAGGCTTCGCGATTGTCGATTTCACCTTTTATTTTATCCATTCCACTATTTGATTCCAAAACGCAGTTTCCTGCGAAAACGAGTTGGAATCGTTGGTTAGTTGCAAGGGTCCACAAGTAATGAAGTTTTCTGTATTCATTTCCCGAAAAGCGATTTGCGCAGAACTGACTGCGACAACCAAAGAGGGCGTAATCACGGAATTGGTCCAGTCGCTCGTCAACGCCCGTGATATCAAGGCCGCAGATCAAGCCGACATCGTCAAAGCCATTATGAAACGCGAGGAATTGGGCAGCACGGGTATCGGCCGAGGTGTTGCCGTCCCTCACACGAAACATGCAAGCGTTGAAAAACTCATCGGAACAGTTGGCGTGAGCCAAACTGGCCTGGATTTTGAGTCGCTCGATGGTCAGGTCGCATCGCTTTTCTTTTTGCTAGTATCTCCCCCGGACCGCCCAGGCGATCATTTGAGGGCGCTAGAAAACATCTCGCGTCAACTGCGAGACGACATGTTTTGCCGTCTCCTGCGTCAATCCAAGTCGATTGAAGATATTTCGCAACTACTCGACGAAGCTGACGGAAATCAGTTCGGCCACTAAAAATTCTCGCCTCAAAAAGATATGTCATCGGCTATCCAACATTGCTTGGTCACAGTTAACAATCCCGAGGGATTGCATATGCGGCCCGCAGACAAACTAGTTCGTGCAGCGGCTGGCTTCCAATGCCAGATTGAGCTAGAGCGCGCTGGTCAAATAGCTGACTGCCGAAGCATTTTAAGTCTGTTGACCCTTGGTGCAACCCAGGGATCCGAGTTGGTGCTTCGAGCCCAAGGACCCGATGCGGATGAGGCTATTCGCGTTATCCGTTTGATGTTCGATCAACAATTCGATGAACTCAAAGTCGAACATTCGACATAAATGCTCGTAATTCTCGTCGATATCGAGCTTGTAGATTCGCATATTCGGTTGCCTCAAGCAACCACCAAACCAGATTGATCATTTCAGCATGCTGGAATTACAGGGGATCGCGGTTTCGCCTGGTGTCGCGATTGGACGAGCTCTCGTGTTTGATCGCGAGGGCTACAGAATTACTCGTTGTTTGGTCGCCGTCGGTGAAGACGAACGCGAATGGGAGCGCTTTGTCGATGCGGTAAAGCAAACGTACGACAAACTCGAAACAAGTCGACAATCTGCAACGGCACAACTCGGGGAACGACTGGGCAACATCTTTTCGGCCCAACAGCAGATCCTTCATGATCCTCATCTTCAGTCAGAAATTGAAAGCCTCATCCGATCCAAGATTTACTCAGCTGAGTACGCTGTCAGCGAGGTCTTTACAAAATACGCTTCGGCCTTTCGCAAAGCCACTAGCACCTTTCTTTCCGAAAGAGCAGCCGATATTCGCGATGTAGAGAGGCTTTTGCTTGAGGTTCTCACGGGTCAACCGACTGCAACGCTTAAGCAGTTGCCGCACGAAGCGATTGTCGTTAGCCACGATCTAACCCCTGGCGAAACTGCCGCTTTCGACCGAGAAAAGGTTCTTGGAATATGCACTGAAGCAGGCGGGCCTGGGGGACACACTGCGATTGTCGCGCGAGGAATGGAGATCCCAGCCGTCGTGGGCGTCGGCAATTTTCTACATAACATTCGAAGTGGCGACGAAGTCATCGTTGATGGCCATTTGGGCCGCATCATCGTTTCGCCGGATGAAGCAACTCGCGATCACTACATGCAACGTCGGCGATTTCGACAATCGATCGCTACGCAGCTAGAAGAGATCCGCGACTTACCAGCGTGCACCAGCGATGGTGTTCGCATCGAGTTGATGGCAAACGTTGAGTTTCCAAACGAAGCACTTTCGTGCGTCGCTCGGGGAGCAGATGGCGTTGGCCTCTACCGAACAGAGTTCCTCTATTTGGGGCACGACCAAGAGCCCACGGAAGAGGAACACTATCAAGCATACGCGCAAGTAGTGCGCGATATGCAAAATCGGCCCGTTGTCATTCGCACACTCGACCTCGGTGCGGACAAAATGGGCATGACGATGCCAACAGAACCCGAAAACAATCCGTTCCTCGGGCTGCGAAGCATCCGTTTGAGCCTTCGAAACCCAGCGCTCTTTCGCATTCAAGTACGCGCAATTCTACGCGCCGCTTGCTTGGGAGATGTACGCATTATGTTTCCAATGATCGCCACACTGGATGAGTTGCGAAGCGCTCGCTTCCTGCTCCGCTCCGTGTCGGAGGATCTAGCGTCGGAAGGCAATCACATTCAATGCGCAGTTCAAGTCGGGATGATGGTCGAAGTCCCCGCTGCAGTTCTTATGCTCGATCGGTTTATCGACGAAATCGATTTTGTGAGCATCGGAACCAATGACTTGACGCAATATACGCTTGCCGTAGATCGCAGCAATGACTCAGTTGCGGACCTCTATCAAGCGTGCGATCCATCCATCCTCCGGTTGATCCAGAGGACGCAACAGATCGTTTCAGACAAAAAGAAGTCGACCAGCGTTTGTGGCGAGATGTGTAATAATCCCGCATATGCACTCTTGCTGGTCGGAATGGGGATTCGCACTTTAAGCTTAGCCCCAGCAGCCATTCCAATCCTAAAGAAAGCAATTCGCTCCGTCACTATCGGCCAATGCGAAGCCATGGCTTGGCGAGCGCTTCGTCTTTCGACGGCACGCGAAGTCGATGCTTTTTTGATGAATCAACTAGCCGGGCTCGTGCCCGAAATAGTACTACAAGCTTAAAAACAACATTACCATCCTAAGAGTTGCTCGTTCGCTGAGTCCGATCGCATCCAACAAAGACGGATGATGACAATCGAAAGGTACATACAAAATCCGATGAAGAAGGAAATGCTCATCAATGTCTCCCAGTCCGAGGAATGCAGAATTGCATTGCTAGAGGACGGAGTTTTAGAAGAACTGTACACGGAACGGACCAGCCAAAACAACTGGGTTGGCAATATTTACAAAGGCAAGATCGTCAATATCGAAGCCAGTATCCAAGCGGCCTTCGTTGACTTTGGCGTCGGACGCAATGGCTTCCTACACATCAGCGACGTAGAACCACAGTACTTTCGCCAAGCTGGTTACGATCCGGAGGAGATCATGGACGGTCACTACCCAGGCGTAGATGACGACCATGGCGGAGACCAAGAAGACGAGGAAGATAGCGAAGAAGGGGATGAGGAAGAAAGTGACGACGATGATTCAGACGAGGGTGCTCCGCGAGGAAATAACCGAGGACGTCCCCGACGCAACAACAAACTCCGCAGCGGACGACCACGCTTTAAGCCGCCCATACAAGAAATCTTCCGGCGCGGAGACGAAGTACTTGTTCAAGTGATCAAGGAAGGTATTGGGACAAAAGGTCCAACTCTCTCAACTTATATCAGTATCCCCGGTCGTTACTTGGTTCTCATGCCCGCATTGGGCCGCGTTGGCGTTAGTCGGAAGATCGAGGATGAAGACGAACGGCGTAAACTTCGTGGCTTTATGCTCGACATGAAGCTACCCAAAGGCGTTGGCTTTATTGTTCGAACCGCCGGCTGTGAACGGACTCGCAAAGAACTTTCTCGTGACGTCGCGTATTTGCTGAGACTTTGGAAAGTCATTGTCAAACGCATCCAATCGACTCCTGCACCCTGCGATGTTTACGAAGAGAGCGATATTCTCATTCGTACGATTCGCGATACTTTTACCGAAGACATCGATTCGGTGATCATCGATCATCCCGATGCTTTTCTACGGGCCAAGGAGTTTGTTGAGCTGGTTATGCCTCGAGTTGCGGACCGTTTGCACATGTACGAAGGACGCGAACCGCTTTTCTACAAGTACAAACTTGAACAAGAAATCGGTCGCATTCATCAGCGTGTCGTTCCTCTCAAAGGTGGCGGCTCGATCGTAATCGATCAAACCGAAGCGTTGGTTGCAATCGATGTCAACAGCGGTAATTTCCGTGGTGGCGACAAGAACGCGGAAGACAATGCGTTCCACCTTAACATGACCGCAGCCAGAGAAATTGCGAGGCAATTGCGATTGCGAGACCTTGGTGGAGTCATCGTGAATGACTTTATCGATATGCGTAAAGACTCACATAGGCGCAAGGTTGAAAAGACGCTTCGCGATGCGATGGACCGTGATCGAGCTCGCACCAAAATCCTGCGAACGAGCCCGTTCGGACTTGTCGAAATGACTCGCCAACGCATTCGGCCCAGTTTCAAACGAAGCGTCTACGAGGATTGTCCATGCTGCCGAGGCCGTAGCTTGGTTAAGACAGCCGAAAGCATGTCAATTGAGGTCGAGCGATTGCTTATGATGGCTTGCCAAATGCCGAATGCGGCCAAAGTCGTCGTGCGGGTCAACGAAAATGTTGCAGGCTACTTGAATAATCGCAAGCGCCGCGAGATGATCCAATTAGAGGAATCGGCGGGAGTCAGTGTACAAATCTTGGGAAGCGACACGCTCTTTCCTGAGCACTTGGAAATGGACTGCCGCGACAAAGATGGAACGCTCATACCGCTCCATTTTTTGAGCGAACGCTGATAACTCGCATCCCGCCGCCATCGGCACCCACTTTGTAAATTTTGAGCCTCAATGCGGTAGCATGAGGGCCGGATTTGCAAGTGACTACTAGCCTTCCAGCCTAGCGCGGATTATTCATAGCTAGTCACGGAATTTGGTCTTTTCGGAATTGTGGTGGAATTTTGAGCGAAGCAGCGATTATTCGCTCGTTGAGTCC
>JAYTVL010000093.1:0-2369 GCA_043744075.1 Pirellula sp. | reverse complement strand
TCTACTGAGAACTCTCAAGATCTCCCTTTCCAAAGATGGGTTTGATTAACACAGCGGTAGCAAATCCTAACGGCGAGAAACCTTCTCCAATTTTGGCCCTCCGAGGCGTCCGATCCCCAATTCTGACAGGGCTCCGATCGCAATGCCGACGGAATAACAGATCAGATCGGTCCACAAAAACCCGAACCCCAGCACCAGCCCGCCAAATGTGGTCTGGCGGATCGAGTCGATCCATGGGGCGTGATAGAACTGGCTGGTCTCCACCAAAAAGGCGAGAGCCAGCGAGATCGCCGCCCGCGCCACGATCGACCGTCCATCCAGTAGGGTGCTGACCAGCAGAAACAACATCAGCGCCCACAGCGTGTCGCCAGCGTAATCAGCCAAGAACGCAGATAACTGCCCTCGGTATCTGCGTGATGCCAATCCAACGAAGACGACAACTGTGGCGGCTATGATGTAAACGAATCGAGTGCGAATCAATCCACAAGTACTTTCTATTTCAATTGAGCTGGCGGACATTCCTTCGCACGCTTGGCATTCAACTCAATGTAATGCAGCCACGGCGTCGGAACATCGTCTTGATAGAAAATCGCTTCGACAGGGCACTCAGGAATACAGGCTTCACAGTCGACGCATTCATCGGGATGGATGTAGACCATGTCGGCATCCTCATAAAAGCAATCGCAGGGGCAAACCTTCAAGCAAGCCTTATCTTTGCAGCCTTTGCATGGTTTAGTCACGACCATCGTCATAATGGAAATCCTCAGGTTAGAATTATGGGAAACAAAGCGGGTACTTGAGGAGGTGAGAATCTGGACAATAAAGCGGACATCGAAATTCAAACAATTTCGGATTCGAATCTCACGAACCGATCTAGCCGTGAATTGGTCGACTTGTGGCATGCTGGTTCACAGGAGGCTGCACGCGTACTTTTGGCAAGGTACGAGGTCCGATTGATCGCCTTGGTTGCTTCTCGGCTCAATTGCAAGTTTCGCGACAGCATCACTCCTGAAGATGTGGTGCAATCGGCGATGGGAAGTTTCTTCCGAGTAACAAGTGCCAGTTCCAAAGCGTCCATCAAGCTCGAAAGCACTGCGTCCGCTTGGAACATTCTGGCGACCTTCGTTCGCAGAAAACTTGCGAGGGCTTTGGAACGCCAGACAGCCGCCAAACGCGGTGGCGGACAAACTAGAGTGTTGCTCGATGATCTTGAGCCCGATTTGAGAACAAACCCTTCCGCAACCGAAGCCGATGAATTGTTGGCTGAGATCCATTTATTGCTCAATTCCGATCAATCGCAACTTCTCGAACTTCTCCTCGAGAATGCGACTCAAAAGGAAATCGCGGAACAGCTCGGAGTCGACGAGCGGACTATCCGCCGGCGCATCACCGCGATGCAAGACATTGTCAAAGGGCAACTCGCTTCTGTCGATGCACAAAATCGCACAGAAATCGATTCAGCAGTTGAGACCATCAATCTTCCGAACATTAGTTACCGACAGTTTGTGCTTGGGAAACTCGTTGGCAGTGGGGCACTCGGAAAAGTCTATCGAGCGAGATTACAGTCTGATGATCAAGTCGTTGCCGTGAAATTTATGCATCGGCATTTGTGGACCAATCCAAATACCAGGACGTCGTTCCTGCGAGAGATTGAACATGCTTCGAAAATCAACCATCCCGGCATCTTGAAGTATCTCGGATGGGGACAATCGCCGCACGGCGGGCCTTATCTTGTCTGTGAGTACGTCGATGGCCAGCCCCTCACCGACGTCAAGCCAAACGACTCGTCGACCTCGGTGCAATGGCTGGCTCAGATTTGCGAGGCCGTTGCAGCCGCACATCAAGCCGGAGTCGTGCACGGCGACTTAACTCCCAACAACATTCTGCTTGATCACGAGGGACGAATCGTCATTACGGATTTCGGTTTCGCAACCTACTCTCAAAAGCCATTAACAGACGATGCTGCATTTGAGTCTATCGCATCACCAGGTGGAACACTTGGCTTTGCTGCTCCAGAGCAGATCTCTACGGCTTTCGGTTCGATCAGCTTTGCTACCGATATTTATGCGATTGGCGGATTAGCTCTCTATCTGCTTACAGGTCGAAGCCCGCATGATGGAAATTCATTGCTCGATACCGTTGC
The DNA here is from genome assembly GCA_043744075.1 of Pirellula sp. Lineage (GTDB taxonomy): Bacteria > Planctomycetota > Planctomycetia > Pirellulales > Pirellulaceae > JBKCUI01. The sequence continues at coordinate 226 of JAYTVL010000093.1, read as the reverse complement.
GGACGAGGATTTGATAATGCCCAACACACCAGTCACGCCGGCAGGGGCAAAGTTGGCAGCTGTTGCAAAATTGTCCCTAAAAAAGGCAATCAACCGAAGACCTCATTCAGTAGCTGAGTTAGTCGCATTACTTTCCGACTAACTACAACTTTTTCTCTGAATCGCTTCGTCCGCTCACCCACTTTGCGTGTAACCCTACAGATAGAGACCTGTTGCTTTCGGTCTC
>JAYTVL010000092.1:0-7768 GCA_043744075.1 Pirellula sp. | reverse complement strand
GTACGCCAAAACGCATCCGTCGGGGGCAAGCCCCGAACGGATGGGCTAGCGATATTGTTTAAGTCTATTGTTGTTCGGAACAAAAAAGACTCGAAAGAGATCAGAAAGAAATATCGAATCTGCTATTTGTCGCATCGTCCAGGCTCGACCTGCGGGATTCCAACATCATTTTGCTAGCAGTTCGGGAACTCTATTGCAGTTAACGAATCGACTTCCCTATACTGCCCGATGGAGTCCACTTATGGTCTCTAAAACCGCTTCGGTTTGAATTCAAACCACCCAACTGTTCAAGCATGGATGCTGGTTGAGATGAAAAAAATCATTGGTGCACTCTCGATCGGACTGCTCACGACTTTCTGCGTTGCAATTGCACAACAAGATGCGAACCGCTACCAACCCTACATTCCAACTGTTGTCGGCGGACTGCCGCCGGGTTCGAAGGGACTCGAACAGCCAGTCTATGTGGCGGAACGTGCAACAACAAACCAACCCAGTGAAGTTTCAAACAGTTTCGAACCTGACTTTTTGTACGCTGGAAGTCTTGGTTTCGATGAAAGCAAAATCGTTCCAAGAGCTCAGACGATGGACCGCTTTGAAGCGGGAATGCTGATTGCAGTCGTCGGCGAAGAACCAGTCCTCGTTGGGGATTTGTTCCCTCCAAATAAATTAACGCCCAAGATCCTTGGCCATAGCCAATTCGAAATGCAAGTGCGCAAAGAACTGATGGAAGTCGCTACTCGAAAAGCACTGGCACAACGCTTTCTCAACGACAAAGTCTCAGGCAAACCCATCAAAGATCGAGCGGACGCCAAAAAACACATGAAGACCCAAACCGCGAAAATTTTCCACCAAAAATGGAAACCGATGCAAATGGAACGGATGAAATGCCAGTCCGAATTGGAGTTTGAGGAGAAACTTGCAGAAGCCGGTAAGACGATTCCGTCCATGATGCGTGACTTTGCAGAAAACACGTGGGCTCAAGAGCATGTTCGAGAAAACGTCAAGGAAAACCCCACCGTCGAGTTGAGCGAACTAAACGACTACTTCAACGACCACATCGAAGACTTCAAGCGTCCCGCCCGAGTCCGCTTCCAAATGCTCTCAGCCGATTTCTCCAAGTTTCCGAACAAAGATGCAGCAGCCAAAGCCATCGCGGACATGGGAAACCAAATTCTTTTTGGCGGTGCTCCCTTTGGTGCGGTCGCCAAGCGTCAGTCAACTGGCCTCGGAGCATCGGAGGGCGGACTCTTTGACTGGACAACTCAGGGCGCGCTCAAGAGCAAAGAGATAGACAAAGCAATTTTCGAAAATCCAGTTCGTGGGCTAAGTCAGATCATTGAAAATAAGGATGGCTATCACATCGTCGAAGTATTAGAACGGGAACAGGCCTACACGCAAACATTTGCTCAAGGTCAGGCCGATATTCGAAAGCTTCTCGTCAAAAAAAAGATTTCAAAACAGCGTGCCGACTTCATGAAGAAAGTCCGAGAGGAAACTCCTATCTGGACAAAATGGCCCGAAGACATTCCTGGATCGCAGGACATTTCGTTGATCCAGCAATAGCGGCAAACGGACAAAGATGACTTCAATTGCAATAAGATGGAAACGCGTTCGTAACTGCAACGATTTCGGCACGAGATTCGCAATTCCAATCGGCAGAAAAATCTCAATATCCGACATAATTTTAATTTCAGTCTTAATCTCAAACTTAATCTTAATCGGTGATCCTTCGCTGGTTTCATCGGCAATGGCTCTCGACAAAAGCATCTCCGTGGCCGACGGAGAACTTCGAGCCTGCCAGATCGTTACTGTTGACAGTGCATGGGCGGTCGGTGATCGTGGGCTTATTTTGTCTACTAGCGATTCAGGAAAGCAATGGGAAGTTCGATATCAGCGATCCGACGCCATTCTTTGTGCAGTATGTTTCTCAGATGAACTAAACGGCTGCGTCGTTGGCGGCACGATAGAGCCCTATTCGCATCGTAGCACTGGTGTTGTGCTAGTGACGAGCGATGGCGGTAAAACGTGGCAACTTGTTGCTAATGAGTTGCCGCGATTGACTGGGGCGCAACTCGTGAGTTCAGGACACATCTTGGCCTGGGGCGATTGGTCCAATCATCACCAATCATCGCTATTTGAAAGTACCGATGGTGGCCAATCTTGGGCGGGCAGACCAATTCCATGCGGACATATTCAATGTGCAGCAGTTGGACTCGATGGCGTGTTGGTCGTAGTGGACCGGGCTGGGAAAATCCATCGGTCAAGGACAGGACTTGACTTTGAATCCGTCGATTTGCCCGTCACTCCGTTTGACCCCATTCGCTTTTGCAAAGTAATCGAGGGGACTTGGTGGATGGGCGGCGATGCAGGCAAGCTTTTCCGGTCCGTCGACTCAATTCGATGGGAACAATTGACTTTGTCTGGTACCCCAGCCGATCGATCCCTCTATGCGCTGGCTGATGCCGTTGGGCATGGCAAACGCATCTGGGTCGCGGGTCAGCCGGGAAACGTCGTTTGGACGTCGGAAGATCAAGGTAGAACTTGGGATGTAGTAACAACGAGCAATCGCAATGCAATCCACTCTCTTTCCGTTCTAAACGGTGAGCTGCTAATGAGTTGTGGGCCAATGGCGAACCTCTTTGCAAGTCGTAACGGAGGAAAAGCCTGGTGGGCTCAGCATCAATCAGGTTCGCGAAACGCAGTACTAAACATCTCCAGTACATGTTCAGGTGTGGCGTGGGAATTGATGACGCAAGTGGTCCACGAAAACAAACGACATGCGACTGCTATTGTACTGCATGATCAGTGTTTTGAAGAACGGACGAGCCAGTTGGCAGAATTGGCATCGCGTTTCGAAATCGCGGGTAAATCGATCGGCTTATCACAGGCGCGTTTGCTACCAAGCATGCCTGCTGGCAATCTGTACTCAGGTGTTCGCGAAAGCGATTTAGGCTATTACGCAGACCAGTCTCGCGAAAAATCAAGCGACTCTAATCCTGTGAGAGACGTTTCCCCGATATTGAGGCGGCTTGTTTTTGAGATTCGTAACGCTCGCCCCGACGTGATCGTTTCCAATTGCCGTGTTACCGGCAATGCGCTCGAGGTGAAGTCTGCAAATGCCGTGGAACAAGCGGCTGCATTAGCTGGACGCAAAGACTTCAAAGTGTTTTCTGAGAGCAGCGGGATTCAAGAAGAAGCCTGGGAACCACAAAAACACATGGTTCGAAGTACGAACCAAGGGATGTATTATTCGCCACCTATGCTTTTGGAATCCAACGTTGTTCTTGGAAGCCTGATGACAAGTATTCGGCCCCTGATCGAATCTTGCAATTCCGTTTTTCCCACAGACAAGAAGTTCTCATACCGTATTGCCGGTTCTAGAAGTGGTACTGTGCGTGAGCCGCCACTCAAGGGAGTTGTGCTCGATCAAGCAACTTTGCTCACCGAACGTCAGAAGAGCAGCCCCCGTCTCGCAACCATTACCGCGACCAGTGCCTGGTTTGATTGGAAACAGCTAACGATTTCCGATTCTGGTAACCCACTCACGCCTGACCGCATTTGGGAATCCAATATTCGGTCGGCGGCAAAGGAAGTTCCCGAGACATCTGCTTCGCCAGTATTGCTTGAGGTCGCAACTCAATGTCGGCGATCAGGCGATTGGAATCGTTGGCAAGCTGCCCTTCAGTTGTTGCTAGACAGGGATAGCCAATCGCCGGCGGCAGAAGCAGCTTACTGGGAGTTGATGGCGCATACTGGTAGCATTGAGGTAAAACGTGTCCTTGCAAATCAATTGCGAACGCTGGAACAACGCAATCTCGAGGGACTAAACTCCTCAGCAGCAAAATTGCAACAAGCATCTCCATTTGCGAAAACACAACAGGACATGTCCCCTGTTCAACCGGCTTCGTATTCCAGTTCCATTAGGCGGATTCCGATTTCTACTGATCGCGATTTGAGTGAATTTTCCCGGCTCCTATCGAAATGGTCTGACTCATTCAATTCCCGCCGCTCCGAGACGCGTTGGGGATGGCTTATTGCCTCGCGATATCGGGAGATGCAACTGCGAAACGAAACGGCAAACGCGACGGTGAATCTTGGGAGAAACTATTCCGATTTTTGGCCAGCGGCGTCTCCTTATCTTTCAGATTGGCATAGAATCGCCAAAGCCGAACGCCAAATTTTCAACACAAATTCAGCGCCCGAGCAACTCACGCACTTGCAACGCACTCGTTCGTCTGCCGCAATTGCACAAAGCGCTCTTTCGCCCGCAAACACTATTCCCGTTTTGACGAGGACTGTTACTCGTCCCTATTTGGACGGGAAAGCGGACGAAGAATTTTGGCAGTCCGCAACGCAAGTTGAGTTGCGAGATCCGTGGTCAATGCAATCGTCCAGCAAAACGCTGATCAAATTTGCTCGTGATGATCAGTTCCTTTACGTCTTCAGTCATGCCCCAACTTCTGCAATCACGCAAATCAACAATGAAAAAAAGAGAGACAGCCTTCGACCAGAAAGTGACCATATCAAGCTTCGAATCGACTTGGATAGAGATTATGCAAGTTGGTTTGAACTGGGTTGGTCCGCCTCAGGCGAACTTTACGATGCCATAAACGACATGCTTTATTGGAATCCAACTTGGTACGTTTTCACATCGCATGATGATAAGTCTTGGTCGGCAGAAATCGCAATCCCGCTAGAACAGCTCGTGGTGGCAGGCGAGGCTTCCGCAAGGGATTGGACAAATGGAGTTTGGGCACTCAACGCGATTCGGACGATTCCCGGCGTAGCCACCCATTCACTTATACCCTCGATGTCAGACCGAGCCGCAGTGGACGATTGGTTTCATTTGGACCTCAGTGTGGGGCAGCGGCCCAACAAGTAGGTCCGCATCTCCGAGGCGGACAAGTCTGAATGGCACTCACTATGAGCCGCAACCCGCTAGCGTGCGGGCAGAAACGTTGTGAATCACTTTCGAATCCGGCCCTCATGCTAGCGCATTGAGGCTCAAAATTCACGCCCTGAGATACGTTCGGGCGTGTGAGTCGCTAGAAATCTATGTCACGATTTCCAAGCCCATCGCTATCGCTCTGAGAGGCTGTGATTTCTTTGAATCCGAAGAAAGTACCCGTCACACTCCGTGTGACGTTGCCTCAAAAACCAGAGGTTTTTGAACTGCGGACGTCACACGGAGTGTGACGGGTACTATTAGGGACAGGTTGGGCTTGTTCCACATCGCGACTTTAATCTATATGCCTAGATTGTAAAAATTAGTTTGACGGCGAATTGCCGCGCACGATCCCAAAATGCATTCGAAGTCGAATTGATGTTAGGCATAAGAGCGGGAAAAAAAAAGGATGTCGTTCGAATTGATGCGGATTGGCTTTTAGGCAAATCCACGGATCAAATCGAACGCGATTTTTCATGGTTTCCGCGCGTCTACCTGTCTTTGTTTTGTATTCTTGTTGCCGTTTGGAGCTGGCCATATGCCTCTAAAACGTGGCTCAAATGGGAGTGGCAACAGCAGCTTGCTCACTTCTCCGGACTGCAATCTGAGGATCTGCCAATTCTACTGGCTCTGAACGAACTCGACCCAATCCGTATCGACGAGATGGTTCAGCAGCTTGGAAGTGCCGACGGTAACAGACGGTCCATTGCTTTTCACTTGTTGGATCAACGGGTTCAGAAATGGAACGAAAAGAATAGACCAACGGCTTCAGAATTGACGGCGATAATTGAGAGGCTCCTATCCGAGCAGATTCGAATCCCCGAAGGCATTCAGTTGCGAGGGCAACTCGCCTCACGCTTACGGCCGCTAATTAGCAGGGAAATTCTAGATGCGCCGAAGCTTCGCGCATCTCTAGACACAATGATTCTTCAAAGTGAGCCTTCGATCCCGTCCGCGACTCCGTTAGATTCAATTCCAATTGCTTCGCCTGCAATAATTGTAGAGTCAATTTCTCAAGTCAACTCGCCAGCCGCAGCTACAAGATTTCGCATCAACGATTCCATGTCTATTGCCGCAGATCCACTCGACCCTCCAAGTATTCGCCAACACAAAAATACAGCCAGTATCGCAGCGACAGAAACGCGACCGATCCTCACAAGTATGCGAACTCTCACGGACCATGCAGAAACCAAAGCAGCCGCGTTGCCCAATATGAATTACTCCATTCCAAGAACTGTCGCGGACGCAGAACTCATACGAACGCCTACGGTTGCTGTCGAATTAGCAGAAGACTCTGTTCGGCTAGAACAAAAGATGATTTACCGTACGTCCGAGCCGACGATGATCAGCGGCATCGACAAAAGGCCACTGGAACAGCTATTGCCGCTGCTAACAAGTTCTCAATCGAGAATTGTGCAGCAAGCGTCGAATGAACTAATGCAACGCGGAATGACTCAACCGCAACTCGAGTTAACAATCGACCTGGCACAGGGCGACGGGGAACAGCGTTTGCGGGCCATGGAAGCAATCGTTCGAGATCCGAAACTCAATACGATTCCTTTGTTGGTCTGGATGGCCGAAAGCGGCAATAGAGATGTTCGACGCCGCGCCATCGTGTTGCTAGGATCCATGACGGATCCTGATGCCATGCGGAAACTTCGAATCCTGCAATCGCGAGAACCGGACAGCGCGATTTCCGATCAAATCAGCCAGGTCTTGTTAGCATCCGGTGCGGCAGCCAATAGCGTCCGATGAAGGAAAAAGCCAAAATGCAAAGCCAAACCAAATTCGTACGTCGAAAAACATTAGCAACAGCGCTTTTAGTCGTAGGTCCGCTGTTGGTTTGCGGACGTTCCGTTCTCGCGGACGGTCCAATCGCCAAAGGCAATGCCAAACCAGTTCCCACATTTGTTGCCGCTCATTTTGAGAAAGCGAAAGTGCGAACAGTCCATGCGAACAAAGCGATTGTTCGATGTGGGCCAGCTGACAAATACTACGCAACCTCCACGCTCTTAAATGGTGCCTCCGTGGACGTCTATATGGAGACATCGGATGGCTGGTCTGGAATAAGACCGCCAGTTGGAAGCCATGACTGGATTCAAGCCAATATCGCGTATTTATTGCCTGGCGGGAAGTCAGCAGAAATCATAGAGGACAAATCGCCCGCATGGGTAGGCAGCGACTCTACAGACGTACCTGCATTCATGTGGCAAATGGAATTGGTCAAATCGCAGCACGTCCAAGTGCTTGGAGAAGAACTGCAATTGACAGACGACGGAAAAAAACAACTGTGGTACCGTATTGCTCCACCCCAAGGGGAGTTTCGGTGGGTAAAGACATCACTACTTTCCGACTCTCCAAGAATCAGTTCAAACGACCGTGGCGTACAACTAGCAAATTACGCTGAGGAATCGCCCTCATCGCAATCGTCAGGTAAGTCGACACAACCATCTGGTAAAGTCGTCTGGTCCGATGAAAAGCAGGCGTTGGATCAAGTTGAACAGCAGATCCAACGAGAGCAAGCTGAGATTCAGAGCAAAATGGCTGCCGACGGCATTCACGTTAAAATCAATTCACCCACCGTAGCAGTCCAATCTCGCGGAAATGCGTTCAAGCAAGTGAGCAACTCAGCGCCTGAATTTATCGCAAATGAACCAGAGACAATCGTAATGGACGCTGAGCAACCAGAAAGCGTAATGCTCAACTCAACGGGCATACGCCCCATTCCCCGCCCCAATCAAAAGCGAACCGTCGGAAAATCCCATTCGACCGAACACCAAATAGACGGCCAGCGACAATGGGAAGCGATGCAGTCGGCCGACC
>JAYTVL010000091.1:0-2377 GCA_043744075.1 Pirellula sp. | reverse complement strand
GCGACTATGAAGTCCTGTGTTTGCAAGTGGCGGTCGCCACTATTTTTGGAATTGTTTCTGTTTACATGTTTTTTGGCTCCGGTGGATGTCTGGGGCTTCGTCAATTGTTGTTCGCTCACCACGGCGAAGTGAGTCTTCGAACGGAGCGAATGGCGAATGACAATTGATGATGCCCCAGACGTGGGGCTGCTGGTGAGCTTCGTTGATGCAATACGTTCACGGTTACACGACGACGAGTGTCAAGGATGGTTGATTAGGCGACTATTCGAGGTGTGACGCATTGCACGCTGGTGTATCTGCTACGAATAGCAGATTGCGTCTCCTCAGTTATCCATGCACGGTTCAATCATCTTTGATCGACAAATCGATTCGGTTTGATGAGTGCTCCGATGTTGGCTGCAGCTTGCCTCTAGGCTTCCCAGTGTCTTTTCAACACCTTGAGCACAAGCTACCTTCCGCTGGGCTGGCACATTCTTTAGGGCGACGTGTCTGACATTTCTAGCGATCTCTCGAGTGGATCGGTCCATGGTGAAATGTCAGCGTCAACTGGTATCGGTGCTTGGCCGCTTGGGTTGGTCTTGTCCTTGTCAAAATCGTTGTGTTCGGCGAATGCTTCTCCCACGAAAGTCAGGTAAATGGGTTACGTAATTGGCGATAGGGTTGGAGTAATGAAGTGGGTTAAAAAGCTACGAGGTCCGATTCGTTACGACGATGTTTGCACATCAGACCAAGTTACTGGTTGTCCTCGTAACGGCCAGATCGTTGATCCAACCCGAGGGTCCGCAGGCTTCCATGACAACGAGGTCCGCCGGATAGTTTTTGAAGACTGTGGTCAAGTAATTTCGGTCGGTCGAAGCGTTGATAAACTCATGTTTGCGAGTTTTTGTATCAAAGTAGCAGCACATGGTATTGAATTTGCCGAGATCAAGAGCGAGAATATAGTTTGGTTTTCCTTGGGTTTGGGGTTGGAATTTTGTGACGCGCTGTGTTTCAGTACAGAGCAAGATCACCGGTTAGAGTCGCCAGATTTTATTCGAATGGCTCCCACCCCAAACCCAGGACTTACATGGATTCTTTCGTCCGCCAGAAGTGGCTTGTGCTATTTGATACGGGCGGTATCGACTTCAATACATGCCGCGTTTTGCGTCTAAACATCAAAGCGAGAGAATACAATGCGAGAAAAAGTACTTCCATGGGCGGCCGCAATAGTTTGTGCGATTCTTTCTGCAATCTGTTTACTCGGCAATCTAGCAAGCCAATTTGCTGGAGCGACTGGCGATAGCGGTACGATGGTGTTTATCTGTTTCCTTCCGATGTGTTTCTGGTTCGTGGGACACTTTTTGACAACTCTTCAAAACGAGAACAGGAGCCTGCGCATGGAAATCGACGATCTTATTCGAATTGCAGCGGACTCTAAGAACGCTGCGTAGTTTGCGTACGGGAACCTTCACGGGTGATACAATTCAGCAATGGACACTGTTTACATTGAAACCACCGTTGTTGGAAACATCGCGGGGCGTTTGCATCCCAATCCCGCAATTTCTGCTCGCCAGCAATTGACCCGAGACTGGTGGGTGACCGCTTCTTCTCGATACAAACTCGTCGTTTCCCAACTAACGATCGATGAATGTGGTGATGGTGATCCTGACGCCGCATACGAGCGTCTTGACGTGATTCGCCATCTTCCACTTCTCGATGAATCACTGGCTGTCGAACTTTTGGCCGATCTGCTTATCGCGCGACTTGCCGTACCTGCGTCGCAGCCACGAGATGCATTGCATATTGCCACTGCAGCCGTTCATGGCATACAATTTATTGCCACCTGGAATTTCAAACACATTCTCAATCCGTATCTTCAACATAAAATTGCTGACACTTGCCGTGAAGGCGGATATAATCCACCAGTGATTTGCACACCTGAACAGCTTAAGGCAACTGAAGATGGTTCCTGATCCAAATGAAGAAATACTCGAAATAAAACGACGTTTATCGGCTCAATTCGACAACGATATCCATCGGATCGCTGAAGAGACCCGAAGACGTCAAAATGAATCCGGTCGCACGGTGGTGACACTCCCACCACGTTTATCGGCAACTCAAAATGCGACGAACAAGTCGATCCATCGAAGTCCGCCATGAGGTTGCAAAAAATGGATAATTGGTTTGGGGCGGACTCGATGATCTTGTGCGTTGAACTTAATCGCCATGCGCTTGACGCGCTTGACGCGCTTGACGCGCATGTGTGCATCGTGCAAAGAGTCTTGTTGGCTTCCTGCCGACGCTTGCATGCTCGTCTTGCAGCGAGTGTAAATCGTCTCTGGTCGGTCTGCTGGATCGAGCGTTCGCTTGTCCATCCTTGCAGTGAGAGTTGTAACGA
>JAYTVL010000090.1:0-7783 GCA_043744075.1 Pirellula sp. | reverse complement strand
AGTTTCCTAACCAAACAGAGAAGTTGCGGGAGCCAGATTTGAACTGACGACCTCGAGGTTATGAGCCTCGCGAGCTACCGGGCTGCTCCATCCCGCGAAGTAATAATATTCGTTGTCAGCTCCACGTCCAACCCTAAACTCATTTTGATGTCAACTTTTCTGGCTGCGGCTTTCCTGCCGAATTCTGGCGGCATTCAACAGGCAACAAAAAACCCAGCTTTACTGCTAGAATGTCGCTGTAGCTCCAGTTAATTAAATAGCTTAACAATTGCATTGCCCGCCACGATTCTTTAGGAAACCCTCCCATGAAAGCCTTTTTGTTCCCACTGATTCTTGCTGGACTTTTATTTTCGTCCCTCACATCGGCGGCTTCGGCGCAGTCTAGCGTGCCGAAAAAACTTCTTGTCGTGACGATTACGGAAGGCTTTCGTCATGGACCCGCCATTGATGCGGCCGAGAAAGTTTTGCCCGAACTAGCAGCGAAGAGCGGTGGGCAGTTGGAATTTGATTTTCTGCGAGAACCAGGCCCACGTCCCAATGCAGGCCCTCAGCCCAAACGCGGGGACAAGATGACGGACGAGCAATGGGCCGAGAAACAGGCGAGTTACGAGAGCGCCAACGCCAAAGCGAAGGCCGAGATGCCAATCTGGACTGCTAAAGTAAAGGAACTTTTCAACGCAAAACTTAGCCTGTCAGGATTGAACAACTACGACGGTGTTATCTTCTGCAATACGACCGGCGATTTACCGCTGCCCGATGGCGACATGTTCGTAAATTGGATCAGCAAGGGCAAAGCTTTCATCGGCATGCATGCTGCAACCGACACGCTCAAGTCAATGCCAGCTTATTTCGAGATGATCAATGGTAACTTTGCCGGCCATCCGTGGGGCGGTAATGGGACGTACAATTTTGTAAATCACGAACCCACGCACCCAGCCGTCGCTATGTTTGAACCAGAGTTTCAGTGGAAAGACGAGATCTACCAATACAATCATTTCAATCCAGCTTCGGTACACGTGCTCATTAGTTTGGACATGGCCAAATCAAAGCCACAGGCACCTTATCATGTTCCTGTATCCTGGGTGCGCAACGTTGGGTCGGGTCGCCTGTTCTATACGAATTTGGGGCACAACGCCGCCACTTGGGAAAACGAAACATTTCAAAAGCATATCGTCGCCGGCATCCGCTGGGCTTTGAAAATGGTCGATGGACCAGCAGACCCTAATCCTGCAGTGTCGTCCCAGCATGCACTCAGATCCCTGGCCGTGGCAGGAGCGGGACTGCTTCAAAAAGACGCGTCGGCGTTGGAGAAAAAGGCGATTGCCAAAGCGAATGCGAACCCTCAATGGGCAGCGAAGATCGCTGCCGAAGCTGATACTTATCGTCTAAAATCAAATGCAGAGTTGCTCGCTCGACTCGTCGAAGAAATCGAACGATAAATTGTAGGACAGGCTGCCAGCCTGTCTTCTAAAAATAATATGCTTCCCGCCCATCATCGACGGGCCGGAAGCCGATCCCACGTACCTGCCTACTTCAATAGCGAACCGCCATGGCTCAACAGAAGCTCGGAAAAATCCTCAAGGATAAACTCATCTCTGGTCAAACCGTCTACGGGACCTTGATTCAACATGCCACGAATCCCGCCCTTGTCGATTTCCTCCCAGACGGCGCACTTGATTTCGTTATCGTAACCGCAGAGCACAACGCGCTCGACATCGCAGATTTTCTGCCATTGCGATATGCGTTGGCGAATAAGGGGATCGCATGTTTGGCTCGCACCCACAGTCGTGATCCCGACGATGTTTCTAAAGTGTGTGACTCGTTCGACGGCGTGGTGGTTCCATACGTCGAAGATGTCGAACACGCCAAGCGACTTGCTGCCGCCGCCGTCTACCGTCCTCTCAAAGGGAAGGCACTTGAACGAGTTCTAAAGGAAGGCATCTGGCCGAGCGAGAAAACTCGAAAATACATCACCGAGGAACGATGCGCAGACACGGTTTTCATTCCGATGATCGAATCTGTCCTTGGAGTAGAAAACGTCGAAGCGATTTGTTCGATCGCTGGAGTCAATGCGTTGTTCATCGGGCCAAATGACTTGACCACCAACATGGGGATTCCCAATGAGTACGATTCACCCGAACTGACTAAAATGATTCAGCGAGTCATTGACGCCGCTGATCGTTGCCACGTCGCTGCTGGCTGTTGGTTTGGCAAGTCGGAACAGGCACTAAGAACAAAGCGACAAGGAGCTCGTTTGATTGTCTATTCAAATGACAGTTCCATTCTGAAGGACGCAATCGGGCAGGCATTCGGACGTTTGCGAAAGGAATAACGACTGTCCAACCCGCGCAACGGTGGTCTTGCCAACAGCAATCGCCAGTCTCAATGCCCCTGATCCGACTTAGTTGGCCCCTTCGATTTTGGCCGTCGATCACAACATTGGCCGCAAACCGTGGGCTAGCGCCCTTCGGCTAATCAGCCGGAACGCGCTAGCGTCCGGTTTAGCCCGAATTATGCCATCAAGACTTCACAAAGCTGTACAGCGCTTCGTCGGTCCGAATAAACATAACTCCGTTAGAAATAACAGGCGTTGCCATCATTCTTTCGCCGAAGTCGTGCGAGGAAAGGATCTTCCATTCCTTGCCAGCCTTGAAGATCGTCATCACACCACTCTCACTTGTCATGAAGACCTTGCCATCTCCGGCGACCAAGGACGAATAGTAATTTCCTCGACCTTCGGACCGCCCCTGGTGAAGTATCTGTCCGGTTGCGACGTCAACCAAGGTAACGATGCCACTGTCTTTTACCATAGTCATTACACCCTCATGAACGACCGAACTCGGCACGGTTGGCAAGCCACGAGTAACAGTCCATTTTACGAAACGGCTGGTCAATTCGCCGCTTGTGCCCGGTTCGAGTGCGATGGCTACGTTTTGTGCCCTTTCGAAGACAACCGCATGACGATTCCATTCGTCTTCTTCTAGTTGTTCATTTTGGTTCAGGTCGATTCGAAAAAAACGATCCATCACCGGGCTTCCCTTTGGAAGTTCCTCTTTCGAAATCATCTCGTCATCGTTCTTGTCATACTTGGCAAGCGCATCCGGAAATTTCTCCATCGATATTCGTTCACCGGGATCACCTCCCGGAGTCCATGAAGCGACGTATACCATACCGTCCTGAACGACTGGCGTGGAATCCATGATTCGCGAAAGGCCATTAAACCACCATCTCTTCTTGCCGGTCGCCGGGTCATAGGCAGCGAGTTGAAGTGAGCCCGCTACTAGTATTTCCTTTGTACCATTGCGTTCAAGTACGACCGGAGAGGAGTAGCTCCGAGTTGCATCCTCGCGTGGCACCTTCCAAAGAGTCTCACCCGTCTTCGAATCGAGTGCGATTAGGAAACTGTCTAGGTCATGGTCCTCGTTCAAGATAATTGCGTTATCTACTAAGATGGGGGAACTGCACGCGCCAAACTCGTCCTGGAACGGTCCCATTTTGTGCTCCCAAAGAAGTTTTCCATCAAGATCGTAACACAACATCCCGTAGCTGCCGAAGAAAGAGAAGACTTGGCTTCCATTACAAGCTGGCGTCGAAGAAGCCGGGCTTCCGGTCGCGTGAAAAGCCTCTAACGTTTTCGTGGGTACCGTCTGTTTCCATTTGATGCGACCAGTGGCTCTATCGATCGCGACAGTCGCAAGTTCCTTTTCTTCGGCTCGGAAAGTGGTTAAGAAAATCGAGTCGCCACAAACGCACGGGGTGGAATGCCCTTTGTCGAGCGGCGTTCGCCACAATTTCTTGGCATTCTGTTCGAAGTCGTCTGGCAACGCCTGCTTTCCTTTGGCAACTCCGTGGTCATGCCGGAAATATGATATTTCTTGAGCGTGTCCTCTCGAGGAAACCAAGCACGCGATCGCAACGAAAAGACAACGCACAACTATGTTCATCGTTCATCCTTAGGAAAAAAACTTAGACCTGGGGCAGGATAATTACCGTCGCTCTAGAATTTCATCAGTTTAACTTGTTGACCATCACAGCGGGGCTCCCCAGCATGCGAGTAGCCTGAAAGCATAATAATCCATTCCGCTCGCAAAATGCGCGGACTTATAGCATCCATTGCGAAGTGTCCAGGCAAAACCCGTTTTATGTGAGCTAGCTTTGCGTTAAAGAAGACGCCGTTATAGTCGTTTTTTCGCTGTTAGAGGGAAACAACTACGCTTTAATGTCCTGGAGAGTTGATTCCTCCTTCACAACTCCTTTCAATTAGGTAGGCCGACCAATTTGGGTTTGATGGCACGCTATTCGCGTTGCTGTATTGGTTACGGATTATTCGTTTGATCAATCCAGTTGGTCGCGAATTATCGATTTGTTCAGTTACGAGGAAGTGAAGATGGCAGGATATCTTATCGACATGGATGGAGTGATTTATCGGGGAAACGAGCTAATACCAGGTGCGGAGGGTTTCATCGCGGACCTGCGTTCAAGAAATATTCCCTTTGTTTTTTTAACTAACAATAGCCAGCGAACACGCCGAGATGTGGTCACCAAACTTGAAAGATTGGGGATCGAAGTCGAAGAGAATCATGTCTATACCTGCGCCATGGCAACTGCAAGATTCCTGGCAATGCAGAAGCCGAATGGTACCGCCTATGTCATAGGGGACGGTGGTTTGATGACGGCGCTTCATAGCAATGGATTTTCTATCGTTGAAAAGGATCCGGATTATGTAGTCGTTGGAGAAGGCAGGACACTCAACTTTGAAATGGCGGAACATGCATTGAGAATGATACTTGGTGGCGCAAAGTTGGTAGCGACCAACATGGATCCTAACTGCCCAACGCAGGGGGGAATGCGTCCCGGTTGCGGAGCAATCGTTGCGATGCTCGAAGCAGCCGCCGGTGTGAAAGCATTTAGCGTCGGCAAGCCAAGTCCAGTCATGCTCCAGGCGGCCAGAAAGGAGTTGGGTCTTTCGACTGACGAAACCGTCGTCATCGGCGACACGATGGAGACCGATATTTTGGGCGGCGTACAGCTGGGGTACCGAACCATATTGGTGCTGAGCGGAGGAACTAAGCCGAACGACCTGGCTCGCTACGCTTATCGTCCTGACCGAATTGTAGATTCGATCGCCGATCTATCACATTCCGAGATCATGAGAGACTTTTTTGCAGACTCAAGGCTTTCTCGGAATCGCCCAGCAGAAGCTTTTCCAGCCGCAAATACAACTAAAGCCAAACGTAATTTACGAGATATGACTTCTGCATGACATCCGGACGGAAATGCCCCCGAGTTTAGCTCGGGGGATGGTTACCTTTACTCTAGATCGAAGGTCAGAACCCCCGGCGTGAAGCCAAATGGCACTCACTTTGAGCCGCAACGCGCTAGCGTGCGGGCTGGAAGGCTAGTAGTCACTGGCAAATCCGGCCCTCATGCTAGCGCATTGAGGCTCAAATTTTACAAAGTGAGTGCCATTGGGCGTGAAGCCAGTGGCATGCAGAAATGCCTCGACAAGATGTATAATTAGACCAACGCGCGGATTGAACGGCCCATTTCGCCAACTTTCGATTACTTGAACCAGCGATCTCTGCCATGATTCGAATACAAAGGTGTTTCATCCTCGCTTCCCTCGTTGCAATGGTCGTTTTCCAAGAGGGAATCCTATTTGGTCAAGACTTGCCACCTTGCCGCCAAGCTCACGCGCACAACGACTACCTCCATGAACGTCCACTTCTAGATGCACTCGATTGCGGCTTTTGCAGCGTCGAAGCGGATATTTATCTTGTAGACGGTAAATTGCTGGTGGCGCATACTCAGTCAGAATTGTCGCCAGAACGAACACTTCAGTCACTCTATTTGGACCCGTTGAGAGCTCGAATAAAAAAGAATTCTGGAAAAGTCCACGTTGCCGGGGAATCCTTTACGCTTTTGATCGACATCAAGTCAGAAGGTAAATCCACGTATCGCGCACTTCATACGCTCTTGTCCGAATACCGAGACATACTTTCTTACGTAGAATCCGGCTCAGAACACCCAGGAGCAGTTACCGCCGTCGTCAGCGGCAATCGAGCCACCGATTTGATTGCCGCCGATTTCACAAGGTACGTTGGGATTGATGGTCGACTATCCGACTTGGACAGTGACTCCCCGGACAATCTGCTTCCGCTCATCAGTGACAATTGGACTTTGCATTTTCGCTGGCGTGGAGTTGGCGAGTTTACGCAAAGCGAGCGTGACAAGCTAACGTCGATTATCGATCGAGCTCACAAAAAGAAGAGACGTGTTCGGTTTTGGGCGACTCCGGACAACCCACTTGTTTGGGCCGCTTTGAAGGAAGCCGGTGTCGATTTGATCAACACCGACGATCTTAAAGGACTTAGCAGTTTCTTGCGTGGAGAGTAGAAAAGAGAGCAGAACAATTGACCTCAATTGTTGACACTTCTCGCGGAACGTCACCATGCAACTACTACGAATGCAATCGTTTCCGTTGACGTTACTTTTACCGCAGGCGTTAGGCTGGATTTTTGTCACTAAACTGTAACCAAGCGTTTTCCCATGTCAGACGTCACTTAAATCCTTTCGCAAATCGAATCCGGTGATCCACAGGCTGCAGAGCAATTGCTGCCGCTCGTGTATGAAGAGTTAAGAAAACTGGCGGCGTTAAGACTCGCGCAGGAGAAGCCAGGTCAGACCCTGCAGGCGACAGCGCTCGTGCATGATGCCTATATCAGGCTGGTGGATGTGGAGAAGGCTCAGCACTGGGACAGCCGCGGACATTTCTATTCGGCAGCAGCCGAAGCAATGCGGCGAATTCTAATTGAATCGGCCAAACGAAAACGGACTCTGAAGCGAGGTGGAGGTCGTGGTCGCATCGAATTAGGAGAGGATTTGGCTGCCACGTGCATGGATCAAGAAAAAGATTTAGTCGATTTCAATGATTCACTCGATCGACTTGCACTTGAAGATGCACAGTCAGCCGAGTTGATCAAGTTGCGGCTCTTTGCGGGACTATCCGTCGAGGAGGCGGGGCGCTTCTTAGGAATGTCGCGGGCGGTCGCCTTCGACACTTGGAAGTATGCGCGTGCTTGGTTTACGTGCTCTGACAGCGCTCCGGACCTCGGAAACTCGAATCCACCCTCTGCCACCACCTTGTAATTGAAACAGTTTGGCAGCCACGATTAAAAAATATTTTGGACTCACAAGTCCTTATCTGGAAAGGGGTTATTTGCAGGACGTGTCTCGCAAGAAAAATAATGAACAGATTTTCCCAGACAAAACGTGCGCCGATTTAGCATTACTTAGTGGCTTCAGTTTTTAGCACTTCAATGTAATCAGGAGACAGTTCTATGACCTTTCGACTTAACTTGTGCGTTCTAACATTATTTGGGTTGGCCATTGCCGCTGTTCCGGCCATTGCTGGAAAGCCGGGTAGCGGAGGAACGCCTCCTCCTCCACCTTTACCGAACGTACGTTATCATGTTGAGATCGTTGCTCCCCCAGCTGGTTCTGGCGTATGGGTCAATCAAATCAACAACCATGGCGTTGTGGTGGGCCATTTCTCAAATCGCGCATTTGTCTATAGCCAACCTACCGGCAGGCTTTTCTCTCTCAACTCTGACACCGATTTGCTGCACGTACGAGATCAGCTGGCTCAGTTGTACGGTGCCGACTGGTTCTTTAACTCGGCATGTGGCATTAATGACTTAGGGCAGATTGTAGGTCGCGTGGAAAACCTAATTACAGGCCAGAAAAAAGGATTCGCATTAGATACATTTGGTTTCTCCAGTCC
>JAYTVL010000089.1:0-2378 GCA_043744075.1 Pirellula sp. | reverse complement strand
ATCACTCGAGGCCAAGGCGACTGGCTAGGTCTTACCTCGTACGACTCTTTCATTCGCTACCTCTCTCCGGCTTACGCCGACGCACCCTGACACCTTTTTTTTCTCTCACCGAGTCGCGCAACGTCGAGTTTGCTTTTGTCGACCTGACGTTCAACGAACCGATCGATTTCAACACGCTGTCCGCGACTGATATCCAGTTCACCAATCCATTGGGCGAGGCGGTCGCGATCGCTTCAATCGCCTCCACTTCAGCCACGGCCGCTCGCCTGCAATTCGCACCGCAAACCGAACGCGGCACGTATGAAATCAAAGTCGGTCCCCAAATCGCCGACCTCGCCGGCAATCTCATGGACCAAAACCAAAACGGTCAAAACGGCGAACCCACCGCCGACATCTACTATGGCAAATCCGTCGTTATCAAGGCCGTTACTATCGTCACGACCGCCACGACGATTTCCGAAACGAATCTCACTTACGAAAACCAAGATATCGCCATTGATGGAACAACCGTAGCGATCGATGGGCCGCACCGTTTTAGGTCCGTACACATTATCAATGGAGCGGTCGCAAAACACTCAAGGAACACAACATTTGGTACTTTCAAGCTAAGCTTAACGGTTGCTACGCAGGTCATCATCGACACAACAAGTCGGATTGATGTCAGCGGACAGGGTTATCTTCAGGGGTTGACGACGGGCAATACGTCAGTGGGCGCGTCAACTGGTTCGAGTGGAGGTAACTATGGCGGTCTAGGAGGTCTTCAACATCCGTATACGGTTGGTGCAACGTATGGTGATTACGCTGATCCGAATGACTGGGGGAGCGGTTCGGGAACATCGTATGGCTTTGTTGGAAACACTGAAGGAGTTGGTGGCGGATTGGTGCGGATAACGGCGGGCAGTCTGATATTGGATGGCAAGATACTAGCCAACGGGACTTCGTCCTATGCTGCGGGAGGCTCAGGTGGCGGAATCTATGTTTCAACTGGTGCCCTGTCGGAGGCGGGAGAGATAGCTGCGGCGGGAGCAAAGAATCAGAACAATTTCCCTGGAGCGGGAGGCGGAGGTCGAATTGCAGTCTACGCCAAGGATTTGGGCAACTTCAATCTCGACCAAATCACAGCTCCCAGCAACAACGCTCCACACAACTATCAAGCGACTAATGGCGCACCCGGAACTGTACACATAGTCAAAGGGGTTCCACATTCCCACGTTCGAAATCACTCACCATTGGGGGCATTTGGAAAGTATGTATCAAGCATCGCGTACTTCACACTGGAGTTCAATCATGCAGTTGTTGCGTCATCATTGTTGAATGGAGGTCTCTCGATTACAGGCCCATTAGGCACGACACTCCCTTCGGACGTACAATTGAGTAGCTCTAACACATATCGAGTCTTTCTTTCCGCACAAGCGAACGGAAACTACCATTTTCGAGTTTTGCCCACGGTGAAGGATGAGGAAGGATTCTTCCTAGACCAAAATGCGAATGGGATACCAGGTGAACCGTCGGATGGTTATGAGTTTGATTTGACCGTGGATACGATTGCGCCGAGAATCGTGCAACATACTCCGACGGAACTGGCGGGGACTTTGTCGTCGGTGGATGTTTCGTTCAGCGAACGGCTCGATAAGTCGACTTTCACGACAGACGATGTCGTGATCAAGAAACCAAACAATGATGTCGTTCCTGTCACCGGAATTCAAGAAGTCGGACTCAATCGCTTTCGTCTTAGCTTCGCTCCGCAAACACTAGTCGGAAAGTATTCCGCTGCCATCGGTCCAGATATAAGAGATCTTGCTGGAAACATGCTCGACCAGGACCGCGATGGCACTTTCGGTGAAGCTAACGACGATGTCTACAACGCGGTAGTTAACCTTGTGCCGGTAGACCTCGGGCTAAGTAACCTAATACTTGGAGCGTCTCAGCTCATTGCGGGCGATCCAGTAAACGTCACTTGGCAAGGGCGCAATCTTTCCGGGGCCACACTGATCGGTAACTGGATCGATGCCGTTTACTTGTCGAAAGACAACATTTGGGACATCCGCGATACTTTATTAGCCACAGTGCCCCATTCCGGCGGACTGGCAGACGGTCAGTCTTACACAGGATCGACGACTGTAAACTTGCCCGGGGTTCTCCCTGGAACCTACCAAATTCTGGTCCGTGCCGATGTTGCGAATCAGGAGCGAGAAACCAACGAAACAAACAACATTGTCTCTAGCCAGCCAACACAACTGACCGTTCGCAATCTGGTAGCCAACACACCGCTCTCTGACAACAAAGGTGTCAGGGTGCGTCGGCGTAAGCCGGAGAGAGGTAGCGAATGAAAGAGTCGTACGAGGTAAGACCTAGCCAGTCGCCTTGGCCTCGAGTGA
>JAYTVL010000088.1:0-7812 GCA_043744075.1 Pirellula sp. | reverse complement strand
TCGACATCTACGCCGCAAAAATGCCATGTAGTTTCTAAACGCGAAACGATAAAATCTAAAGAACCGAGAGGATAAAACCTTTCGGTTCTTTTGTTTGCGCAGCTTCCCGTTCAACGTCTTGCCCGGCGACGCAACGCCGAACGGATTATTTTGTGAGCTGCTTTGCGGGCTGTAACGGTCGCATAGACTGTGTCGCCTTAGGCGTTGCGGACTTCATTGAATGAGGAGGCCGGAGGGAAGATAAAATCTCCAACGAAGACTATCCTAATAGAATCGAAATAAAAAGGCGATTCAAGGGTTTATTTTTTTGGAACTATTATCATGCGAATTCTAATTGTTTTCACTCTTGTGGTTGTTTTGCGGACCGACTGTTTCGCAGGATTTGTAGATCAGCTAGGGGGGCGGTGGGATGCAGCGCCAAGATTGATTTCCGGTAACGAACGGTCGCTTGACGGCGGACTTCGTTATGCTGTCGAGGGTGGTACGTTTCAGGCCTATCGAGATCAGTTCGCTTGGACCAGTGTTCCAAGCGTTAACAGTTTTGAACAGTCGGTGAATCAAGCGTTCAACGCTTGGACAACAGTTGATCCGGTATCGGGATTTGGAACGAGTTTGAGATTCGTATCGGATAATTCGACTTCCATTGTTCGCGGAGTTGGATTCGGTTCGCTCAATATCAACGGCGCGGAGATTGACTTGCTTGCTTCGGACGCTGGGGTGGGCGGTCTTGGCGGATTGACTTCGGTTGCCTATTTCGGAACTCGAGTGACGCTGACATCGGGAGTCGCCAATTATTCTCCGAGTATTAGTATTCAGGGGGTTGATTTGCATATGAATAGCAACCCGCAAGCCGTCTATAGTCTGGATGCGTTCCGACGAATATTGACGCATGAGATTGGCCATGCAATTGGATTGGGTGATGTGGATATGGGAGGGAGTTATCTGGACGACAATTATAGCGCAGCCAATCCAGTTGGCACTCTAACGAATACTTGGGCAGCCTTGGTCAATCCACTTGATCCTGCGAATTCGGCAGGACTGAGCCAGTTCAGCGTTCCTGCGGCAAACTTTGCATTGAACGGAGTCGACATACTGATGGAGTCGAACGGGTTGGGGGTTAGCGGAAGCAATCCTCTATCCAATCTTGTGCCGTTGCGCAACGACGACTTTGGAATGAGGCAATATCTTTACCCGACTGCTGTTCCTGAACCTTCCAGTATTGCCTTGTTCGGGCTATTCGTTCTAGGGTTTTTGAGCGTTCGACAACGCAAATTGTTGACCTGTCTAACTTAGGTGTTAAGCTATACGCACCGAATCACGTAAAGTCACTACTTTCGCTGAATGTGGACTCGATTTCCGTAGTCCCATTAGAGACACACCGTATTGTTGAGGGGATAGATTTTGACAGAAATTGCTGACGCTCCGAAAGTATCTTCCTACTCATATGACGATATACCGTATCCGAGTCATCCCTTTGAGGCTTCGCATCCGGACCACATTTATACGATGGCCAAGTTATTCAACTTGGATGCACCGTTGCCGGATACTGCATCGATCCTTGAACTCGGATGTGCTAGTGGCGGAAATATCATCCCGCTGGCCGATCAAATGCCCAATGCCAGAATCGTTGGCGTAGATTTATCCGGCAAGCAGATAGCGGATGGTCAAAAAACGGTTGATTCACTCGGACTAAAAAACATTCAGTTGATTGCAAGGGATTTCCAGGAGATCGATGAATCTTTTGGGCAGTTCGACTATATCCTTTGTCACGGCGTATTTTCCTGGGTTCCACCAGTTGCCCAAGAGCGTATTCTTCAAATATGCCAGGAACGATTGACGCCCAATGGAGTGGCCTATATTAGCTACAACGCATATCCAGGTTGGTTCATGCGTGGAATGATTCGCCAAATGATGCTACACCACGTATCGAATCTTGCAGATCCCAAAAGCAAGATCCAGCAAGCTCGAGCTCTGCTTTCCTTCATTGTAGAGAGCACCGAAGGTCAAAGCACACCCTACGCACAAGTTTTAAAGAGTGAGCTTGATTTGCTTGCCAAGCATCCGGATTCATACCTCTTCCACGAACATTTGGAGGAGAACAATAGACCAATGTTCTTCTACCAGTTCATGGAGATGGCAAAGGCAAAGCATCTTCAGTTCCTAGGCGAATCTAGTCTCGCCCATATGATCACTAGCAATCTTCCGGCTAAGGCTGCAGAGTCGCTCACCAAGTTGACAACCGATGTGTACCATCGAAGCCAGTACACGGACTTTGTTACGAATCGTATGTTCCGTCAGACTTTGCTGTGTCATAAAGATCGCAAGCTAGATAGAAATCTTAGTCCAGCTCGATTGGAGGGAGGCCACTATGCCGGTAATATTCGGATAGAGGATGCGAGCTTGGAGAACAACCTTAGCCCCGACGTGGAGGTTGCGTTCAAGTGCGCCAATGGGCGGAGAATTCAAACAAAGAACTCTGCGCTCAAGGCGTTAGTGTTCACGTTGTCGGAGTCGTGGCCACATTCGCTGACAATAGCTGAAATTTGCGAGCGAGTCGAGAAAAAATTGTCTGAACTCTTGGTAGTTGGTAATCAGGAGCAAATGTCGATAGCAAATGTAGTGAATTCGAATATGTTGCCACTGGTCGTACGAGGCGATATAGATCTACGACTTCTACCTGACCGATACGTGGTCGATATTTCCGACATGCCGAAGGTTTCTTCTTTGGCGAGACTACAAGCAAAGCAAGGAGGTATGTTAACAACACAGCGACACTCGATGCTGAATGCAGATCCACTGACAAGGATTGTTCTTCCGGTCATCGATGGTACACGGACGCGTGAAGGAATTGGTCAATTCATTGGAGAACTAGCTGCGAGCGGAAAGTTAAACATTAACGTACAAGGGACTAGCATCGTCGACATGACGGCTGTTCATAAAGCAACGGTTGACAAGATACTTGAACAGTTGCGGCGATCCGCCCTTTTAACAGGCTAGAAAGCAATTTCGGATGTTTCGTCGATATGAGTCTTCGGTTGTGGTTAGCGTCGGTTGTGATTAGATAGGAGAGAAACTCGTGTCGTCGGAAATTGAATTGCTCCAGATAGGATTAAAGCTTCACAGAGAAGGAAACCTTGGGGAAGCGGGCAAGTTGTATCGGCAGATTCTCGAGGTCTACCCCGAAAGTAAGGACAGTGCCCATCTTCTGGGCGCGATGATGGTTCAAAGCGGTCAAGCAGCAGAGGCGGTTGAGTTTCTTGAGAAGGCTATCGCGAGACATCCGTATCACGCGGCTCACTTTACGAATTTGGGGACTGCGCATTCGCGATTGGGCCAATTGGAATTGGCTGCTGATTGTTATCGAAAGGCTATCTCGATTGACCCGCTTGATTTTGACGCCAACAAAAACCTCGGAACGGTCTTGGTCAAGATGGGAAAAATTCGGGAAGGAGCCGATCAACTGGCGAAAGCGTTGGAGCTGGTACCGATCTCGACCGAAACGCGAGTAACTTACGCGTCGGTGCTGTTAACGCTCGGGGAGGAAGCAGAAGCCAAACTGCAGTTTGAAAAGATCCTTCAGGTCTTGCCGAAGAATCGTCAGGCGCTCGCGGGACTTGGACAAATTCTGTTGAAGCAACCTGAGCCTGATGAGCGGACTCTTGCGTGTTGGCAAGAATTGGCGGCCATGGAGCCCGACAACGCGGCGATGCACAACAATCTTGCAACCACTTTAAAAAATTTGAAGCGGTTTGATGAAGCCGAGGCTGCTTGTCGACGCGCGTTGGAATTGATACCTAACTTTTTCGCGGCTCTATGTAATCTAGGTCTTGTTTTATCCGCGCAGAATCGGTTTGACGAAGCATGTAGTGCGCTTCGACGCGCAATTGAAATTGGAGAAGCTCGCAAGGAATCGCATGTAACGACGCTCCCAAAAGTAGCGACCATTGACGAAACGATGTGGCGCGAATTTGGTTGCATTGCATATTGCCAATTGGCAGCGGTCTCGAATCTACTTGGACACCCGAAGGAAGCCGCAGTCGCAGTTTCGCTTGGCCTCGCAATTCGCCCTGAGGATGTGGAAAGTCAAATGATGCAGGGGTTTCTCCACTTGCAATGCGGTGATTTTGAAAAAGGCTGGCCGCTCTATGAGAAGCGGCGGCTTGGAAAGATGGGGCCCAGAAAATTGGACAAGCCAGAGTGGACAGGCGAAACGTTGGACGGACGGGTTTTACTCATCCATGCGGAACAAGGGTTAGGTGATTCGCTACACTTTATTCGTTATGCTAAGCTCGTTAAAAAAAATGGTGGGAAGGTGCACTTTCTATCGCATCGTCCGTTGGCCAAGTTCATGCGTGGTTGCGACTATTTGGATCAAATTATTGCCGATGGGGACCCTCTGCCGCCGTACGATCTGCAGGTGCCGTTGCTGAGTATGCCGCGTGTCTATGGCACGTCCTTTGAAACGGTGCCCAGGGAGGTCCCATACTTACGAGCGGACAAAATCTTAGTTGAGCAATGGGCGTCTAAAATGTCCTCGATCGAAGGATTTCGGATTGGGATTGCATGGCAAGGCAATCGCGACTTTGCAATCGACGAACTGCGACGAGTGCCGTTGAATCAGTTTCGCAAACTCGCGATGACGCCAAAGGTCAGATTGATTTGCCTCCAACGAGGAGACGGGACCGAGCAGCTAGAAAAAATCGACTTCGAAGTGATTCAGTTTGAAAACGTAGACAAAGAGGCCGGGGCATTCATGGACACCGCTGCAATCATGGAAAACGTTGATCTGATTGTTTCGCCTTGCACGGCTGTGCCACACTTGGCAGGGGGACTCGGTCGTCCCGTGTGGCTGGCCAAGTCCTTTGCAGCGGAATGGAGATGGATGAATGATGACCGCGAAGAGAATCCTTGGTACCCGACGATGACGATGTTTAGGCAACCAAAGATTGGAGACTGGGAGTCCGTTTTTCAACGAATGAAGTCAAGGCTTGATGGCATGTTAAAGTCAGTGGCACGATGCTAGCCTGGATTATTCATCGGCAATCTAGTTTTGGTTGTAAAGTACTGCTGCGATGGACTGCTTTTCTCAACCCGATGCGTATGCGAGGGATTTTGTTGCTTGTCCCTCGCTTACGCATCGGGTTGTGAATAATCCAGGCTAGGAAAGTTATGAATTTGTTTCAAGAGCTACAACGTGGTTTTGCACTTCAGAATGTCGGACGGAATGCAGAGGCAGCGTCCGTCTATCTCGAGATCCTCAAAGAGCAACCTCACAACGCAGACGCGAATCATTTGTTAGGTTTAGTTTTCCTCGGTCAAGGAAACATTGCAAAAGCGGTGGAATTAATTGAGAAGGCAATTGCTACGGTTCCGGATAGCAGTGTCTTCTGGGGGAATCTCGGAGTTGCTCTTCGTCGCGCCGAGAGAATCGACGAAGCAATCGCTGCGTACCAACGTTCCCTTCAACTTGACGTCAGCAATGCCGATACGCAATTTAATTTAGGGAAATCATTGCGGTTGGCAAATAAAGACACCGAGGCGGAGGATTGTTTCATCAAAGCGATTGCTTTGAACTCTTCGAAATCGGGCCCCTACCTTAGTCTAATGAATCTCTTCGTCGAGCAACGTAGGCTATCAGAAGCCCTTGAGATTGGTACAACGGCCGTTTCTCGTTGTCCGAAAAGCTGCGAGCTTTTTATGAGCCTTGGTGCTGTTTCAAAACGACTGCAGCAATTCGACCAAGCGATTGAACACTATCGAACCGCAGTTGCTTTGTCGCCTACCAACCTCGACGCTATTTGTCGAATAGCGTCGACCTTGATTTCCCGTCACCAGATCGAGGAAGGCAAGCAATGGTTGGATCGGGCTATGCAGCTTGATCCTAACGACATTCATGCGCTTAACAGCCTGGGTTTACTTCACAATACACTTGGAGACACCACCAATGCTGTACGTGTCTATCGACAGGCTGTTACCACCAATACGACTTATGCCACTGTATTTGCAAACTATGGCTCTGCCCTAAAAAAACAGGGAGCGTTGAGCGAAGCGCTGGATAGTGTTCGTCGCGCCAGGGAGTTGGACTCGACCAGCTATGAATCGATTTTGTTAGCAGGTGGGATTCAAATGAGTTTGGGGGAACTCGACGCGGCTGATCAATCTTTTCGAAACGCCATGGAATTACGAGGCGACTATCGCGATGCTCACGATAGTCTTCTTATGTGCCAACACTATCGTCCTGAAACGACACCCGAATCACTTTTGCAAGAACACTGCGATTGGGCTGCAAAGTACGCCATCGGTGTAAAAGGCCCCTTATCCATTCGACGTCCCATTGCCACCAGTCGACCACTCCGTATTGGCTTTGTTTCGGCTGACTTAGGCGCCCATCCAGTGGGCTATTTTTCGGCCAATGTGTTTCGGTATCTGGACCGGCAACGGTTTCAGACGATTGTTTATTCGGATCGTATTGGACGCGACTGGTTGGCATCGAGGATAGAGAAGGACGTTTATCAATGGATCGACTCTGCCTCACTAAGCGATGAGCGCCTCGCCGAGAAAATTCTTGGCGACAAAATTGATATCCTCTTTGACCTGGCGGGTCATACTGCGTACAACCGACTTCTTGTTTTTGCAAAACGTGTTGCGCCACTCCAAATCAGCTGGGCTGGGTACGTTGGCACCACCGGATTGAACGAAATGGACGGACTGATCGCCGACTACTTTCACGTTCCCGTTGGAATGGAAAAGCACTATGTAGAAGAAGTATTGCGGATGCCAAGCGGCTACATAAGCTATCTGGCGCCGGATGTTTGCCCAGACGTAAGTGAGTTGCCCGCAAAGCGTAACGGTTTCATTACTTTTGGCGCGATGTGCAATCCAGCAAAGGTGAATCCACAGCTATTGAGAGTCTGGGGTGCGGTGCTTTCAAAAATACTTGGTTCAAGACTATTGCTGAGCTATTGTGGTTGGAACGATCCGGCTAATCAGCTTCGAGTTCGAAACGCATTGAAGGCGTTTGACGCGGAAGACCGCGTGGATTTTTCATTCTTGCCATCGTCCAAAGAATTGCTGGGCCTGTATAGCAAAGTGGACATTGCACTCGACACATTTCCGTATAGCGGTGGTCTTACAACAATCGAGGCCTTGTGGATGGGAGTACCGACTATCACGTGGCCTGGTCAATGGTTTGCTGGCCGTCATTCATTGAGCCACTTGAGCAACGTTGGTCTATCAGATTGGGTCGCTTCATCACCGGAAAAGTATGTATCCAAGACAGTTCAATTCGCGTCGGATCTTGCTCGGTTGGCAGCCTTGCGATCTCAATTGCGAGAACGTGTCCGGGTATCGCCGCTATGCGATGGGGAACTTTTTGCAACGAATTTTGCTTCTCTATTAGAAAATACATGGCGGCAACGAGTTTCGTGACTAAGTTACTGAATTGGATAAAACGAATGCAAGAACTGCATCGGCCGGAACATCGGGCGCTTGATGCGACCCATCAATGAATATGAAATCGAAGAAGTTTTTTTGGCCAGCAACAAAGAGTTTGGCCAAAGCCTCATCCGAAAAACACTTGTGCACCGTTAAATCCACGCGATGAGCAGCCAGCTTAATCGCTCTCGCGATGTTGTGATTAGATCGTTCCTCCTCGGACGGCATGTTGGATTCGACAAACCCTCGACCCCATCCGTGATTGATTCCATCCAAATGTTGAGCCTCAATGCGCTAGCGCGGATTATTCATGCAAATGCAAACTAAAGTGGCCCCGGCTGCGTATAAGTTGTTAGTTTACAACACCTTACCCGCAAG
>JAYTVL010000087.1:0-30144 GCA_043744075.1 Pirellula sp. | reverse complement strand
ACTCAACGAGCGAATAATCGCTGCTTCGCTCAAAATTCCACCACAATTCCGAAAAGACCAAATTCCGTGACTAGCTATGAATAATCCGCGCTAGCGCTTTGTCAGAGTCAAGATTTAGGGTTCGATCATAAGTCGGGCTTAACCGGACGCTAGCGCGTTGCGGCTGATTAGCCGAAGGGCGCTAGCCCACGGTTTGCGGCCCATGTTGTGATCGACGCCCAAATTTAGGGTTCCCGACATCACGCGGAGCGTGATGAGTACACTAGTACAAAAACAGGGCTTTTCCTCTACTAATCATTATCCCGGCGGGCTAGAATTGTAGCGGATTTCAACGCGATCACACTTAACATATAAACTCATAACAAACCGGAGCGCACAGATGAGTCGTTTTACTATGCTTGCTGCACGAGGTGGTGGAATAGGATCCATTGTCGGTTGGTTTATACGGGTCGTCATATACGATATATGCATCACGACGATTTCTGAGGTGCTAGGTGTACCGCGACTCGTCGCGTTGTTTATTTTCTTAGGTATCCTTGGCGCAATTGCGATAGGCGGCTACTTCCTCAAGCAACGTGTCGCCCCAGGCGTAGACGACTAATCGCCTCTCGCTCCAACGGTCGGTACGATTCATGGAATACTCAGTCTTGCATGGTCCCGTTTTTTCCGTGCTTGAGATTCACATGAATCAGGGGGAGTTGGTGATGGCTCAACCCGACAGCATGCTTTCGATGACCTCGGGACTCCAACTCTCAGCTTCCGTCGGTCGTCGGGGAAAAGGGAACGCATGGCTTAGCGGTGCCAAAAATTTGTTGGGCGGTGAAAGCATGTTCACCGCCGAATTCTTGGCTAAACGCGACGAGCAAGTGCTTACGCTCGCTCCGTCCGTTCAAGGCGATATTCTCTGTTTACAATTATCTGAGCATTCGGGTTTCTACATTATCCGTGGCGGTTATCTGGCAAACATCGGTGAGTGCAAATTGCAAATCAAGTATGGTGGAATGAAGGGAGTCATGTCCAAGAAAGGCCTTTTCCTGCTTCATGCGAGCGGTAGTGGAACCGTATTCTGTCAAACCTACGGAGCGATTATTGTGAAAGAGCTTGCCGAGGGCGAGAAGTTCTTCTTGGACAATCGATACGCCGTCGCCTTCTCAGATTCGGTCACATACCAATTGGTCAAAGCGACGGAAAGCGTACGCGATTCCATCCTGTCAGGTGAAGGCCTGATCAACCGCTACATGGGTCCAGGCAAAGTCTATTACCAAACCCGCGGCAAAGCGCCAATTAATTTCCTAAGTTATATTTTCAGTTCGTCCATCTAAGCGAAAGCTGTGCACGCATGGCGTCAGCATTTCCAGTTCCGCGTCGTTCCGATCTGATCGACCAGATGAGTCGAGCGAATCGGTTCGCTTGGCTTTTGTTGTTTGTTGAAATCGCATTGATCGGGATCGTAGCTGTTATTATCGACTGGCAATGGGTCCTGCGCGAACCGATCATCACAACAGTCGCAATCGGGGCAATGGTTTGCCCATTTGCAGCATCCATTGCAATGCAATTCGCCACTAAGAAAAAGCGAATCGAAGATCTCAAGGAAAGCACTCGATTCGGACAATACGACAAATACAAATTGCAAAAAATCTTTCGAGACACTGTCGCAATCCTACGACTCCCCGATGAAAACCTGCCCGTCTACATCGTGGCAAACCCAACAATGAATGCTGGCGCAATGCATGTCGGTTTCGGTAGTCTCTTTAAGTCGCTGAATGGAATCTACTTGAATCGCCAGGTTCTCCACAAACTGGAGCCATCCGAAATTCAGGACTTGATGGGGCATGAATTGGGTCATTACTACAAATACTATCTTGTCATTGATCGATTTCGAATCGTGACGGTTGCCTTGGGTGCGATGCTTGGAATACTAACCGTGCAACGTATTGGTCTGGACGGATTCGCAGGGTACATGCTCCTTATGGTTGTAACTGGGACCGCTTGGTGGTTATCCTCGCTTCCTTACTCCCGAAACGCGACGGCAATCGAATTCCTTTGCGACGATTTTGGGGCTCAAGTGTCAGGAGTATTCCCGTCCATCCACGGGTTGTTAAAGCTGGGTTTATCCTCCGAGGTGGAATGCGTCGTAATACAAAAAGCGATCCTGTCCAAGGTGGCAGGCAATTTCAATCCGTCAGAATTGATTGAAACGATTACTTCAAGTATTCCATATGGCCATGCGTCTCGTGAAGAGATTGAGGAACGAGTCAAACGAGAACTACATAATCGCGCCTCCGGCCAAGCGAAATCGATCGGTGGACTTTTAAGATATATGTGGAATAGCGACATTGACGCCGATGCCGCAGAACAGCTGGAGGAAGAAGCTAGGAAATTACAGAAATTGCAATCCGAACCGCGTCTTGACTGGGAGCGTTTGCTTCCCAATCCAACTCAAATTCAATTCGACGTAGAGGGCATGCGTCAACTCATTGCGATGATCGAGAGCCGACCGGACGATCTTCTTTTCCGGGTACCAGAAGCACCGGAAGACGTTCATCCTCCTTTGCGAACGCGAATCCTCTACCTTTGGCACAATCGAACTGAGATCGAAAGTCAAACTCGTTCGAGGGTGTAATCGTCACATGGCCGTTGATACTTATCGGCTCTTGCTCGCGAATTGCTCCGCAGCATACGGATTGATAATCTCGACGGTACGCCCTATTCTTGGTGGCGATACAGCAACCGGTTCGCCATTGGAGGTCACTTGGACTTTTGCACTAGGCGAATGATCGACGTGTGGATTCATCACAGTTTGAGTTCGGACCGAAGCTTCTTTTGGGACTGGATGGTAATCGGGCGAGGATCGCAATTGCGGGAACGAAGCGTAGGGGCTATCGCCATACGGGCGTTCGAATCGTCTTCCATAATAGACGGGTGGATAAACCGAGAAATATGGTGGGGTTGGCAAGCGATTTTGAAAGCTATTCTGATACCCTTGAGTATAACCGAATTGGAAAGCATACGGACCCTGGGCATGTGCAGTCGGGCAAACGCAACCCAATGCGACAACCGCTGTGAATGACAAAATCAACTTCGAAAACATGTTTTAACCTCGTGATAGCTGGTCCCCCGACCAATTCCACGCTAATTGGTCAAACCTGCGGTTCAAGGAATTTTCAACCATATTTATCGCAAGTTGCCCAAATTGGTGCGTTGGGAATCACGATTGCGGCCTTTGTCTGGCAAGAACGGCGAGTTTTCGACTAGAATATCTGCCTTGATCAGGCTGCTTGCTAAAATTCACACTATCGAACCTGCCAAAACCGAACCTTCCTACAATGACCAGAAACATGAATCAACCAAATTTCCATCGTCGCGATTTCTTGAACACTTCGGTTGCAGCGGGCGTCGCTGCTGGAGTTGCTCAGGAAGGTTTTTTTTCTTCGCCAACGCATGCCAGCGAGAACAAGAAGCTGGGTGTCGCGTTGGTTGGACTTGGAAACCTGAGTACAAATCAAATTGCACCGGCGTTTCAAAAGTCGGCGAACTGCAAGCTAACCGCAATCGTTACAGGTACACCCGAAAAGGAGAAAGTATGGTCGGACAAATACGGAATCAGCCGAGATCATATTTACAATTACAGTAGCTTTGACAAGTTAGCATCGGACGATTCGGTGGACTTGGTCTATGTCGTTCTGCCAAACAGCATGCATGCGGAATATACGATTCGCGCGGCCAAAGCCGGGAAGCATGTATTGTGCGAAAAACCGATGGCGAATTCGTCTGCTGATTGTCGCGACATGATCTCCGCTTGCAAGGCAGCGAGCCGAAAGCTCGCTATCGGCTACCGATGTCAATACGAACCCCATCACCTGAAGTGTATCGAGACATCACGGAGCAAAGAGCTCGGGGAAATTAAGGTGATCGAAGCAGGATTCGGATTCAAGATCGGCGATCCCAAGCAGTGGCGACTGAACAAGAAATTAGCCGGCGGTGGAGCTCTAATGGACGTCGGTGTCTATGCACTTCAAGCATGTCGCTATTTGACCGGTGAGGAGCCAACGGTCATTACTGCGCAAGAAACCAAAACAGACGCTGTTAAGTTCGCTCAGGTCGATGAGTCTATTACTTGGCTCATGCAATTCCCATCCGGCGTGTTGGCATATTGCAGTACTAGTTACAACTTCAACGGATTGAACCGTTTTAATGCTTTCACTGAAAAGGGATTCATTCGAATGGATCCAGCGTTCAGTTATAACGGCAATCGAATGGAAACCTCAAAGGGTAAGGTTGAATTGGATGCCGTGGACCAGTTTGCGACCGAAATGGATGCTTTTGCCAAATGTATTTTGGAAAACAGGACGTCTAAGGTTTCAGGTGAAGAAGGACTCAAGGATTTACTCGCCGTCGAAGCAATTTACAAGTCGATCGAGACAGGGACTTCAGTAAAAGTTATTGCGTAGTTCTTAACCACACTCCTCCAAAAACGACGGCGTCGATCTTAAGTCGGGCCGAACCGGACGCTAGCGCGTTGCGGCTGATTAGCCGAAGGGCGCTAGCCCACGGTTTGCGGCTCATGTTGTGATCGATGCCAAAAACGACAACAGGGCAAATGTTACATGCCTATTCGCGAATCCAACGAAGCCGTTGACGGATCGACGCGAAAGTCAGTTGAAATACTTCGGATGACGCCTGATCAGGCGATTCGCAATGAGTCGGACCCCGAGGTCCGACTTTATCCTACTATTGGCTACTCAAACGCTGATGGATCGCTCTGGCGTATCCAAATTCAGGGTCGGATTTCGCAGACTGCGCCTGCTACGTTCGGGAAACGTCTCATGTTACGTGGACTGATTCGTGCACTAAACGTTTCCGCGCAAGTGGCTGAGGGGGATTTGTTTCGTCAACGAGTCCGTGGGTTTATTTCAGCTCCGGTCGCCGGTACGCGTGTTCAGGTGGAGCTTGCAGGTCAGAATTATGTCTTAAGGCGGAAATCGAAGGCCAGCGGCTTGTTCAATTGCAAGTTGGATATTTCGTCCAAGCAGATGCAGAATTTCAAAACCTATGGTGTTCTGCCTTATCGTAGTGATAGCCAGGATTTGGACTGTGTTCAGAAGTGGGATATTGGTTTTGGAAAAGTCAGTAGTCAGGTTTTCTTGGCTGAGCGACGCGGGTTTAGCGTTGTTACCGATATCGACGACACGATAAAGTTAACCGAGGTTAATAGCCGAAAACGCATGTTGTTAAGAACGTTTGCCGAGCCTTTCGAAGCAATTGAGGGAATGGCGAGCGCTTACCAGCGATGGGCTGAACAAGGTGCATTGTTTCACTATGTAAGTAGTAGCCCTTGGCAAATCTATGATGCTCTAAACCAGTTTTTGGTCGACGAACATTTTCCTCTTGGCAGCATGCATCTGAAATGGTTTCGCTTGCGAGACGAGATTTTCAAACGATGGCAAATTATTCGACGTAAGAGTAAGGGAGGCGTGATCCGAACCTTGATCAAACGCCTCCCTGGCAGAACCTTTTTTTTAGTGGGAGATAGCAGCGAACGCGATCCAGAAATATACGCCAAGCTTGCGTCGAAATTTCCATCGCAGGTTGCTCGCATTTGCATTCGGCAAATAGATGCAAATCCACTGGACGGAAACCGACTAAATAAAATTTATCGTCGCTATGGGATGACGGTTCCCATTCAAGTCTTCGCCAATCCGGCCCAGCTCGGCGACATGGCAATTCCGTAATGGATTTGCGCGATACCATTGCGATTTCTCCCCCTCTCCCCTTTTTAGGGGAGAGGGGGTCGGGGGGTGAGGGGTGGAGTTCAGAGTTGCAAGACTCCGGTTCAGTGTTTTGTTATACTTTCTGAAACGAGTCGATACATTCAATCCACGATCCAAAATCCAATCAAATCACAGTGCAAAACCCCTCACCCCCAGCAGTCTCCCTAAAAAGGGGCGAGGGGAGCAAAGTCAAAGATGTGGGTAAAGCGCGGGGCGATGCCCACGCGGTTAAACGAATAAACCCACGCATGGGTGCTTATCAAAGCAAGTGTTTCGCTTTGACTTCCAAGTATCGGTTGATGAGTGGCGTGGTCAGCATATCCGGAAAAGCATCGACGCTGAGCACGCCAGCGTTTTCAAGTCGCTGTATGACTTCGTGCCGCCAAACCAACAATTGTGCTGCTGCTGCGCTGCGATAGAGCACGCTTTCATCCATGCTCGGGTTGTCAGCATAGTCAAAGACCGCACGGTCTCGAAGCAACGCAAGAACAGGCAAGTGCCTTCCTCTCAGCGTGCTTAGATAACCCGAGATCTGTGCGGCGGAGACATCGTCAATGACGCTGGTTACAAGCACGACCAAGGAACGTCGTCGACAATTCCTTGAAAAATAAAGAAACGCTTCGTCATAGCTAGACTGCTTAAGGCTTGGAAATCGATCAAAACCTGCATGCAACAATCTATTCATTTGGGCTGTACCACCACGGACGGGCACATACGATTCAATCTTGTCTGAAAAGCATAGCATTCCAACCGAGTCTCCTTGGTGTAAGGCCACGTAGCTCAGCATCAGAATCGAGTTGAGCGCATAGTCGAGAAGGCTAAGGCCGTGGTACTCATTCGTCATTAGCCGCCCACAGTCAAGCATAAACACAATGCGTTGACTTTGATCGGTCTGGAACTGTTTGACGGTTAGCTTGTTTCGTCGGGCCGTGGAACGCCAATCGATGTGCTTGTAGTTGTCGTCCTGCGTGTAGTCGCGGAGTCGTTCAAAGTTATTGTCTTGCCCAGCCTTTCGAGTCTTGCGAACACCGATCAGACTGAGCCTATTGGTCCGTGCAAGCAACGCATACTCGGCCAACTGTTTCATGTCTGGATATACAAGTAATACGCCAGGGCAAACACGTTTCACTTGCCGTTGCCAAAGCCCAAACATGCTCTTCAGTTTCAAGAAAACGGATTCAAATTGAAACGAACCGCGCCGCAACGGCCGTATCTGGTACTCGACCTCTATCCGTTTACCTGGTGACAGAACCACCGATTGCATCTCCGGATCGGAAACAAGCCCGGGCGGCAGATCATCTTGCACGTCAATCAACTGGGTTCTAACGCTTCGGTTGTCGAGGCATAATTTCACATCATGCGTGCCGCCTAGGGAAGCGCTCTTGAGCATTTGCCGTTCGACACGCAAACCGCTCGGGCCGGTTATCGTTAGCAAATCAAGCACGACAACGGAGAGTGCGAGCAAGTCGAAGACTACCAATAGATAAATGAAAAGCGGAGATGCGAGAATGAGTAAGGTAGATACGCAAAGGGGTAACAATACCCAAAGCCATCGGAGGGTTGGAAAGATACGCCAACCCCACGCGATAAACAGCAAAGGCGAAATCAATGCGATCAGGCCAATCCACGGCGCCCAAAAAAGATACGAACCTATAGAATCATATATTGACATGTCTTAGTTTCGCGGCACTTCAATGCTGCGCAGAAGCGATGTTAGCTCTTGATCGACCTTGAGGCCTTCTACCTCCGCTTCGGCAGACATGATGACGCGGTGCCTAAGAGCGGGCAATGCGATTTCGACCACATCGTCAGGCACAGAAAAATCTCTCCCACGAAACGCGGCAATGGTACGAGCACCCTGCACTAGTGCCAAGCCGGCTCGCGGCGATGCTCCCATGTGAAATGTCGGCCATGACCGGGTTAGCCTAACAATCTTGTTAATGTAGGTAAGCAGCTTTGGATCAATGCGAACTTGGCTATTCAACTTGATAATGTTGGATATCTGCTCGGCATTGGTGACCTGGGCAACTTGGTCTTTCAATACAATCGAAAAATCGATCTGTTTGGAATGCAATTCGAGAATGCGAGCTTCTTCTTGTTCGCTAGGATAGGATACCATCGCCTTGAACATGAACCGATCCAGTTGGGCTTCGGGCAACGAATAAGTTCCCTCGCTTTCGATAGGATTTTGGGTAGCCATGACTAGAAACGGACGGGGCACAGGGTGGCTAATTCCATCGATGGTGACTCGAAACTCTTGCATGATTTCAAGTAATGCGGCATGGGTCTTGGCTGGTGAACGATTGATTTCGTCTGCGAGCAGGAATTGCGTAAAGACCGGCCCTGGTCTGAATCGAAAATCTTGAGTCTTCAAGTCTAAGATTGGAGCGCCTGTAATATCGGATGGCATCAAATCTGCCGTAAATTGAATACGACCAAACTGGCATCCCAGCACACGTCCCAACGTCCGGACGAACAGGGTTTTACCCAAACCGGGAACTCCCTCGATCAACACATGTCCGCCGGAAAACAATGCTACCAACGAAGTGGTGACTAGTTCCTCCTGGCCTACAAATACCTTGCTGATCTCCGCGACCGCGTCTTCGAACAGTTTCTTTGCTTGATGAACATGGGAATCTTCTGCTGTTACAAAACTGGACGGCAAAGGTGGGGACACAGGAATTTCGGACATGACAACCGTGAAAATTGAGTTTCGAAAGAACCAATCAGCTGCCTAATGATAACCAGCCCCTCGTCGCGATGTTTACGCTCGCAAATTTTTTTAAATAGGTCCCGCCAAAGTAGGTCCCGCTTGCCGAGCGGGACTTTGCGTGCTGAAGTCTTGCCCGGCAGGCAGGACCTACTTTCAGTCCTGCCCGGCAGGCGGGACCTACTAAGCTGCGGCCTATGCCAAGATTCCGTTAATGACTTGTCCGTGCACATCCGTCAAGCGGCGGTTGATGCCGTTGTGGTAGAAAGTCAGTTTCTCGTGGTTCAGCCCAAGCAAGTGCAGGATGGTCGCGTGAAAATCTGGTATGGAAACCTTATTCTCAGCCGCAAAATACCCGATCTCGTCTGAGGTACCGTAACTGATCCCTTTTTTCAGACCTGCTCCGGCAAGAAAGCAGGTAAAGGCTGTTGGATGATGATCGCGACCAGTGGCCCCCAGGCCCTGCGTTGCTGGACTGCGACCAAATTCCGTCGACCATATAAAAAGCGTGTCCTCAAGCATCCCTCGCTGTTTCAAATCTTGGATGAGCGCAGCCACAGGTTTGTCCATCGTTGCCGCTTGCGTATCGTGGTTCTCCTTGATGTTTTCATGACCGTCCCAATTGATTCGAGGCGATCCAAACGAGCCACCATTGAGAATCTGAACGAAGCGTACACCTCGTTCTAGAAGCCTGCGAGCTGTTAAGCAGTTTCTCGCAAAACCCTTGTTGGCTGGTTCATCCAATCCATACATTTTTTGCGTCGCCGCCGATTCATTCGCAAGATCAGTCGCCTCGGGAATGCTCGCTTGCATCTGCGCTGCTAGCTCATACGAACGTAGTCTTGCCGCAAACGCATCGTCACCTGGATGCCTATCCGCGAACTCACTGTTCAACGCTGCCAGAAACTGCATGTCCGCCGATCTTGCAGATGCCGAAGTACTTTTTGGTGTCCGCAGGTCTGGGACCGGTTCGCTAGACTGAGTTCTAAAAGCAACGCCCTGATGGTTTGCGGGCAGGAACCCAGACGTCCAATTGATGGACCCTCCAGCCGGCAGACCGCGAGGGTCCGGCAAAGCAACGAACGCTGGAAGGTTTTCATTCTCTGTGCCAAGGCCATAGCTGAGCCACGAGCCCATGCACGGAAATCCGTTCAACGTAAAACCACTGTTCATCTGAAAGGCCGCAGGCGTGTGGTTGTTGCTCTTAGCTACCATCGAATGAATAAAACACAGGTCGTCAACGCATTCTGCCAACCGAGGCAACAAATGACTAACCCAGGCCCCGGACTCTCCATGTTGACTGAATTCGTAGACACTCTTCATCACACGGCCGGGCTGGCCAAAGAACCCCAGGTTTTCGCCCTTGCCCTCAAGCGACTTGCCGTCCATCTTTTCCAACTCGGGCTTATAGTCGAAAGTATCGATATGGCTAACTCCACCGGCACAAAACACTTGGACAATTCGCTTTGCCTTGGCAGGGAAATGAGGCTGGATTGCGGACCGCGACGAAGATTCCATAGCCCTAATGCTTTCGCGGTTCAGCATCCACGCAAGCGCAATCGCTCCAAGCCCACCCCCGGAATTCCAAAGGAAATGACGACGCGAAAAAGGGGAAATTTGGTCGGTTGCCATCGCGCGAGATTCTGATGGGCTATCTGACATAGATGAACTCCGTTGAGTTAAAAAGAGCCCAGCAGACACTTGCTAAACCGCGATCTTTTGCGACTAATGTTGCACGCTGGACTTCGTTATCGCTGGGCATTCGCCCAAGAGCCATCCGATAGGCGATTTCGATTGCCTTACTGACGTTGTTGTTCGCATTCTGCAATGCACGTTCGGCTAAATGTCCCGCTTGACGTTGAACAAAGGAATTGTTCATAAGCTCTAAAGCTTGTAGCGGTGTAGTGGTTACGCCACGACGCGGAGTCTTCACCGATGGATCTGGGCAGTCGAACGAATCTAGCAGTGGGTCTTTCCCGCTATGAACATTGATTCGATAAACCGTACGCCGGTTGAACTCAGGCTCCTCGCGGTCCACCGGCGTGTAGAAAGTTGCATTGAATTCCGTCGTGGTGAACGGCCGGAAACCAGGACCACCACCGATCGGATTCAACTGTCCGCTCGCAACAAGCATCGCATCGCGTACTGCTTCAGCTTCGAGTCGACGTGGAGCAAATCGCCAGAGTAGTCGGTTGTCCGCATCGATCGAAGCTGCTGAATCTCTGAAATCCGAAGCTTGTTTATATGTAGCAGATCGGACGATTAACCTATGTAACGATTTAATACTCCAACCGCTTTCAATAAACTTCATCGCAAGCCAATCGAGCAACTCTGGATGACTGGGACGATCCCCGCTAACTCCAAAATCATTCGGCGTGGTAACAAGCCCTTGGCCAAAGTGCAAATGCCAAACGCGATTGGCCATAACCCTGGCCGGAAGCGGATTACGAACATCCGAAAGCCAATCCGCAAACTTCATTCGGCGTTCCTTTTCAGGCGAATCAGCTGCAAGTCCAAAGTTTGGTTCCAGCTCAAAGACTGCTGACAATGCACCTGGCGTTACTTCTTCATCCGGAGAATTGACATCGCCCCGTTTGAGCCGCTTCGTGATCGCAGGTTGGACGCGAATTCCTGCATAGGAGACAGGCAACTTTTTCAGATCCGCCAAAGATTTTTTGGCGCGATCCAAGTCGGCTGACGCTTTGGAATGAATTGCACTCTGCTCCGGTGTTAAACTTGCCAGTATTTCCTCTTTCGTTGCAGAAAACCAACCGGCGCGAAAAGACGCAAGCACTTCATCCCTGCTCAAGGCCTGATCGTAAAGCGCAGCCTGTTTGATTTCGCCAGTCAGCCAAGGCTTCCCGCCACCTGTATGCCGTCGACCAAGCAGCACATGGGCATTGCCCGCCTGGTACGTTTGCAGCGGTGTTGTCGGTTTATATGGCTCACCGAGTGGTTCACCATTGCGAAACATTGCAATACTGTTTGCGGAGTCGTAAACAATTGCCAAATGGAGTAACGTACCTGGCGGTGATGACTCTTCGGGTGCCTCTAACTCCTTTGATCGTGAGAATCCTTCGCTTCCGGCCATCCATTTTTTCGGCTGCTTTTCGCCAAATACAATCGCGTCAAAGGTATGGCCATTTTCCGTTTCGATCGCAATTGCTGCTCCGCCACTTTGTTCGAGACTGGCAAGCGACACCCATGCTTCAAGAGTCTTTTCGCGAATATCTTTTGTCAGAGGAGCTGTTTCAAAAAAGGCCCCCGACTTTGGAAGTTGCAAAACGCCGCTCTTGAATTCGGATTTCGTGATGACCGCTCCTCCCTTGAGTTTGCCTGGCATCACTGCGTTCTCGGTCCCGTCGAAGCTCCATTTTGCAAAAGGAATAGGCCCTGGTTCCAGCAAACCGGCTGGGCGTTTCGCGATTGCATGCTTCGCACCCTCGGATTCAATGCGGACCATTGCTTTGTTCGCTTCGTTCATCGCACTCTCAAGGTCGTTTTGCTGCTTGTTTCGAGACTCA
This sequence comes from Pirellula sp., assembly GCA_043744075.1. Taxonomy (GTDB): domain Bacteria; phylum Planctomycetota; class Planctomycetia; order Pirellulales; family Pirellulaceae; genus JBKCUI01. Next base: position 18,139 of record JAYTVL010000087.1, on the reverse strand, counting down.
ATCTCATCTTCCGTTGCGATCGTACACTCACCGTGTTTCACTCCCTCAAACACCGATTTGATACGGTAGTACTCTTCATGCGGTATGGGATCGAATTTGTGGGCATGACATCGAGCGCAATTAACCGTTAACCCGAGAAACGACTGGCCCACAACACCTATGATGTCTTCGAGTTCGTCTTCACGTGTGATCGCACGTTGAGTCTTGTTCGATTGCGAATTACCAGCTTGGTCCCAAGGTCCGCAGACTAGCAAACTCGTCGCGATGATACCCGCTTTTGTTACTGGCTCGATCGCATCACCAGCTATCTGTTCTTTCATGAACTGGGTATAGGGCTTGTCATCGTTTAAACTCTTGATGACATAGTCCCGGTAATGCCAGGCATTCTCGCGCAGCCGATCGTATTCAAAGCCTTGGCTTTCGGTGTATCGAGCAATGTCAAGCCAATGCCGGCCCCAGCGTTCACCATAGTGCGATGACGCAAGCAATCGGTCTACGAGCTTCTCGTACGCTCGAGGCGATTCGTCCACAACAAAGGCATCGATTTCAGCCGGACTTGGTGGCAACCCAATCAAATCAAAACTCAATCGACGAATGAGCGTCACTCGATCTGCTTCAGGTGATGGAACAATTTCCTGTTCTCGAAGCTTTTCGAGAATGAACGCATCGATTGCCTTTTCCGAAGTAACTGAAACGGTTGGCATTGTGAGCGGTTTCAGGGACCAATGCGAGCTGGCTGGCCGCTTTCGGCCCGAATATTCGTCAGGCCAAAAGGCCCCGTCATCCAACCACGCCTTTAGTATTTTCCGTTCTTCACTGGAAAGACCAGGTTTGCCGCTATCCTTTGGCGGCATCTGCATATCCTCGTCTTCGCCGTTTACGAAACGGAAGAGGGGGCTTTTCGCCGCGTCTTTTGGAACGATTGCCGCCTCGCCCATATCGCCCCCTTTGAGAGCTACTTCACGGACATCAAGACGAAAGCCACTCTTTTGTTTATCAGGGCCGTGGCACTCGTAACAGTGCTTTTGGAAGATGGGACGGACGTCGCGATCGTAGTCCACTTGGCCAATTGCAAATGATCCAATTAAGCTGAAGAAAAACGCGATCCCGCATGTACAGAAAAAATTGCAATGCCATTGCAAGTTGATCGCGTTTGTCTGCATTTGTCTTTGTCCGTTCGTCAAGCATACTAATAACGACACTGCGCCCGTGTATGCCGTTGGGTATAGTTTAAACTAAAACCACTGCCATTGCACGCATCCACGTAGGTCCGGCTGTCCCTAGCCGGACATCACACTCATGTTTAACCGATCGGAGCGATTAGCGGAGATCGCGGGCGTGACGGAGGACGGTAGCCGATCTAGCCCGCCCGCCGCTGCGCGGGTTAAACAATTCGCAGCCGCTGGCACTCTATATACGCATCCATCGCATTGACCGTCAGCCTGCGGACAGGCTGACCTACGTGGGGACAGGCTGAACTACTGAAACATGCTCCTCGCCTTTCGCATCATTGCGAGGCATTCTAGCCGATAAGCGTCGCCGCCAGCCGAACCTGCTGCCCGCTCAAGCATATCCGACCAATCCGCTTGCGGAGCCATCTGGCTGCGACGCAACAACAGCCCAAACTCAGCCACCGATGTTGCCCATTCCATATCCCGATCGTTCAGTTGTTTGTCGCCCAGGTCCGTATCCTTCAAGACAAACTCTTGCTTGGTGCTGGTACTACCCTCTGGTTCCTTGTACCGTACCTTGAGCGTGAGCACTTCAGACGAAAACTCTTCAGCGACTGGCGTCTCCGTTCTGGTCACCGCTTTCGGTTTCAGCAGGTACTTTGACGACTCGCTTCCCGTCGGAGGATTGACGCCAAACGATTTGCCAATCGGGATCACTTCATAAAGAGCAGTCACCCGATGCCCGGCACCAATCTCACCCGCGTCTTTTTGATCGTTATCAAAATCCTTATTCGCCAAGCGTCGGTCTTCATATCCAATCAGCCGATAACCAACGACCTTCGCGGGATTGAAGTCCACTTGGATCTTGACGTCTTTGGCAACGGTCACCAGTGTGCCACCGAGCTGTTCAACCATCATGCGGCGGGCTTCCAGTTCGTTATCGATCATGCCATAGATGCCGTTCCCTTTATTGGAGATTTTTTCCATCATCGTGTCGTTGTAATTGCCTGCTCCGAATCCCAAGCAAGTCAAGAAGATATTGTTCTTGGCATTCTCTTGCATCATGGCCACTAACGCATCGTCGCCGGTAACACCGACATTGAAATCGCCATCGGTGCACAGAATCACGCGATTGGCTCCGCCTGGAATGAAATGCTCTTTGGCGATCGAGTAAGCTAACTGGATTCCTTGCCCGCCGTTGGTCGAGCCACCTGCGTGAAGATGGTCCAGCGAAGAGAGGATTCTTTGCTTTTCAACTCCAGAGGTGCTAGGCAAAACACAGCCCGCAGCTCCTGCATAGACTACGATGGCGACGCGATCGTTCTCGGTTAGTTGATTGACGAGCATCGACAGGGCCTTTTTCACCAACGGCAGTTTGTTTGGCTCTGCCATGGACCCAGAGACGTCGAGCAAAAAGACGATGTTGGCTTTGACTCGCTTTTGCGAATCAAGCTTTTTGGCTTGCAGGCCAATACGGACCAATTGATGCTCTGAATTCCAAGGGCATCGATCGATAATCATGTGGGCTGCAAACGGTCGTTCGTCTTGTGGGCCAGCGTACTCGTATTCGAAGTAGTTAACCATCTCCTCGATCCGCACCATGCTAGGACTAGGAAGTCTGTTCCCTTCCATGAGCGTCTGTCGGATCTTGCTGTAGGAAGCCGTATCGACATCAATGGAGAAGGTCGACAGCGGAGCCTTAAGCGTTTCGATGAACGGCGACTCTACGATTTTTTCAAATCGATCGGTGTTGGTCCGTTCGAGTGCAGGAGTTTTGAAAAGATGCGGAGCGTTCTGACGCAGCTCGGCTGGAAGTTGGTCTTGCAATCGCTTGTCGTGGCTCGCAAGGGATTCAGTGGTGCCAACTTTGCCTAACACTAACTCCGATTCTTCTTCAGCAATGATAATACGTGGCGTGACCGTCTTCATCAATTCATATTTACGGTTTTCATCATTCTGCCTTCCACCTCCTGTCCCACCAGGGCTACCACCTGCTCCTCCACGGTTTGGTCCACCAGCTGGCATACCTCCATCCATCCCACCTCCTGCGGAACCACCAGCCACAGACATACCTCCAGGCATACCCATCCCAGGCATGCCACCCGAGAAACCGCCAGCCTGCGTCTTGACAGGTCCATTCTGGCGAAGCGACTCAGTGTTTCCAAACAAATTAATGCCTCCATCGGCAACCGACAGCGTGCCTCTGTTATTCTGCCCGCTTGCCTGGTTCCCAAGTTGCTTTGCGTCGCCAAGCGTGTCCGCCGTTTCGTTCTTCGCAACACGGCTACGGCGACTTAGTTCAGAGGACAAACTGCTTATCGGAGAGGGTACGAGCGCAGCCTCTCCATCCGAACTAGCACTAGCAGCACTTGCTGGATCGCTAGGGGAAAACGAAAGGGCAAGTTCTTCTTTGCTTTCGGCATTACTTGTAGGCTCGCTTGACGATTGGATCGACTTACCTTCACTGAGATCGCCAATGACCGCATTCACTCGTTTAACATCATTTTTGCCTCCCTTGACGATCGCCAATCTCATTTCAGCAGCAAGGATTTCGGCTAGCTCATCGACGTTGATTGAAGGTTGAAGTGGTTTCGTTTCGTCGTCACTAACCGAATACTTTACGTCGTCGTTCAAATAATTTGGACTGAGCTGTGTTTGATTTGGGACATTCACTGCGAACGGGCTAGCATCCCTATTAAGAGTCGGCAGCCAAGTTGCAGCCAGTGGTATTGCTGCAGCGGTTGCTAACAGCGCTGCGAAAAGCTTGCGACGGTAGAACGGGCGGGCAGCGAGCTTAACCGTAGGCGTTTCTGAAGGCGACTGGTGTGCTGCCACTTGTTCTATTTTGCTAGCTACCGCTGCCGTTTGGTTTTCGCTCAACTTCACACCAAGAGACGAGTCCGAAAACGCAGTCCTAACAGCCGACAAGGTTTGTTGGATTTGTTTAAACTCAGTTCGCAAGGATGCGTCCGCCTTAAGAGCTTGCTTGACTCGACTGGCGTCGATCGGTTCTAACTCGTTGAGAGCATACGCTGTCAACTGCCAAGGTTCGATCGGGTTTGGGGATTGACTAGATTGTCGGTGTGTCATGATTTGTTATTAAGCCTATTGGATAAACTGATTTGTTATTCTGTTTGAGCCGCAGGCGCTAGCCGCGTTTCTCACTTTGGGATTTTTGAGCCTCAATGCGCTAGCATGAGGGCTAATTTTGAGCCTCAATGCGCTAGCATGAGGGTGGGAGTTTTGAGAGGGCTTGAACAGTCATTGATTCATTCACTCCCGGCCCGCACGCTAGCGCGTTGCGGCTCATAGTGAGGCCATTGGGCTAACGCCTGCGGCTCAGGCTGGGGGCCGTCATGGCCGCTCGTAATTTTGTTACCGCTTCGTGCAAGATGACGCCGACATGCGATACGCTCATGTCCGTGATCTCCGCAATTTGCTTGTACGAGAGTCCTTGGCCAAGCCGCAGCGACAGAACTTCTTGTTCGCGGGTCGGTAGCCTCGAAATCTGGTCTTGCAGTTTTGCTTGTTCCTCGCGTTGCGCTAGATGGCCTGCCGGTTCGGCAGAGCGTGCCAAGGCCGTTGCCAACGCCGATGAATCTGAGTCGATAATCATTCGAGCCTCCTGGCGATGGTGGTCCATCGCTCGATTGCGACAAGTTTTGAAAAGCCAAGCATCGACATGCCCCTCGACATTCGACTGGCTTTCGCGACACAATCTCAAAAAGCTTTCTTGCACACAGTCCCGAGCCGCCTCGACATTTCCACCCAACAATCGCAATGCATAGGCAATCAGCGGACGTTCCAACCGTTCGAACGTGGCGTGCAGCCACAATCGATGGTCGTCGCCAGTCTGATAGGAATCGCTAGCGATTCCCTCGGGCGGTGCCTGATGAGTCATGTTGGAATGGAAGAAATAGTCATTGGTCCAAGAGCCCCGAAACAAGATCACTGAGTCGTGCTAACAAGGTAGACGCTCGTCGCCGAAGTTTATTAGCATAAATCTAGAATTTGTTGGTTGTTTGTTGTCAGTTGTTTAACCGGCGAAGCCGCGGGACCTGCGATAAACCTCAGTCGTGTCCGGTTTTTTGCAGTATCTGCTAACTCTTGCGGCAAAATTTCGTTGGTGCAAAGTAGGAAGTACAATCCGCTCTGACAGCGCTCGCGGCTGCGCCGGTTAATCTACCAACAACTGACAACAAACAACCAACAACTGACAAATCATCTATTTCAGTACGAACAATAGATCGCCCGTTTCCACTTGGCTGCCAGACTGGACTAACAACTGGACGATTTCCCCGTCTCGTTCCGCGTTGATGACCGTCTCCATCTTCATCGCTTCAAGCGCTAGTAGTTTCTGCCCTTTGGTCACTTTCGCTCCCTGTGTGACTGCAACCCCAATCACCATACCGGGCATCCCAGCCGCTACGTGTGTTGGATCGGCAAGGTCCGCTTTGACTCGTTTCGCAGCCGTCGATTCAATTGATTTGTCAATTACTTCCACTTCGCGCGGCTGGCCGTTAAGTTCAAAAAAAACCGTCCTTGTACCGCTCGGACGCGCTTCGCCAATCGCTAAAAATTTGATGATCAGCCGCTTGCCCGCCTCGATGTCTACCGAAAACTCCTCGCCGATCGACGGCCCAAAGAAAAACGCTGAAGTCGGTATCAACGAAACATCGCCATAGTTGCGCACGTGCGTCACATACTCATCGAACACTTTCGGATAGAGTGCACTCGTAACAATTTCTTGCATCGTCGCGTCTCGACGCAGTTTCGGCTTCAACTGCTCACCGATTGCGTCGAAGTTAACTGGCGGCAGCGATTCACCTGGACGCTCTAAAACCTCAGGATTGTTCTTGAGGATCGACTTCTTGGCTTGCGCAGGGAAGCCGCCCGGTGGCTGGCCCATCATCCCGCCAACCAAGTCCAAGACTGATCCGGGATAATCGATTTCTCGCGTCCCAGAAACAACATCATCAGCCGACAATTGATTGGCGACCATGAACAATGCAAGGTCACCAACGGCTTTGCTAGTCGGTGTCACTTTAACAATATCGCCAAGCAATTGATTCGCTTCGGCGTAGCGTTTGCAAACGTCAGACCATTGTTCCGACAAACCCAAAGCCTTGGCTTGTTGGTACAGATTCGTGTACTGTCCGCCTGGCATCTCATGCTGGTACAGGTCACCGCCTGCAACCAGGGACTCGCTTTCAAACGGAGCATAAAACTGCCTAGCCGCTTTCCAGTACTCAGACAACTCAGTCAAAGCGTCGGTGTTGAGTTGGCTGTCTCGCGGCGAAAACCTGAGCGATTCGACAAGCGTGTTCAAATTGACTTGTGAAGTCCCACCGGACATAGAAGCAAATGCACCGTCGGCAATTTCCAGCCCTTCCTCGGCAGCGTTGAGGATCGAAGCCGCTTGGATACCCGCCGTATCGTGAGTGTGGAAATGGATCGGGATACCGATCTCTTGCTTGAGGGTTGCGACCAGCTTTTTCGCGGCCGCAGGTTTACACAATCCCGCCATGTCTTTGATCGCGAGAATGTGCGCGCCCATACGTTCCAATTCTTTTGCCAAGTCGACATAGTATTTTAGTGAATACTTCTGTCGATTCGGATTGAGGATATCGCCGGTGTAACAGATCGCCGCTTCGCAGATCATGCCTGACTCAACGACTGCGTCCATTGCAACTCGCAAATTTTCGGTCCAGTTGAGCGCATCGAACACTCGGAAGATATCGATGCCCGCGTCTGCCGCTTCTTTGACAAAAGCTCGGACGACATTGTCCGGATAGTTGGTATATCCGACGGCGTTCGAAGCACGAAGCAACATTTGAAAGAGAATGTTCGGAATCTTCGAACGCAAATCGGCCAGTCGCTGCCACGGGCTCTCTTTCAAGAATCGCATTGTCGTATCAAATGTTGCGCCCCCCCACATTTCCAAACTAAAAAACTGTGGCGTAAGTCTCGCGTACGCATCAGCAATCTTCAACATGTCGTATGTGCGAACACGCGTTGCCAACAGCGATTGATGTGCGTCGCGCATAGTTGTATCGGTCAACAAAAGCTCTTTGCTACCCCGTATCGAGTCGCAAAATTTCTTCGCACCCAGTTTCAGGAATTTGTTGCGGTAGCTTTCAGGCATCGGTTTAGTGATGTCCAGCTTTGGGAGCAACGCAGGTTCCCTGCGAATGGTCTGGCTCGAATTTCCAACTAGCTTGTTGCCATTGACCAAGGTCTCGGCAATGAAACTGAGCAGTCGAGTAGCTCGATCGCGACGTCGTTGTAGTGCAAACAATTCCGGGGTCTTGTCAATCATTCGAGTGGTAGCATCACCCGCGAGAAACGTATTGTGCGTGATGAGCGAAATCAAAAACGGAATGTTGGTCTTAACTCCTCGAATGCGAAACTCTTGGAGACAGCGCTCCATTCGTCCGGCAGCTTCACCGAGATTGCGACCGCGAGCGGTGACCTTCACCAGCAATGAATCGTAAAACGGATTTACAACTGCGCCGCTAAATGCACTTCCAGCGTCGAGACGAATCCCCATTCCGCCCGCGCTTCGATAGTGGGTAATGCGTCCATAATCAGGGCGGAATTGATTGGTGGGGTCTTCGGTGGTGACTCGACACTGAATGGCTGTTCCCACGACCTGAACGTCCTTTTGCAGTGGTAGCCCAAGCGAGTCATCACCTAGCTTTTCGCCGCACGAGACCAAGATTTGCGCTCGGACCAAGTCGATGCCCGTGATTTCTTCCGTGACTGTATGCTCAACTTGAATTCTCGGATTGACCTCAATGAAATAGAATTTGTTGGTCTCTGTATCAAGCAAGAACTCGACCGTTCCTGCGCAGTAATAACCGACCTCTTTTGCGATAGCTATGGCTGCTTCGTGCAGTTCCGAGGCGGTCTTCTTACTGAGATTGGGCGCAGGTGCCAGTTCAACAACTTTTTGATGTCGGCGTTGGACGGAACAATCGCGTTCATGGAGATGAATGATGTTTCCGTGTTGATCGCCAAGGATTTGGACCTCGAGGTGCCGAGCTTTTCCTACGAGTTTTTCGAGGAATACTTCGTCGCTGCCAAATGCGTTTTTGGATTCGCGTTGCGCTTGTTCCAGATTGGGCGCCAGTTCGCTTTCGGACTCAACAACACGCATGCCACGCCCGCCGCCCCCTTTGGAGGCTTTGAGCATGATTGGGTAGCCCATGCTGTTGGCGGTCGCAATTGCTTCGTCGAGAGAAGCAACCGCGTGAGCGGAACCTTCCAGAACCGGAACGCCGACTTTTTTCGCAATGGACCGTGCGGCTACCTTGTCTCCGAGCAGCTCAAGTGCTCGAATACTTGGGCCAACAAACGTAATTCCAGCCGCAGAAAGCGCTTTCGCGAACTCAGCATTTTCGGAAAGAAAACCGTAGCCCGGATGAACGGCATCAATGCCGTTTTCAAGGCAGAGTCGAACGATGCCTTCGATATCAAGGTAGGATCGAATCGGTTCGCCAGCTTTTCCGATTTGGTAGGCCTCGTCTGCTTTGAAACGATGAAGAGCGAATCGGTCTTCATGCGAGTAAAGTGCTACCGTTCTGATTTTGAGTTCGTGAGCGCTTCGAAAAATCCGAGTAGCGATCTCGCTTCGGTTTGCAGCGAGCAGTTTACGAATGGAAGTCATACTAGAGTTGTCAGTTGTCAGTTGTCAGTTGTCAGTTGTTTAGCCAGCGTTGCTACGGTTTAGGGGACGTCGGCTTGGCAAAGTCGCCTGCCGTCGCAATCACAAAGCGATCCGGCGAAACGTATTCGCTGATCGCTTCATTGACATCAACTACTGTCAGACGGGCAACACCTGTCTCCAGTTTTTCGTAGTAGTCCATGCTTCGCCCTGTAAATAAATTATTTGCCAAAATGCTTGCGATTGCTGCGTCGCGAGAACGCACGAGGCGTTGATTTTGCAAGTAACCTTGAACGTTGTCCTTGAGTTCTTTTTCGGTGACACCATCTTTAACTAATTTGCGAACCTCTTCGTCGATGACTCTTACAAGCTTGTCGCGATTTGTTGGGTTGGTGATCGCCCTGATCGTAATTGCAGCCCGCTCGTCCATTGGACTGGCAATAAAACTGCTTGAAACTCCATACGAAAGCCCTTCATCCTGTCGAACTCTATTCCCTAGTCTCGAAGCGAGACTACTGCCACCGAGAACGTTGTTCGCAATCAAAAGAGCAGGGTATTTGGGATGGTCGTCCCGAATTGCGTATTGCTGGCTAGCGAAATAATTGGAATTGGCCTTGTCTGGAGTCTCTATCGATTGCATCGGAATTTTAACGTCGGTCGTGGCCGAATCAGCAATGCGTTGGTAGGCAATTTTTGACTTCCAGTTTGCAAACATTGTTGAGAGTTTTGCTTCAACGTCGGTTGTGTCAAAATCTCCAACAACTGTGACTTCGCCTTCGGTACCGGAGAGGAATTTGCTATGGATTTCCTTGATGTCGGAAAGTTTTAGATTTCGATAATCTTCTACTTCTTCTTCGACGGTTGAAACGTAACGAACGTCGCCCCGCTTGTAGGGACTCAGAATGCGGGAAACCGCTTGAGCAGCCAACACTCCAGGCTCGTGTTTTTGATTCTCTAGTTCCGTGAACATCTGGTCCTTGAGCAGCGAAAATTCTTTGTCATCCATTCGTGGATTCCTAAGAATGTCCTCAATCAATGCGAGCACTTCGATTAGTTTGTCTCGTTTTGTTTCGACGGAAACACTGAGCACCTGCGGTTGGGAGCCGACACGTATGACAGCCTTGAGTTTGTCTTTGAGATCATTGAGTTGCTGCAATGTAAGGGTTTTCGTACCTCGTTCCATGAGGCTGCCTAGCATTTCGCAAGCTGCGGACTTGCCTATCAACGACTTTTCGTCGCCAAATCGCAACCTGAGAATCAGATTGACCGTATTGCCACGAGTCTTCTTTGACAGGAATGCGTACGATACCCCCGACTTTAGTTCGCCGCGAACGAGCCGGTTCTCGACATTCCTCGGAGTTGGGTCAAATTCCTCGCCATCGCTGATTGCCTCCCTGCCTTCATAGTCTTTTACAATGGCCGCGACGTTCGGGCGATCGGGGATTTCAATGCGATCGGATTTTTCGATAGGAAGAAACTGCCCTACGGTTCGATTGTTTCGGACCAAGTATTTTTGTGCAGCGAATTGTATTTGCTCAGGAGTGGCGATTTCGATTGCGTCACGATAGAGGAAGTACAAACGCCAATCGCCTTGGGCTGCCCAGTCGCTAAGACTTACAGCAAGAGTATCGGTTTTTGATGCGGCCATTTCGCGCGCGTTGAGTATTTGCTGACGGGCTCGATTTACTTCTTCGACCGTGACAGGTTGGGCTGAAAGATTCTCCAAAGTATCGATCATGGCGGCTTGAGCGACATCGAGTGCCCTGTCCTTCGGAACTTGAGCAAAAAAGAACATGGTTCCAGGATCGTGCAATCCGAATGCACCGCCAAACATCATCGTTGCTTTCTTGGTCTCAATCATGGACTTGTACAATCGACCGCTGGGTTCATCAGTAAGAATCGAGGTAAGCAAATCCACCGCTGCGAATTCAGAGTCACTGCCGCATGGAATGTGATACATACTACCGACGACTTGAACGTCGCCGACGCGCCGAACTGATGTGATGCGATCACCATCCTGAGGTGGTTCGACTGTATACGTTTGAACTACAGAAGTTTTCGGTTTTTCGAGCACACCAAAGTACTTTCGGACGAATTCAAGAGCTTGTTTTTCCTCAAACCTCCCCGCTATCACAAGCATGGCATTGTCAGGACGATAGTACTTTCGATAGAACGCTCGCAAACTATCGATCGGGACTCGTTCAATGTCGCTTCGGTTGCCGATGGTAGAATTGCCGTAGTTATGCCATTGATAGGCAGCTGAAAACATACGTTGCTGTAGAACGCGAATTGGGTTGTTCTCACCTCGCTCGAATTCGCTTCGCACCACCGTAAATTCTTTTTGAAGGTCCTCGTTAAGAATTTTGCTATTTACCAAACGGTCTGCTTCAAGACGAATTGCAAATTCTAGATTCTCGTCCGAGGCAGTTAACGTTTCGTAATAATTGGTTCGATCGAGCCATGTGGTTCCATTAAATGAAGCACCACGGTCTCGCAACGCATCGGGAATCTTTGGATGAAGCGCTGTACCCTTAAAGAGCATGTGCTCCAGTAGGTGGGCCATTCCCGTCTCGCCATAGCCTTCGTGTCGTGAACCGACGAAAACAGTGCAGTTGACCGTTACTTTGGGTTGGCTTTTGTCAGCAAACAGCAGAATCTTGAGACCATTCTCGAGAGCATATTCATTGATCCCCTCAACTGATCCAGTCTTGATTGGCATCTTTTCGTCCGCGACTCCGTTAGCAAAATTATTGAAGAGGCCGAAAAGGCCGATATATGCGAAAAGCAAGCAGGGGTGGCATCCCGCTCGAATGAGGGCTCGTTGCATGGTGAAATGGTCCTATGGCTCGCGAAACTACGCGGTCGATTCATCAACCGCAAGATTGTAATATAATTTGAGATATTAGTAGATTGGACATTCACCGAAGTATCAGAATAAACAGATTGGGCACCAGAATGGCATGGCAAAGAGTCTGCACGTCGCAAGAACTTGTGGAGGGCCAATCCGTCGAGGTCGTTTTTCGAGGGGAAGTAATCGCCGTTTATCGGCATGCGAATGCACTTTACGCTATTGATGGAGTCTGTATGCACCAAGGTGGGCCGTTGGCTCGCGGTCGAGTCGTGGACGGTACGGTTATTTGTCCTTGGCATGGCTGGCAATATGATTTGGCGACCGGAAACCATGCCCCAACTTGCAAACCAATGCTAAAAACCTACGAAATCCAGGAATCCGATGGCGTAATTGAGGTTGACTTGCCCACATAACAAATTCTAGCATCCGGCGTGGACATGAGGATGTGACGATTTCATTGGGTTAGCTCGCCAAAATGGCGACCAAATCAAATCGTTTACTCCAAGCCTACCAAACGGAAAATTATAATGGACATTCGGTCAGGGAGGACCGCAGTGCAAACTATAAAAACAGCAGTTGTCGTTGTGTTATTGCTTTTCGTTCTTTACGGAGGCTACGTTGCCATGAACGGGACGGACACGCCGCTGAACCCCGAATTGGCGGATTTGATTAGTCTCGATCAAACCATGCCGGACGTTTCAGGCCCGGCTCCAATCGCCGCTAGCAATACGGCAAACCCTAGCAATCCAGGGAACACGTCAAACGGCTTCGACATATTCAATAGCTCGCCGTCCAAAGGGTTTTCATCCAATACGAATTCCCCTTTCCCTAGTTCTCCTTTGGCCAACTTAGGTGCCCCGGAATCGACGGTGCCACCGATTTCGTTTCCAAGCGCGTCCAACTCAACAATGCAGCCCGCGCCCCTGTTGATTCCCCCTATTTCGAGCCCAGCACAGAATACTGCCGCTGCAAACACTCTTCCGCCGCTGCCAAGTGCAATTTCGGCAAGTTCCAATTCGCCATTTTCAGCAAATGACAACGACAAGTTTCCTCCTAGCTTGAGCCATTCGTCCATTCCAATTTCGACCAGCACCCCAAGTTTTGGAATCAGCGTTCCTGAGCTCCCTACAACCTTGGCAGCATCGGCACTTGCAACGAATCCGCCTGCAATCAAGCCTTTGCCAGCTCTCGACCTCGCGATAACCTCTCCGTCAGTTTCAAACGATCCCTCGACTTCGATTAAATCGTCAGCTAGCAAGTCGTACGAGAACGCAAAAGACTTAGCAATGGAGCAGATTGATCGCGGCAGTTTGAGGGATGCATTGGCAACGCTTTCGGTTTTTTACAATGCCTCTGAAATCACTACGGAACAACGACAGGATCTTTTGGATCTGCTTGACGCTTTGTCACGAGAAGTGGTCTTTTCGAAACGCCACATGCTCGACTTGGCTTATGTAATTGCTCCAGGCGAAACGCTCGAGCAAGTTGCCAAGCGATACGATCTACCGGCTGAAATTTTGGCTCGCATCAATGCGATCGACACATCGGCTCCGCTCCGAAGCGGTGAAAAACTCAAAGTTGTTCCGGGACCATTCCGCGCCGAAATTGATCTTGCAAAAAATGAACTTACGATCTTCCTTGGTGATTTGTACGCAGGTCGATACCCGGTCACTTTTGGCGCTGATCCTTCGCCGAAGCCAGGCGTCTTTCAAGTAATCGACAAACAGAAAAACAGAAATTACTACGGCAATGGAGTTCAGATCCTAGCAACTGATGCTCGCAATCCTTTTGGAGGATATTGGATCGACCTGGGGCAAGAGCTCTGTATCCACGGTTCGCCCAACAATGGTCCAATGGAAAGCAAACTTGGTTGCGTAAGCCTTTCACCATTGGACGCCAACGATGTTTTCGGAATGCTTGGCCGAGGTTCTCAAGTGACGATTCGAAGATAGTGTAAATAACACGACGCGCACGTAGCATTGGCATCTTGCACGTAGCATAGGCATCTTGCCTGTGGAGATTTCTCACGAATACTCAGGCTGGAAGCCTAAGCTACGTTGATAGTTTTTTCTTGCGTCTCGACCGAAATAATCGCGGTCGTTGAATGAGACTCTCCGGGAGAAAGCTCAATTTTTCCTGCTGCTACATTCGCCGTTTCGACGCAAACCATCTCTGGCCACTCGTCATACCCAAAATCCGGCATACGTTTACTCTTGTCAATCCAAGGATTCCAGACCACGGTTGATACAGACCCCGATTTAGCGACTCGAATTAAGCGTTTCCAGTCGTTGTCTATGAGTAAGCAATCGTTCAGCGTATCCACGTAGACGCGATCTGTCTCTCCCGAAAATTCAATCGGTGCCCCCGAAGCCGGTTTCAACAATGCACCGTCGACTTTGTCAATGAAGGCCGTGTTTTCTAATCCAGAAATCGATACGGATCGAATATCGCTTACTGCAAAGTAGGTGTGCAATGCATCCTCAAACGACTGAACCGACGTCGCGTTTGTTGGCAGTTCCGTTTTCAACGTCAGCTTCAACACTCGGCCAAATTCCACTCGGTAGCTTAGGACAAATGGATCAATCAGTGCTTTCAAGTCGATCTCAATAGCCCCATCCTTTTTCAATTCCGTTGCTATTACTTGCCAGTCCACAAGGCGAGCAGTGCCATGCGCAGGTGCCGTCGAATCGTTTGCGTTCGGCCCAAACCAAGGAAAACAGATTGGGACGCCACCTCGAATGGGTTTTCCTTTTTCATAATTCGATTTCTGGCTAAGCCATAACACCGGCTGATAGCCAGCAGGAACCCACGAAGATACGTGCGCGCCCTGCAGATATAATTCCCCATGGGATTCGAGTGTGTTGACAACGGCTCGCAAAAGTCCTCCGTTTCCCGGCTCGAAAACCAACCCTGGAACTGAAAACCGCTTTTTAAGTTCGTTTAGCATTCGTTTTTCGTTTTCAATTGAACCTGAGACTTGTTAAACTCGCGAAACGGTTCGCGGAGCACTATCTGCAAGAATACGCGAAGATCGAACTCTAAAAATGATTTACGGCCAGTTACGGCCAGTTATATCGAAGTTAGGTAGTTTATCTTGTTGCAATAAATTACCTAACTTTGATATACTTCATACATGGACCCAATTAAGAACCCGTTTTCCCCTGGTGCTGGCGCTCCGCCACCGCATCTGGCTGGGCGCAGCGAATTGCTCGAGAAAATCCGAATCGCAATCGGCAGATGCGTTGAATCGCGGCCAGCCAAGAGCCTTATGTTGGTTGGTCTGCGGGGAGTTGGAAAAACCGTTTTGCTCGATCGAATGCGTTTGGACGCGGAACGCGAAGGGCGCTATACGATTCGAATCGAAGCGCCGGAAAACCGTTCGTTGCCGGGAATTCTTTTGCCTCAGTTGAGACAAGCCCTGCTTCGAATTTCAAGAGTTGAGCGGGCCAAAATTTTCGCGGAGCGGGGTCTTCGGGCGCTGGCTGGCTTCGCCAAGGCTTTGAAAATCAAGTATCAGGACATCGAGGTTGGAATTGACTTGGAACCGGAGCCTGGCCTCGCCGATAACGGCGACTTGGAACACGATCTTCAAACGCTACTTTCGGTCATCGGCACTGCGACCAAATTTGCCGGGAACGCACTTGTCTTATTTATTGATGAGTTACAGTACGTGCACGAAGATGAACTCGCTGCACTCGTCACTTCGCTTCATCGCGTTGCGCAGCTTGAGCTACCAGTCTTGTTAGTCGGTGCTGGGCTACCCCAATTGCGAGGAAAGATGGGCAAAGCAAAATCGTACGCGGAACGATTGTTCGATTTCCCAACGGTAGGGCCTTTGGCGCCCGACGCATCGAGAGCGGCTATCGAGGGCCCCATTGTGCATCAAGGAGTTTCGATCGATACGGACGCTCTCGACCAGTTGATCGAACGCACTCGAGGCTATCCCTACTTTGTTCAAGAATGGGGAAAACACGTTTGGGAGGTCGCAACCAAATCTCCGATCACGGCATCGGACGTTCGCGCTGCGACGACTATAGCGGTCGCTGCCTTGGATGAGAGTTTTTTTCGCGTTCGGTTTGATCGACTAACTCCATCGGAAAAGAAGTACTTGCGGGCCATGGCAGAACTGGGTGAAGGGCCGCTTCGTTCAGGCGATATTGCCAACCTACTTAATCGCAAAGTGCAATCACTGGGGCCTACCAGGAACAATCTTATTTCGAAGGGCATGATCTGGAGCCCAACTCATGGAGATACCGAATTCACGGTTCCCATGTTCGACGATTTTATGAAACGCATCATGCCAGGGAATGATTGGCGGAACTCCCCTCTTGACAAGTAAGGCGACACGGGGTCGAAAGCCAATTCTAGCAAGTTCAGCGATTTGTTCGAAGATTGAGGCAACGATTCGTGAAGTCGCCGAAAAATCAAATTACCATGTGCTTGGTCTTGATGTGGATTTGAATGTAGTTCGAGCATTGATTAGTTTGCGTCCGATCGATTCGTTTGAATCGGTAACGAAAAAGGTCAAAGGAAATGTCGCAACGACGGAGGCAGCGTTGGCCTTGCTGAATAACACCGAACTCTGGTTTCACAATCGATATAGTGCAGCCATGAAGCAGGAGGATTTAGACACCGTTTTTCAACCAGGTCATTACGCCGGTACATGCGGCGACGCAACCACAGCGCAAATCAAAAGCTACTATCGTCCTACGTGAAATAGGTTACTAAGGTCAATTACACCCGGCATGAAACCGGGGGCTTGCCGGGTGGTTGGTCGGACGTTGTTAGGTTGAATGTCAACTTCCCCCGGTGTGAAACCGGGGGCTTGCCGGCGTAAAACCGGGGGGCTTGGCTTGTTTTCGATTCGTTCAATCAATCCATCGCCAATGCCGCCGAATTTATTTCGGCGGATCGTTACCATCAGCCTAGCAGTGGTAGGCTATGAAGGTCAGATACCGCCGGTGTGAAACCGGCGGCTTGCCACGCGTGTGTCGGTCGGTCGTGGCTAGGTTGAATGCCAACTTCCCCCGGTGTAGGATGCAAATGCAAACGTCGCGTCGCAAGGAAATCACTAACGCTGTTACGCACGCTATCGAGCGCCAATTTGTCGTTGGAAAAAACCAAAAAATCGTCGACATAACGCACGTAGCCCGGCATTCGCATGTGATCCTTGACGAAATGGTCTAGGGAATCGAGGAAGACATTTGCAAAGAATTGGCTCGTCTGATTGCCGATCGGAATTCCATGTCGACGTTCAAACGGCGTAAACAGGTCATCGCCAGGAAAATACCATTCGACCGGTTCCTGAGGGTTACTATGGCCAATGATTCGATTGACAAGCTTTAGCACGAATGGGTCCTTGATCTTCCTCGAAATGCAATTGCCGAGGAGCTCATGATCAATCGACGGAAAGAATTTCCGAATGTCGGCTTTCAAAACATAGCGAAAGCGACCTGCGTAATGCTGTGCACGCCTCACCGCTGCGTGCGTCCCCTTGCCGACACGACAAGCATACGAATCCGTTACAAATGTGCGTTCGAATAAGGGTGACAGAATCTGAGTCAAGGCATGGTGTACGACGCGGTCTCGGTACGGTGATGCGGAAATGAGTCGCTTCTTGGGTTCATGGACATAAAACTCTTTGTACGGGCCGGGTACATAGGATCCATCGCTTAGTTCACGATGTAGTGTCCATAGCTCGCGTTCTAAACCAAAATGGAATTTGACCACGGCTGGTTCAAATCGTTTCCCTCGAGCAGATTGTTGCGACGCTTTCAGTAGATTCTCAAAAGAGATAAGCTCGTTCCACAAATTGCCGATGCGTTTCATGGTCGGCTATTTCGCTTTTCGAACCCATCCGCCAACCAAACGACCGATTTCATCAATTGCTCTACTCGCAAATTCGTAACTGTTGAGCTTGATGCATTGCAAGTCCTTGGCCAGCCTCATCTGAAATCGCAAAATCTCTAATTTGAGATTGGCCGCGTCTAATATCGCCTTGTTCTCACGAGTGTATTTCGCCTGGATTAGCATCTCCAGCAAATCGTACATGCCTCGTTCGATCCGTTCACCTAAAACGAAGCGATACATGCGAGGGAACCGGCTCGTATGGTTGCTCGACCACAGGATCAGGTCATAGGTTTTCACAATGACTATCAGTTCGTCCGATTTTCGTGTTGTCATGGGGTTTACAGTGGGCTAAAAAAAACGTCGAAAAAAACACTTCTCGCTGATCGCCACCGACTGGTTCCAGGGCTCTGCCTTGGAACCCACTGACTTACAGGCTCTGCCTGGGCTGTGCGACAAATAACAGTTTACGAAAAACGTGTTGATGCGAGTGTTGTTGCGTTCTGCGATCTGGCCTTTCAGGTTGGTCGGGGGCTCGTCCCCCACCAACCTTGTTTTGGCGTACTAACGGCGTCACTCGCGAATCGACCCGTTCCCCCTTCG
>JAYTVL010000086.1:0-7851 GCA_043744075.1 Pirellula sp. | reverse complement strand
GAGGCAACGAGTCCCGTATGCGACGCAAATCGCAGTGACTCGTAGCCTCGTCCACTACTGTCAAACCCCAAAATCTTAGCTGTAACAACGCAACAGGCTAGCAGCCTGTTGCTACGAAGCCGCGTTGCCCAATTACCCGCCAAAAATGCGTGTTAAATTAACCGTGTCGTTAATAATTACAGCCCCCATCAGACACAGCAAACCCAGAACTCCTGCCATAGTCAACTTCATTTGTAACGCCTCGTCGACTGGCTTCCCGCGAACGGCTTCCGCAGTCAAGAACATCATGTGTCCGCCATCCAAGGCAGGAATCGGCAAAAAGTTGATAATCGCAAGGTTGGCACTTAACATGGTTAGAAACATTAACAGAGGCGAAATTCCCTTGGATGCTGCGTCCGTTGCCTCCACGGCAATCATGCCAGGTCCTCCAACCACTTTGAAAGGCATCTTGCCTTTGACGAGCAGCTCTAGGAATTCGAGGACATTTCCCATCCGCCGACCTATTTCTCCGGCACCCATGATGATCGCAGAGGACAGCGTCGTGGCTTTGTGTTCGAATTGCAGCGGTGTAAACGAAACCCCGCGTTCAGGCCAGAACCATTCCGTTTCGACGTGAATATCGGCTTGGGTTTTGGCGACCTTGCCGTCGCGCTCGTAGCTGATCTCAACAGGCATTCCGGCGCGGAAAGCTTGAGCCAAGTTATGGAAATACTGGATGTTGTGGCCTTTGTCCAAAGGCGTTTCCTCCAACAAGCCTTTGTAGCCCGAGACGAAGACTTTCGACATGTATTCAGAGTCTACTTCATCGTTCCCGTCGAATCGAAATTGCTTGATCACATCGCCGGGTGCAATTCCCCGCTTGGCGGCCAAAGAGGAAGCATCTACAGCTGTTACAACGTTGGACGGTGCGTAGACAAGACCAGTTCCAGGCAGCTCAAAGCCTGTTGGGCCGAGCGAGCCCTCGCCGCTGCTAACAACAAAACTCTCCGGCACCTGCCAATCCAACTGTATTTTCGTTTTGTCTGCTCGCTGAAAGGTCAAATTAGCTTGCTTGCCGTGCAACGATGCTACGCTCAGCGGCAACGTAAATGCATCTGCAATCGGCTTACCATCAAACTCCACCAATTCGTCCCCCTCGTGTATTCCTGCTGCTGCAGCAGCGGAATCAGCTCGAACAGCAATCACAGGTCCGGGTTTGAATCTCAAACCAAAACTCTTCATCGGAACAGGAGGCCATTCCACATCCACCGTGTTACCGTCGCGTTTTACCTGCAACGTCAAGGTTTCATTCAGTCTCGGGTGCATCTTTTCGTTCAATGCATACTCCATCGGTACGTCGCTGTGGCTCGAAATTGGGAGTATCTCGCCATTGACGCCGACGATAATGTCGGACTTCTGCAACTTCGGTATCATTTTATCCGAATCAGCGTATCCAAATTGGATATGCTTGCCGACAGGCGGATCTTTGCTGATAAGTGCTGTGGCTGCGCTACCGAGACCCAGCGTTAGTCGCTGAATAACCTTTGGGTCGGAATGCGAAATAGTCCCTGCGAACTTCTTCTCGAGAGTTGTCCCATTTCGGTCGACGCTTATTTCGACTTCCTTTTTTGGATCTCTTAATCCGTGAAAGATTACTGACATGGCCATGTCTTTAAAAGAGAGCTCCTGCTCTTTCAAGGAATCGATTCGAACCACCTTGTCGCCGGCAGCCAGTCCGTTCTTCCAAGCAGGGTCTCCGGGGATAACCTCGCCGATGACTGCCGGATCGTATTTGACGCCCGAGCTAAAAGCCCAGGCGGCCATTAACACACCGAAAATCAAATTCATGATGACCCCAGCGCTAATGATGACCATGCGAGCTCCCACACTCTTTGCTGGGAACGACCTTGGATCCAAGTGAACTCGATCTGGATCGTCAGCCGATGCATTTGGGTTCTCCTTTCGAATTCGCTGAAGCTCTTCTTCGGCACGGCGTGGATCATCGTCTTGACCAAGCATCTTGACGTAGCCACCTAAAGGAATGGCGCCGATTCCGTATTCGGTCTCACCCCACTGGAAATGGACCAATTTCGAAGGCAACCGAATCGGTCCGATTTTGATCGGGACATCAAATCCGACATAGAACTTTTCGCATTTTACTCCAAATGCCTTTGCGGCCAAAAAGTGGCCAAGCTCATGCACAAAGATCACGAAACCAAGCCCCACCGCGACCAGCAAAATGTTGTAAAAAAAAGTACCCCATTGCATGATGAAGTTCGGTTCGGTGGCGAACATAGGAGTCATGACTTCGAACCAAGACATCGCGGAATTTGAAAAATCGGCCATCGTTGAAAGGGGAAACGAAAGACTTAGGGCGGAGAGGGTATCTAACATTTTGCTGCAATCCATCTTTGAACTTCTTTGCGTCCCCATTGATCCAACGCCATTAACTCGGAAAGCGTTGGGGACGGAGAAAAAGGATGATGATCTAGTACTTGGCGACAAATAATCGCAATATCTGTCAACTTTATTCTATTGTCGAGGAACAGCTCTACGGAAGCCTCGTTGGCCGCGTTCAGCACCGCACCGCATGTTCCGCCCTTTTTTGCAACTTCAAATCCAAGTTGCAAAGCAGGGTATCTATCCAAATCCACAGGTTTCCAATCCAATTGCGTAGGCCGAGTCCAATCCATGGACGGACTCGGAGCAGGGAAACGATTTGGATAAGTCAATGCATATTGAATCGGTAGTCTCATGTCTGGGGGACTCATTTGTCCGATAACCGATCCATCCTTGAATTCTACCATGGAATGAATGATAGACTGCGGATGGATCACTACGGCGATCTGTTCGGGTTCAAGATCAAATAGCCACCTAGCCTCAATGATTTCGAGTGCTTTGTTCATCATTGTGGCCGAATCAACCGTAATCTTGCGTCCCATTCGCCAGGTCGGGTGTGACAAAGCGTCGGAAACTGTTGCGGTGGACAATTTGTCAACAGGCCAATCTCTTAAAGGACCTCCGCTCGCGGTCAAAATAATTCGCTTGACATCAGCTGATTCGCGTCCCGCCTGCAAACATTGGAAAATGGCGCTGTGTTCGCTATCCACAGGAAGAATCTCTGCACCGCTAGCTTTGACAGCTTCCATCATGAGAGAACCGGAAACAACAAGCGATTCCTTGTTGGCCAAAGCGAGTCGTTTGCCGGCGTGTGCAACAGCAAGTGCGGTTTCCAGACCCGCTATTCCGACAATGGCTGCAACAACAATGTCGACTTCAGGACTTTGAACCAACGAAACCAATCGATCCATCCCGGTTTCGCGAACAGTATAAGACAGTGTCGAACCGGACTTACCAGATTGCCACCGTTTTACTAGTTCGTCGAACGGCCCCGTCGCGAATGCAAATCTCGGCGAATACGCTTGAATTTGCTCTTCAAATAGATCTAGTTGCGTGTGACACGAGATTGCAGTTAAACGAAAGCGGGGTTCACATTTGGAAATTACGTCCAACGCCGCTCGTCCAATGCTGCCGGTCGAGCCTAGAATGGCAACATTGCGAATTTGGCTCAACGAAAATGTCTCCAATGGGAGTCCATCCCTGGGAGTTAAAACCAGCAGAGTCGTTGCATCCGTCGCAAAACGCTCCGGCCTCTACACTTATCTCCGAGATTTTAGGACCATCCGAAGAAAACCTCAACCTCAAAGCCTGCCCAGCCCTTTCTGTCAGTGCATAATAGCGCATATAGCTGCTCAGGAATGCTGTCCTTAACCATTTCCCTAATTGCCCTCAACGGCTCCAGTAGAATGCCAGAACCAACCAAACCGGAAAAAAAACCCGCTCCAACGAACAATTCCAATTCAAACAGCCCTTGGCTGATGTACGCCTTACTGGCTTTCTTGGCCATTATTGGAACAGTGAGCATTGTCTTCACCTCAATGGTTCAACCGATACGATATCCGGAATTGATTCAGCTCATTGAAAATACAATGTATAAGAAAGGTGGTGCGGGCGAGCTCGCCCCCGCGTCTGGTCCAGCTTCGATCACAATCGTTTCTGGCACTTCGTCGGTTGAAATCAGCAACATCAGGGACGTACGAGTTGATGACACCACGATCATTGGACTGGTCGATGTGAGATCGACCTTTGATGGTAAACCTGGGGCTTTGCGATCAAAAGTGTGGTTTGAAACCGCCAAAGACAATTCCAACGATACTAATCGGCAAGTTCGCGAAAAGCTAGACAAGGCCAATATTGCTTGGTCGTACAAGCCAGGACCGACGCTTTTATCACAAACGTTTTGGTTCCTCATCCTGGCGCTCCTTGTGGTAACTGGTTGCTTGTTTGCAATGAGACGGATTGGAGGCATTGGCTCTCCGATGCAATTCGGTCGGTCGAGAGGCAAACTCTACGCCAATGAAACTGTTGGCGTGACATTTGACGATGTGGCCGGAATCGATGAAGCCGTCGAGGAGGTTCGGGAAGTCGTCGACTTCCTCAAACACCCTGACAAGTATCAGAAACTTGGTGGCCGAATTCCACACGGTGTCCTTTTGGTCGGTCCTCCAGGCACGGGAAAAACGCTGCTTGCCAAAGCCATCGCAGGCGAAGCCGGCGTGCCATTTTACTCGTTGTCTGGTTCTGACTTTGTCGAAATGTTTGTCGGTGTCGGTGCGGCCCGTGTTCGCGATATGTTTCAACAAGCGACAGCCAAAGCACCTTCGATCATCTTTATCGATGAACTCGACGCACTCGGCAAGAGTCGTGCTGGCAATGTTCCAGGCTCGCACGACGAACGAGAACAAACTCTCAATGCACTTCTTGTTGAAATGGATGGTTTTGCTGCGAACGTGGGTGTCATCGTCATCGCTGCTACCAACCGGCCTGAAACGCTTGACCCTGCTTTGTTACGAGCCGGCCGATTCGACCGAAACGTTTTGGTTGATCGTCCCGACAAACAAGGACGTGAAGAAATTCTCAAAGTGCACGTCAAAGGTGTGAAGCTTGGATCGAATGTCGAACTGAAAAAAGTTGCTGGGATCACTCCAGGTTTTGTCGGTGCGGACCTTGCCAACCTTGTAAATGAAGCTGCATTACTCGCCGCAAGGAAGGGCAAGAGCAATGTAGGCATCGAGGAGTTCAACGACGGTGTTGAACGGGTCACGGCTGGCTTGGAAAAGAAGAAACGCATTATGAGCGAGGACGAAAAACGCCGCGTTGCCTATCACGAAGCTGGGCATGCATTGGTCGCTTACTCACTGCCCAACACAGATCCTGTACACAAGGTTTCGATCATCCCACGCGGTATCGCGGCATTGGGATATACAATGCAAAGACCTGAAGGGGATCGTTACTTAATGACCCAGCCAGAGCTCGAGGCGCAGATGCAAGTGCTGGTTGCAGGCACGTTAACAGAGGAAATCATCTTCCGCGATATTAGCACCGGCGCACAAAACGACTTAGAGCGTGCCACGAATATCGCTCGAGGTATGGTCATGGAGTTTGGAATGAGCCGCATGGGGCGAGTCAATTACCGTGAAAGCAATCGATCTGCTTTCCTGGCTGGAGCGTCCGGTGAATCCTTTGGCCGCGAACACTCAGAACAGACTGCTCGGGAAATCGATCAAGAGGTTAAACGCCTAATCGACGAAGCGATCCAGAAAACAAGAGCCATACTCGCCGAACGCCGCACAGCGCTCGAAGCCTTAGCACAGCGCCTGATCGAAGTCGAAGTAGTCGATTCGGATGATTTGAAGAGCATTATGGACTCGTGCATTGGAGGACCGAGAGTGGTTCCCGGAACCAGCACAGGTTCGGTATCTTCACCAACAAAACCAGCCGGAGAGAAGGTTGCTAGCCTGTAATAATCAGCATCATAATCGCCCAGCTTGAAGCAAATGTTTAACCGATCGGAGCGATTAGCAGAGATCGCGGGCACTGCTTTGGCGCAACAAGCTCCATTGTCCTGCGAGAAACGAAGGACACATCCTCGGCTAGCCAGCCAAACTTCGGGATTGCCAGTATATCCTACCAGCGACTGTCAATTTGACAGGTCGTCGTTTTCTAGTGAATTTTTATTGAATTCCACAGTAAAAATGTTGACAATGCTTAATTGATCAAGTCAAACTCTTCAACTTCGATTGGTTCGAATTTCGCTGATGGCCTTATGGCTTAAGCGACCTTTAAACCGTCACTGTGTCCACATCATTTGGCTACGCCTTCGAATAGATTGGATTTAAAGATTATGGTTCGATTATTGCCTCTCTCTCTCTCGCTCTGTATTCAGGAGCCGTTGTCAAATGAAGTCTGTAGTCACAAAAGTGGGTCTAACTATCGCATCGCTTTTGCTTTTTTCAACATGTGGCTGTAATTGGTCAACGTCAGGCACGGCAGCAACTAACTCGGGCCCTTTGCATTTCCAGTGCTGGTCAGACGATGCGAACTACGGCAACGATCCGGCAGGTATTAGAATGGTTGTAGAAGTAATTCGTTTTAACAACGGCGGAATTAAGGAGACGTTTCCTATGGCGAGAGATGGTTCGCTTGATCGACCACCAGGCACCGCAATGCGGTATGGTTATAAAACACCATCCGCAACATTTACGTTAAATCAGCAATATGCCGCCGATTTAATATTGGTTAATGGGTCGGGAATAACTTATGCAGTTCTAGGTGTTATCGACTCTACGGATGCTATCTTTGACGGCAAGCCAGTTATGAGCATTCAATGATTGTTTCCGGTGCAATTGTGACAAAAAATCGAGGGCATTTTCGTCACGCGTTTACGTTGACAGAAATAATAAGCGCGGTTGCGATTATCTCGATCGTGCTTTCACTGTTGCTTCCGTCCGTGATGGCAGCTAGAGAATCGGCCCGAAAAGCTTACTGTGAAAATAATCTTCATCAAATTGGTATTGCAATAAGCGAGTTTGAATCGGCACATCGAAGGCTTCCCGTTGGTAATCGATTGTTGCAAGAAATCTTACCATTCATTGAAGAAGGTCCATTTTCAGAGCAGTTTAATGATTCGCAATTGCAATTCCTTGTCCAAGGTCCCGGTCCTAGTTTTGCAATATGCCCAAGTGACTGGAATGCGAATCGTGATCACAACCGAATCAGTTATCGTGTTAACCGAGGATCGAGCATCTCACATCGCGATGGAATCTTCGAAATCCGCGGAAAGAGAGGGCTGCGAATCGCAGACGTCTACGATGGAACGTCGAATACAGCGATCGTTGCCGAGAAGTTAGTTTTACAGCTCAATAGCATTATTGATGCCACTGTATACGATCCGAAAAAGCAACCGCTTAGATGGCATTGGAAAGTTAATCGGCACTTTTCAAAAACAAACGAATTTATCGCATGGTGCATGAGTGAGCAAAGCGAGCATGCCGAATTATCGTCCACGTATGAGGGCTGGGACGCATTTACTCGTCAGACGCACCTTCCCTACGATCATGTTTTGCCTCCCGCCAAACGTTCTTTTCATAATTTGACTGCCCAGGGAGAACCGATCACGGAAAGCGGAGCGTTATCGGCATCGAGTTTGCATGCGGGCAAATGTATAAACCTTTTGCGAGCAGATGGCGGAAGTTCGACCATTTCGGATCTGATTGACATAGAAGTTTGGCATGCGATTGGTACTCGAAGTGGTCACGAAGTGATAGATATTGAATCCCTTTTGGAATAAGAAATCGTTTCATATCCACTGTTCCAAATCGAGTGTGCTCTTTGAACAGCAGAGTTGGGGCGCTTCGGTAGGTGCCTAGTATTTAGCTTCGGTAACGAATTTTGAGTGAATCGCTTAGAATTCAAGCTGGAGACTGATGCTTCCAAACGTCTTGTAGATCGAATGTGCCTGGGTTTTTGAAA
>JAYTVL010000085.1:0-2401 GCA_043744075.1 Pirellula sp. | reverse complement strand
CCGCATGAGCAGACACGGCGAAGCGACTTAGCCCAACGCACGATCTATCCCTCCGTTCCGCTTCGCTCCAGTTGGGATAGATCGTTATTCGTTCGTGCGGACTTGCGCATCCACTAGCATGAACGATGTCGTTCGTAACTTTATGTGTGCTCGATTCGCCTTTTATAAAACCTCACACGGAGACATCAACCTTGATAATCTTTAACTATCCTGGAATCATTATCGCGGCGATTGGATTCGCGGTTGCCTATATAATGCGTAGAAGTGATTCGAAGCCATGGGCGGACTTCAAGGCAAGGGCCAGGAAGAGATCATGAGCAAGCTAGGCATCAAAATCGAAACGAATCAATCGCAAACTGACTCGCTGCCAGTTGCTACATCATCCGCGAACGATTCTTGGTGACTCAGCGCTGACGGGTGGAAACTGCTGTTCCAGTGTAGCCTGGACTGCCACCTTCGGCGGCGAAGAACTCTGCCCAGATAGGCATGTGCGTGCTGATCTGAAATGCTTGGTCGATAGACAAGTTCAACTGTCGCAAGAAATCCACCACACCGGTTCGACCGGTAAATTCATCGGTTGCGCGAGCGGGAAACACGATATTGTCCAGCATAGCTTCGCCGGTCACTGTTGTTGGAATTCCCTCAAGCCCAAACAGCATACCGATGCTCTGAAGCGAACTCATTTCGCTATCGGAGCAGCCAAAATTTCCTAGTAGAATAATGTCGTCCTCGGATCTACCGTCCTGTCGAACGATTCGAATTAGGTCCGGCAGCAGTTTCAGCTCTCGGCCGTTCGCGAGAGGATCGAGTCGCAAATTGACCAGTGTAAACGTAAACGCTTTTTCCTTAGGGACCGCTTTACAGCGGAACCAACCAACTAATGGATCAAACTCCATTAACGCTTGAGGGTCATCGATGGTATAGAGTTGTAGCCGGTCGGTTTCAATTCGATCGGTATCGAAGAGAAACGCAAACTGCTGTTGATTGGATTCTGAACCGACGCGAGGGCCAATGCAATAGTCATAGCGCCTGTCACTCTGATTCACTTTGTCGAGCAGTTCAGGCACAATGTTTTGCTGCCTGGATTGAATATGCTGCAGAGCGATTACGTCAAACTGACGAATCATCCGTGCGATGGTCTCGACGACAGCTTCCTTACTAAGTTTGGATTCTCCGAAGGCTTCAAGACTAAACGAAGCGATGCGAATTATGGGTAAAGAGCTTTCTCCGTTGGCTCGTCTGGCCAGTGCGTTGCTTGAAACCACTGGCCATGCGGGCAGGGCTGATAAAGCTGGTCCCGAATGAGGTGTTACCACTTGTGCCGAATGGTCAGACCGAAAATGCTCACCGAGCGACGAGTTAGAGACGAGTCGATTTGACCGGCTGTTTTGATCCGAGATCGGAATGCGCGATGGGTTCGCGGATTCGGAATGCGGGACTGGAGTTGCACCAAGCGCAGTAAGGTTCGTTTGCAGTCGTTGCAAAACGGCGACTGTGGAATCGTGGAAGGCAATCGCGAATCCTCCTAGGATTCCCGCGATCATGACATGACGTTTTTTTGGCGAAAACATGATGGTTGTGTTATCGGCAATTAGTGGAACGATGCTAAATGATTAACCGACTGAGTCGAGACAACGCGAAACCCTCACCGCCCTCAGCTTATCAAGCGGGCTGTTGATTTAATCCCAACCCGAAGCGTTAGCGAGGTACAGACGATCCCTCGCTAACGCTTCGGGTTGGGAAGCTACCGTTAATCGAGTCAAAACGCACAAAATCAACAGCCCGAAAGGGCGAGGGAGAGATCCGCAGCTGCGCCGGTTAAACATGGAAACGAAAAAACCTCCGCTGATTTTGCCAGCGAAGGTTTGTTTCGATTCGGAATGAAGGATCTTTGGTGGATTAGACCAATTCCTTCTTAGCCCCGATCAGCGTTCGAAGTCGCTCGGCCAAAAGACGTGCGTCAAATGGCTTCTTGAAAGTCTCGTTGATACTTGAGCGATCGAAACTCATTGTGTTGCCATCATCAGGCAGCAACGCAATCAGAATGATCTCTGTGAAATCCGCGTTTTTCCGTAGGTTTTGGCAGATTTGCAATGCTTCTAACTTGCCGACTGAGAAGTCAACAATCATGCAATCTGGGTGAAAACTTTCCGCTTGGATTCCAGCCTCGAAACCGCTTGCAGCGACCGAAACCTTGAAGCTTCGTTCCTGAGGTAGTTCGCGTTTCAGATTCTCGATCAACACTTGGTCTTGTGCAACGATCAATACTTTGGCCATGGCCTCATCTTCCAAGTCCCCAAGCGGCATTCCATGCTCTTTGAGAAACCTGATTAGATACTCTCGGGGAATGCGTCGGTCTTGTGAACCGGGGATGCGGTACCCTTTGAGTCGGCCGGAGTCG
>JAYTVL010000084.1:0-7895 GCA_043744075.1 Pirellula sp. | reverse complement strand
CCGAATGCGACGCAAATCGCCGGGACTCGTCGCCTCGTCCACTACTATCAAACCCTAAATCTTAGCTGTCACAATGCACTAGCGAGCTAGTTCGCGTTTCGAGTTATATTGGGGTAGTTAGGAAGTTTAAGCTGAATTTGTCGACTGCGCGGACCTTTCTTTCTCGGGGTTATTTCCGGAACAAGTTAAATATCCGGCCCAATCCGATCGATAAACTGACAAGCGGGAAGCCTTTTCCGCTTAGGTAAAGTTTTTCACTTGCGTCGACAGGCACGTCTGGCGCGAGTCTCCGGCCTCAAATCATGGAAGATACCGTCGTGAACCGCTTCACCCTCCTCTTAATCGTTTCGACGATCGCAGGTGGCAACGCCTTCGGCCAAAAAGCCCTCGGCCAAAGTCACGCGTCAGGACGCGCAGGCAATCCACCTGTTCGTGTCGCCCAATCACCCACAGTTCCCGCAAGATCAAGTGCTGTTCCAAGACCTGCGCGACCGGTTGGTCGGCTTGTTTCGCAACAGAGCATGGTTGCGGATGGCGGTGACGAAGTCATTTACGATGAAGGATCGGAAGGGGCTGTTCTCGGCGAGTCCTACAACCCCAATGAAGGACTAGCGGAGATTGGCGGCGGCTGCGCATCGTGTGGAGGAGGTGGCTGCAGCAGTTGTGGCGATAGCTGCGGTGATTTCTGCGGAAGTCCGTTTGGATTCGATCTCTGCAACCCTGGAGCATTGGGCGGACGACAATTGTGTATCGGCTTGCCATCGCATGGATGGGTCAGCGTCGAATACTTGAACTGGTACCAACGGGGTATGGAAGCACCTGCCTTGGTAACGACATCACCAGTTCCAACAGCCCAAAATTTGGCCGGCGTGCTTCCGCTGGCGACTACTCTTTATGGTGGAAATCACGATATTCTCAGCAATCGCATGAACGGTACTCGCGTTCGTTTTGGTTGGTGGTTTGCAAACAATCCCAATCTCGGCGTCGAAGGTGAATACGTAGGCTTTGGACAGCGAACCGAGAATTTCGATCAACAATCTAACGGCAGTTCGATTTTGGCTCGACCGTTCTACAATGCTGTCACAGGCATGGAGGATTCCGAATTGGTTTCTTTCCCTGGTGTAGTCTCGGGCCGTGTACGAACTACTGCGACGTCGAAACTAGATGGGGCGGCAGTTCGATTCCGACGCCTACTTTGTTGCAGCAGCGGATGCGCATTCTCGCCGATCGTCTGTGGTCCAGTTCCATCTCAGTCCCGAATCGATGCAACTTTGGGGTGGAGATTCTTTCAGCTAAAAGAATCGCTTGGAATTCAAGAGGATCTCACCTCGCTAAGCACGGCTAACCCCGGAAGCTTTGTTCTCAACGACAACTTCCGTACACGAAATCAATTCAATGGTACCGAGCTTGGCGTTCACTGGATGGGGCGTCGAGGCTATTGGTCGCTCGATACTTTGATGCGGTTGAGCCTTGGCAATAACCGACAGGAAGTTATTATCAATGGAACCACTCAAACAACCCAAAACGGAGCCACAACAACCGCCAACGGAGGATTGCTAGCTCAGCGAACAAACAGTGGAACATTCGTTCGAAATCAATTTGGGGTGATACCTGAATTGGGAGCAACGCTTGGCTATCAATTAACTCAGCGATTGCGAATGACCGCCGGCTATTCCTTCATCTACTGGAGCAGCGTGGTTCGCCCAGGGGACCAAATCGATACAACCGTCAATCCAAACCTGCTTCCTCCCGAAAATCCGACACAAACTGCGTTCTTGAACCCCAGGTTTACCTTCCAAGAATCCGATTACTGGGTACAGGGATTGAGCCTTGGCGGCGATTATCGATGGTAGCGATTCGGTAATTGATAGCAAAGTGTTCAATATCCGGGGCTTAATAGATCTTTTCGATCCATCGAGCCCTTGATTCGTTGAAGTAATGAATCAACAACGATAGCAATACGCAGTACAAACAGAAATCACGGATGGCATGGAAGCGAATTCGTGAGCAATAAAGCTCACACTCGCCCCCAAGCCGCCGGGCCAACGGATGGAGCATTGACAAAAATGGCAGGACTATTAAATCGACTTTTGGATATTTTGAGTAGCTCGAATAATGGTCGCAAGTCTCCAGCGAACCAAAATCGAGCAAAGCGAAAACTCCGCTTAGAATTGCTCGAAGGGCGTCAGCTGATGGCAGCCAACATTACGGGCACAGTGTTCCAAGACCTAACCGACAACGGTTTCAACACAGGCGTTGATCCGAATCTGTCTGGCGTCAGCGTTGCACTGTTTCGGGACGGAGGCAATACGACCTACGATAGCGGACTGGGCACAAGTGCAGCCGGTGATGATATCTCGGTTGGAACGGTTACCTCTGCTGCGACGACAGGCTTGTATTCCTTCACGGTAAACACCGCTGGGACTTACTTTATTGTCCAATCCAGTATTGCAACAGGCTTGATCCAAAGACCAACGCAGCGAGTACAGACGGTGATTGTTACTTCGACCGACATCGCCGGTGTTGGCCTGACGCCAATCGATACGTTTGACACGACTGCGCAAACGGTGACAGCGTCGTTTGGAGGCACCAATCCAGATTTCAACGCAACGGCTGCAACAGAGGCAATAGGCGGTGAACGGGACATGTTTGTCAATGCGACTGCCGGCACTATTTCTATGCAGTCCGATACTCCCTCCACAACAAACTATTTAGCCTTCGACGTTGGAGCGGGCGCAAACGGTACGAGAATCCTGTCATACGATGGTGTTGACAACGACGCTCAAGTTCTCGCAACGAATGGACTCGGCGGACTCGATTTGACATCGGCTGGTGCGGCAACCGGCTTCCGTTTTCAAATTGGCGGAGAAGCAGGCACTCAAATTACAATTCAAGTCAATAGCGGTGCTAACGCTTCGACACGCACCGTCGCTATTCCAACAACATCGGGAGCATCACCATCCGCTACGTTGGACGTCCCATTTACTGATTTCACCACAAGCGCTGGTACTGGAGCCAATTTTGCGATCGTTGGATCGATTCAAATCTCGGTTACCGGCCCCAATGCAGCAGACGCGATCATCGATCTGGTCCAAACATTTGGTGCAAGCACGATCACTCGCAATTTAGCCAATTTGACCCCGATGAGCATTGGGAATCAAGTCTTCTCGGATCGCAATAATAACGGCCTCTTCGACACAACGGCGCCGACGGAAGCGGGTGTCAACGGCGTAACACTGCAATTGTTCACAGACACAAATAGCAATGGAGTCTTCAATGCGGGGGTCGACGTTGCTACACTTGACAGTAGCAACGTACCTATTTCGACAACGTCCAACGGCTTCGGTGTTTACAGCTTCACGAATCTGTTTCCTGGCCGTTACTTTACGGTGATCCCAAGTAGTCAGTTCTTGACGGGCGCTGCGGCGGCAGGCTTCGTTGTGAGCTCGACAACGCCTGCAGGCACGAACAATACTAATAAAGGTGTCGCAGTCGTTGGAACGGGCGTGGTAACTTCACTTGTCACTTTGAACGCCGGCGCGGCACCGACGACAGATGGCGATACCAATGCAAATTCCGATTTAAGCTTCGACATTGGTTTGGTTCCTCAGTTTGATTTGACCGTAGCCAAAACGACAACAGCAACTGTTGCTGCCACTGGAACTACGATAACCTACTCCATAACAGCGAGAAATGACGGTCCGTCGCCCGCAACTGGAGTAACGCTGTCGGATGATATTCCCGACGGGCTTCGAGTCATCACAGCAACCTCAAGCGTTGGCACGGACGTCGTGACGATTCCAGCGTCTGCTTCGGATACTACTGCCGCAAATCCAGACAATATCACGGTGGACGTTGGGACATTAGCCGCAAGTGCAACTACCCAACGGACCATTACCATCGTGGCCGAAGTGTTGCCTATCACAACGGGAACCGGTGCCCCCGCAGCTATCGTCAATAGTGTGACGATTGCCGGACTCGGCACAGAGTTGACAACCCTTCCGAACACCGCATCGGTTTCATTACCTGTCCAGCTACGAAATGACTTGGTTGTTGTGAAGACCATTGTCACGAACCCCGCATCGACAGGTACTCCTGCGATTGCAGCGCCGGGTTCCACATTGACTTACACTCTCGTTGCTCGCAACGATGGCCCATCCAGGGCGACTACCGTTCGAGTCACTGACAATCTGCCTGACGGCATCCGCGTACTTACAGCAACATCCAGTGACGTGACAGACACTGTTACGATTCCAGCATCGGCACAAGATACAACGGCAAGCAACCCAGATGATCTCACGGTGGATGTAGGTGACCTGCTCATAGGGCCAGGCAATCAAACCACAATCACGATCACAGCATTGGTCCTCGGCGCAACTGCAGGTCTCTTCACCAATGCGGCAAACATTGCTGCGACAAACACAACAGTGAACAACGAACTACTTTTGACCAACAACGACAGCTCGGTCCAAGCAAATGCTCAACGCAATATCGATTTGGTCGTCACTAAGTCGATTACAACTAATCCGGTATCTACCACAACTCCAGCTACCGCATTGCCAGGTTCAACGTTCACTTATACCATCTTGGCACGCAACGACGGGCCGCTCGACGCGACCACCGTACGAGTCGTAGATGACATTCCTGACGGAATTCGAATTCTTTCGGCGGTTTCGAGCGATGTAACGGATACAATTACGATCCCAGCATCTGCCCAAGACACGACGGCTGCAAACGTTGATAATATTACGATCGATGTCGGCAACTTGGCGGTTGGCGCTGGAAGTCAAACAACGATTACAATCGTTGGCGTTGTTCTGCCCGCGACACAGGGCAACTTCACAAACGTAGCGACCATTTCAGCGACTGATACAGCTGTCAATATTGAGACGGTTACGAACAACAACTCAAGTTCCATCGCCGCAACTGCACCACGTGCGGTGGACTTGACCATCGCCAAGTCGGGGCCGACAACAGCGATTTCAGGAAACACTATCACGTATACAATGACGGCCACCAACAACGGGCCATCGGACGCGATCGGCGTTCAAGTTGTAGATGATATCCCTGACGGTATTCGTGTAATCAGTGCAACCGTCAATGGCAACACCGTTACGATTCCTGCAAGTGCATCGGATGCGACAGCTTCGAATTCGGACAACATCACCTTCGCTGTTGGAAACTTGGCAACCGGTGTCAGCAACAATACGATCATTATTGTCGCAGCAATTCTGCCTGCGTCAACTGCCGCTCTCGTAAACAGCGCGGTCATCAGCACAACCGATACGGCCACGACGGAGACACCAACCAATAATAATTCAGCCTCGGTCACAACGACATTGACACAACAGAATGACGTTGCAGTCACCAAGAGCGGCCCAACATCATCCGCTGCAGGTAGCACCGTCACTTACACCATGAACGTGACAAACAATGGACCATCGACTGCGACTTCAGTAAGCGTGGTTGACACGTTGCCGAGCGGTGCTGTGTTTGTTTCAGGAACATCTCTCATCGGTTCGACCGCGGCGGGCACCGTTGCTTCGGGTGCGAATAACACTGCGAATGTTACCATCCCAACTTTGTCACCTGGCGAAACAGCAGTTGTGACCATTCGAGCAACTGCTCCGACGACCGCCCCAAGCAACGTTACCAACACCGTGACGGTAACCGCGACGAACGACACTGTTTCAACAAACAATACAGCCACAGCTGCGACCGCGATCACGGCACCGCTCACGGCAAACCTTTCCGGTCGAATCTATGTTGACAGCAACAACGATGGTACGGGCCAATCAACCGAACCTGGCGTTTCTGGCATCACAGTTACCTTGACCGGAACTGCTACGAACGGCGGCGCCGCCGTCAACCGTACAGCCACAACGGATTCCACTGGTAACTACTCGTTTACTAACTTGGATCAAGGAACGTACACCGTCGCGTCGGGATCGCCAAACGACTTCAATTTCCGCGCGGCCAACCCTGGTACGACAGGCGGAACGGCTGGAACTCGGCAAATCTCGGCAATTAATCTAGCAGGAACGAACTCTACAGTTAATAATGTCGGCTTCACGCGGGTTTTCAGCAAGAGACTATTCCTGGCGTCGGGTCCGACGATCTCGAACTAGACGATCTCGAACTAATAGTTGAAAGCGCCAGGGTCTAAAACCCGGACGTTTCTCGTGTGAGGCAATCGGTTACGCTTCCTCTCGAGATCCCTCCTCATGAGCCAAGACCCTCGCGTTGTTTGGCACGAACAATCCGTCAACAGGCAACTTCGTTTCGAACGCAATCGACATCGAGGTTGTGTTGTCTGGCTCACCGGGTTGAGCGGTTCGGGAAAAAGTACTGTCGCCAATCTTGTGGAACAACGACTCTTTGATCTCAAAGCGCAAACTTTCTTGCTCGATGGTGACAATGTCAGGCACGGTCTCTGCGCCGGTCCAAACTTGCTCGAACCGGTTCATGGTCCTGAATTCGCCAAACGATTTGGCTTAGGATTCGGCCCTCAGGATCGCGAAGAGAATATTCGTCGAGTCGGCGCAATCACGGAACTCTTTGCCTCGGCTGGCCTTATTTGCTTGACTGCCTTTGTAAGCCCCTATCGCATCGATCGCGATCGGGTTAGGCATTGGGTAGAATCGCGTGGAGCGAAGGGTGATTTCTTGGAGGTGTTTGTCAATACACCTCTCGAGACTTGCATCGCCCGCGATCCTAAGGGATTATATAAACAAGCCATACAAGGCAAAATCCCAAATTTTACCGGTATCTCAGATCCATACGAACCACCTGTTTTCGCCGAGTTGGAACTCGCAGGGGACTCGCATTCACCTTATGAGTTAGCCGAACAAGTAATTCAAATGCTTCTACAACGAAAGGTCATTACACCTTGAATACTTCTTTTGCAAAGCAGTTTTCTATTGGTCTCTTAACATTAGTGAGCACGATTGTCTTTGTCCCGATAGTCTTTAGTCAAGAGAAGATACCCAAAAAAACCACATCATTGGATTTCATTGAAAAGCACGATCTTGGGAAATACACGACGGATGCGGCGAAGTGGAACAAGGACGTTGACAAATTGGCGGCAAACAATGCAACCGACGGAGGAGAGGATTTCATACTTTGTTTGGGCAGTTCCAGTTTCCGTTTATGGAGTACTATTTCAGAGGATATGGCCCCATACAAAATCGTGAACAGGGGCTACGGCGGAGCGAAATATTGCGATCTTGCAATCCACGCTCCGAAACTCGTTGAAGGACTTCGGTTTCGTGCCGCGATGATTTTCGTTGGCAACGACATCACTGGCAAAGAAACGGATAAAACCCCAGAAGAGGTTGTCCGCCTTTCCAAGATCGTGATGGACGTCGTGCGAATGCAGCGACCTAACTCGCCTGTTTTTCTCATCGCAGTGACTCCCTCGCCCTCTCGATTTCAACATTGGCCAAAAATCATTCAGGCCAATCAATCGCTCGAAAAACTGGCTTCGAAAGGGGCGAATACTTTTTTTGTTGCAACTCAAGACAAGTACTTGAATCAGCAAGGTGAGCCTCGATCGGAGTTGTTTGTCAAAGACATGCTGCATCAGAACAGCGACGGGTACGCGATATGGTCAAGCATTCTCAAGGACTCACTGGGAAGAAACCTTCGATAATATCTTCCGTCAGAAAACCTAGTAAGGCGACCGAGAAATGCCACATCACCAAGGAGCGGTGAATTGCCCCCGAGTTTTTCGGGGGACATTTACCATGCCTCTAGAAATTGATGGTCATAATCCCTGTAGTGAAGCCAAACGGCACTCACTTTGAGCCGCAACGCGCTAGCGCGGATTATTCATGCAAATGCAAACTAAAGTGGCCCCGGCTGCGTATAAGTTGTTAGTTTACAACACCTTACCC
>JAYTVL010000083.1:0-7910 GCA_043744075.1 Pirellula sp. | reverse complement strand
TGGCCAGCGACCGTGACCGTTGACTATACAACTGCCAACGGCAGTGCGCTGACCAATAGTGACTACCTCAGCACGTCGGGAACATTTACGTTTTTGCCCGGCCAAATGAAGCAGACAATCGTCGTTCCCATCGTCGACGACTCGATTATCGAGCTGACCAAAACATTTAACGTGACCCTTTCAAACGCGAGCGGCGCAACGATTAGCCGTGCACAAGGTACGGGCACGATCATCGACGACGACACAAAGTTTTACGTCGTCGACGACGCTTCGCTTGACAAGACATTTGAGTACGGCAGCGGCACCGGTACGGCGGGCGAGAACTATGCTTTGAATAGCGGTAACACTGGACCACGCGGTGCGGCCAGCACCGCAGCCGGCAATAAAGTCTGGGTCGTCGACGCCAACCGTAAAGTCTATGTCTATAGTACCAGCGGCGCCTTGCTCGGATCATGGACCGCAGGTAGCATGAATAATTCGTCTCAGCCCGAAGGGATCACGGTCAATGGCAACGATGTCTGGATCGTTGATAACAAGACTGACAAAGTCTTCAAATACGCAGGAGCCGCGAGCCTTCTGTCGGGCAGCCAGAACGCGGCCAGCAGCTTTAGTCTCAACAATGGCAACACAAATCCCAAGGATCTGGTGACCGACGGCACGAACATCTGGGTCGTAAACGACAACACGGGAACTGACATGGTCTATAGGTACACGGTTTCAGGCACCTTGCAAGGTTTCTGGACGATTAGCACAACAAGCCCAACTGGCATCACGTTAGATCCCACGAATAGCGCCAGCCCTTTGTGGATCGTCGATAATGCTAACGACAGCGTTTATCAATTTGCCAGACCTGCCAGCACCTCGACGTCTGGTGCGCTCAGTGGTTCCGTCTTTTTCGCCCTTTCGGCTGGCAACACCAATCCACAAGGCATCGCAGATCCCCCGCCGCCTGGCAACAGCCTTCCGCTCGCGACCTCAGCCATGGCGCCCTTGATGACATCGAAGGCTATCGACTCAGCACTTACCCAGTTATCG
Source organism: Pirellula sp. (assembly GCA_043744075.1). Lineage (GTDB taxonomy): Bacteria > Planctomycetota > Planctomycetia > Pirellulales > Pirellulaceae > JBKCUI01. The sequence continues at coordinate 6,875 of JAYTVL010000083.1, read as the reverse complement.
GATGACTTCGTGCGTATCCGTGTCGGTAGTACTTTCGAAATCGATCAATCCGATCGCGAACAGTCGTTGGCTACACCATTGTCGACGAATAGCATGGTCCAATTCCCAACTCAACAGTCCATCCAACCCCCGAGAAGCGAGAATCGAGTGTCGTCGCAGGCCAAGCGATGGGTTGGTACAACAGATGACATCTTTACAAATTGGAGTTCGGACGAGTTGAAGGGTTTTGACATCTAGCCATGATCGACAGCATGCCGTCCAGAATGGTACGGTCGCGTAAAACGGTGTTGTCGGTATTGATAGCCCAACAGGCTTACACATTGGCAGCCCAGGGCAGAGCGACGCGGCATAGCCGCAAAGCGACGCCCTGGGTATCCGACCACCCTCGCAAAATCGCCCTGTAAGGGCAAGACATTCGCTACTCCGATCGAATCATCCATTTATGTTTTGCCCCTTCAGGGCGAAATCTATCATTCCATGTCATGACCCGGGGCGGCGCTTTGCGGTTTCACCGCGTCGCTCTGCCCCGGGCTGCTATTGTGTTAGCCCGTTGGGCTAAATGCTTCAACACGTCAGATTAATGTCGACACGTCAGATTTATCTCGATCCGTCGGATTTAATTTCAACTCGTCGGATTTAATTCTCAACTCGTTGCTCGTTGAACATGGCCGTTTGGATTTGTGGATGGTTTGTTTTGGTTCTGGTGTAGAAATATTAGCCCATAGATGCCGCGTTTTTTAAAAGCCCAACGGGCTTACAAACGGGCAGCCCGGGATTAATAGCCCAAGGGGCTTACTCATTTGCAGCCCAGGGCAGAGCGACGCGGCATAGCCGCAAAGCGCCGCCCTAGGTTTCCAATCTTCCTAATGATTGCCTAGAATCAAGTTGCCGAACGACCTTTAAATTTGCAAGCGTTTGAATTATCCTGTTTACTATCCCGTTACGTATAGCTCGAGTCTATTGAACGCAGTCAAATGGAGGCCGATTCCGAACAAGGCTGGTTTATCACGCGCGGGGACCAAATGAAGGTCAAAGGGCGAGGGGAGCAAAGTCAAAGATGGGGGTAATAATGAAGCTTAAGCCTCAGCGCGATGTAGCCGGCCTAAGATGTAGTCGGCCGACTAAGCAGTGATGCAGTTCATGTTGCCAACCGCTGCGCTGGTTAAACAAGTCGCAAGCCTGGAATAGTTGGAGTATGCTACACCGTGGATTCCGATGGGCACGTCCAAAACAATCGAAACGTTGCCGAATGCGTCGTCGGTAATTCTGTCGACAGGTTGACATTTCATATGTGCCGTTCAGGTTGACCGTAGAACGACGCGCAATCGCGGATTATTTAGTTGCAATCGCGAATTGCACACAGAGAGGCTGTGATTTTATTAAATCCGAAGAAAGTACCCGTCACACGAAGTGGACGTTGCCTCAAAAACCAAAGGTTTTTGAACTGCGGACGTCACACGTAGTGTGACGGGTACTATAAAATCACGCCCTCTGAGCGTGCCTGTTTCATGAGCCTGTTAGCTGTGATTGCGATTGTGTTGATTATGGTCGATGGACCATGGTGGATTCCTTTCGCCCTTTATGCGGTCGGCATTCTGATTTTTTCAATAGCTGGGCAGTTCTTATTGAATGTCACGGTCAAGCACTAATGCTTCGTCAGAGTCAAAGAGATTAGGGCTCCCGACATCACGCGGAGCGTGATGAGTACGTACTCATCACGCTCCGCGTGATGGTGCCGAGCATAGCAACCCGAAGACTAGAGTTTGACGCACCATTAGACGGTATTAAATTCGACCCCCATGGCCTTATCCCCGGCCCAATGCTCTCCTGCGATGTACCTCTACAACGAAACACTTTCAACACCTGAAGAAAATCTGGCGATGGACGAAGCGTTGGTGGAAGTTGCGGACCGCCTTTCGTTAGACGAATCCAATACGGAAAAGCCCGCGTATGATTCCGGCTCAACCAACGAAGTGTTGCGTCTTTGGGAGTTGACGAAGCCATGCGTTGTGCTTGGCCGAGCGAGCAAGTGGCGGGAAGAAGTCGATTCGATTGCTTGCAAGCGCGATAGTGTTCCCGTGCTACGTCGAGCAAGCGGTGGAGCGTCGATTGTGGCCGGTCCAGGGTGTCTAATGTATTCGCTGTTGATCTCGTATCAACATCGACCAGCCTGGCGTGCGTTGGACATCGCCCATAAAGAGGTGATGAGCCGAACTCGTGATGCGGTGCAGAAGACCACCGATTCTTTTCAGATAAAGACTCGCGTCATTATCGACGGAATCTGCGATCTAACGATCGATGGTCGTAAGTTTTCTGGTAACGCACTTCGATGCAAACGAAATTGGATGCTCTATCATGGCACGATCATGTACGCGATGCCGCTTGAGTGGTTGAGCGACTATTTACACGAACCGTCCCGACAACCAGAATATCGTCAGAAACGAGAACACCGATCGTTTGTGACCAACGTACTTGACAACTCCAGCCACGTTGCGGCTTCAGAGTTCCGACAAGAATTAGAAAATCAGTTGACGAATACCTGGAATGCCACTCAGTCATGGCAATCCTGCACATGGAAGCGTGAAGCCGACCTGGAAGCGGCCAAGCTGCTAAAGGATCGATACACGAACTTAGAATGGCACCAATCACGGTAAGGGCAAGCTAGTGCTTCTACGTAGCTTAGGCTTCCAGCCTGAGTATTCATGAGAAACGCCACAGGCAAGATGCCTATGCTACGTTTAGAAACAGGACCTAGTTCGAAAACTGCGTAGGGCGGCTCCGCATCCCGCCGCCGTTGGCGGCGTTATGCGGAGAATGGAGGGGGATTTTTTCGCCTGTGCTTCTTAGCTACAAATCTTATTCACCAACCAGACGAGCTAGTTGGGGTATGAAAGAAGCGCGAAAGATTATCGGTGGCTGAATTACAGTTCGGACTGCCATGAGTATTGGCTTGCTTGCACTCGCCAAAGAGAAACGCTGAGCAAAATCAAGCTATACATCGCTAGGTAGCAGACACTTTGCCAAATGGGTGTCGCATCCAAAAACCACTGCTGTCTTTGATTCGCAAACTGCAAATCCAAGTCCATCGACTGGAATAAAATGGATCGCAAACGAAAGCTCACTGTCAGCTGATTGATAGTTGCTGGAACGAGAGAAAGAAAAGACTCAACACCAATCATGTAGACGAAGGCAGTAATCATCGCACGCCGCTGAAACAGAGTTCCAATCAGCACGAACAGAGCCGCGTACGCAATGGCAGACAAGATGATCAAACCGACGATGACAAACCATGCTCGAAATGCGTCGGGCATTCCTGTGATGGGGATCGCTAAGGTCGCAGCGGCGATGGCTGAAGTACTCGACCAAAGGAGTGCAACCAAGTATTTGCCAAGTAAGACGGCTCGCCGACCATTAGCTCGCGTTACAGCATAAACCCAGGTCTGACCTTCGAGTTCGGCACTAACGACAGGTGTCGCCCAAAGGAGCAAACCGAGGGGCGTCACGACTTGCGGTAGCAACAAATAAAGCATCATCGAAAATGCAAACTTTGCTTGCGCGTCCGCAAGATTTGACTTGAAAAAACTCATTTGCCAAACCGTGACCGAAACGATCCTGACCGGAAAAAGAACCATCGCCAGCCATGTCAGGATTCTTGCCGTAGTCAATGATCGTTGAATCTCAAGTTTGGCGACACCAAGGATGCCCCAAAGCCAATTCATGTTCGGCTTAGTGGTAGGCTCGTAGCTTGCGGTGCTCATCGTTTGGTATTCCGTCGGTTTGTATCTAATTGCGACGCGAGGTGCGTGCGCCGCGATGACGTGAAACAAGTAACCGGAACAGCGAACTCAAATCGCCGTCTGTACCAGCCAATTCGGTGATCTCGATTCCGTCTTCTGTCGCAATTGCAGCAAGAAATTGGTACAACTCAAGTGGCTGATCTACGGAAACACGAATTCGCCCCATGTCTCTCTCAAGATGCATCGACTTTAGCCACGGCGCAACGGATAGCCTACTTGCAAGCAATTCGATTTTGGAGCAAGTAATCGACAGGTCCTGTGGCAAGTCCGCAAGCATGCTGCGGAGTTCACCATCTGTTCCTGAGGCCAACAGCCTTCCGCCGTATATGAGCAAAAATGCGTCTGTGATTTGCTCGACTTCATGCAGGACGTGGCTCGCTAGCAGCAAGCTCTTTCCTCGCTTAGCCCAATCGATCAGCATCGCGGTCATTTCGTGTCGTCCCACTGGATCGAGACCATTAAAGGGCTCGTCCAAGATCAGTAATTGTGGATCGTGAGCGATGGCTTGGGCTAATTTACAACGTTGTCGCATCCCGAGAGAGTAGGTGTTGAGTGGCCTGTGAATTGCATCCGTGAGCCCAACCGATCGAAGGACTTCGATGGTCCTGGAGGCGGCTGCCTTGGGAGGCCAGCCGCTTAAAGCAAGCATCTGCTGGATCCATTGAACCGCTGAGACTCCGGGCAAGAGAATATCTGTCGCGGGACACAATCCTATTTGAGAAAGTACGAAAGGATGTTGAACCGGGTCCTTTCCAAAAACCCGAATACTGCCGAGTGTTGGTCGAAGCGCACCGGTAATGAGGCTGATCAAAGTGGATTTTCCAGCTCCATTCGGGCCGACCAAGGCGTACGCGCCCTGAGGCAAAGCAACATCAAGATCATTAACACCTATGACGCGACCGTAAGTCCGAGTCACATGCGTCAAGCGAATCAATTCGGTGTCCTGGCTGTCGCTGCGTGTTGGCTCTGCAATCATGAATTGTCTCAAGGTTAGTTCTTCAGGGTTCTTGCGACTCGCCAGTATGCCACGCCGAATCCCATCAGTGTAACAAGGGCCACGACAACCCAAGGCATGATTTGGTATTTGGAGTCAGGGGTCAAACCGAATACATTTTCCTGCAAGTGTCCAAGCGTTTGGTACGGGGAAACGAGCATCCATCGCTCATTCAAAATCGAGGATGCATCCCCCGGTCCTCGGACAAAGGTCAAGCTTGTTAAGACCACATAAGTAATGGTGGTCATGATCCACGTTGCAAACCAAGCAAAACCTGCAAATCGACTCTCTTGGGTCATGGACGAGAACGCCAATGCAACAGCGGTCGTTGGAAGCATCAGCGTCAGCGAAGCAACGAGGATTCGAACGGGTAAGTCCCAAGTCTGGAGGATCGCTTCAGGGCTCGAAGACAATAGGATTCCGACACTGTAAACAATCAGCGCCGGCACCGTCGTTATCATAGCGAGCAAAAAGAACAGGACGCACGCTTTCCCCCATACATATTCCAGGGGAGTAAGCGGTCGTGACAAGTACAAAAGGTAACCTCGTGAACGAAGGTCATAACTAATCAAACGGGGAGAAACCAAACCTAGGATTACAATCATCCCAAAGGTTTGAGGATATCGAAAAAAAGCAAACAACATGAATGACCAAGCCACGTGTCGCGTCTTTTCCGGCGACTTCAGAACTTCATCCACGTCAATCTTAAATCGGTCCGAAAATGTCGGTTGATTGTTAAATCGACGACGCCCTTCTCGTTGCTCGAACATCGCTCGCAACAGGTTCCTGCGCTGCTCTGGCTGATTGACGCTCTGCTCGAATACGGCGAAGCCAGTCAAGGCAGCCAAAACTGGGACGACAGCTAAGATCAGGACACGCTTAAGCCAAGTGCCTCGCCAAACCAATGCAATTCCAGTGGACGCAATGACCAACCATCTTGTCCAAGCGGGTTGCAATGGCCCGCTCCATGCACGGTAGCCGAGATCAAGTATTGGCATGTCGCTCGTCGCTCACAATTTCGAGAAAGGTCTGCTCTAACGAGGTCTTAGCATCTTCCATCCGTTGAATGAGCACGCCGCATTGTCCACTTGCTTTCCATATTTCAGCCCGAGAACGATCGCCGATATCCCATACTCGCAACTCTTGAGCGTTGCTGACTCGCGATTGAAAACCAAGATTCGACAGTTGCTGAGCCAATCGGTCCGCATGATCGATGACATGCAAATGTAGCCCAGCTTGCGTGGGACGCTGTAAATTGGAAAGTGAATCCGATAGCCGAACACGTCCTCGAGCCAAAATGATAACGGAGTCACATACCTGCTGAACGTCATGGAGGATGTGGGTCGAAAGAAGAACAGACTTCCCATGTACCGTAGCCAAGGTTGCAATGCGATCGAGAAATTCCTCGCGTTGAGCCGGGTCTAGGCCAGTCGTGGGCTCGTCTAAAATGATGATCGGTGGATCGTGCACAATGGCTTGTGCGAACTTTAGCTTCTGCCGCATACCCGTCGAGTAAGTTTCCACGTTGCGATAGCGTTCCTGGCCCACATCGCAAAAGTCAAGAACTTCATGAGCACGCCGCAGGGCCTCGGTTTTTTCGAGACCCGAGAGCCTCGCCATCATCTGGACCGATTCAATTCCCTGCAGTCCTAGAATGTAGCAATCGTCCTCAGGCAGGTAGCCAACCCTGTCTCGAATCAGTCGAGTCTGCAACGGCCATGGATAATTCAATACTTGGCCCGATCCCGCATCGATCTTGACAAGCCCAAGGATGGCCTTAATGAGCGTGCTTTTGCCCGAGCCGTTCGGACCAAGCAACCCGGTTACACCTTGCGGGATGGTGACGCTAACGTTATCCAGCGCCAAATACTCGCCATAGTGTTTGCTTACCCCCCGGAAATCCAATATGGCCTTCGAGTTGAGCGAATTCGAACTGCTGGGAACCGAATTGGTAAATCTAATACGCAAAAAAATCTGCCTTGATTGTTTGGACTATTGACATGAAAACAAATAAATTCGATCTGGTGGTCTGGTACAGCTAAAGCTTAGGGTAGTGGACGAGGCAACGAGTCCCGTATCCGACG
>JAYTVL010000082.1:0-7926 GCA_043744075.1 Pirellula sp. | reverse complement strand
CTTGTAAGTGGGAAAACCACCTACTCGAACCCCTCGGCGGCCCCAAGTCACCCCCGGATCAACTGGCCGACTTTTCGGCTGCCAGACTGGCCTTTTTTCGACTGCCATTTCCAGCTGTCGCTTGCGACATGCGATTCTGGAATCACGCGGAGTGGTCCATTCTCGTCGGTAACTTCGTCGAGATAGATCCTGAGCGTCAGCATCTGCCGCAAAACTTCATCGCTGGCAATCACATGAGGGACGCCGGCTTTGATAGTCGGCCTTGAGAACGTTGCCGACTTGGCCGAATTGTCATTGACCGAAATTGACGTGTCTTTGTGCCAAGGCAGATTCCAAGTGCGCTCCGGAGGTTTATCAAAAAACAAGGCTCTTACCAAACCAAATTCATCACCGAGCACTTCACGGAGTAGCGTCAGCATAGGATCAGCGTGCCAGACGGTGGTGACTTCAGGAATCGAGTCAATCAAGTTTCGAGCAGCATAAACATACCCGCGGCTCGACCGAGCTCGGACGAATTGCGAATCGTCTTCAAACGCGTCATCGAAAACTGACAACAATCGCTGAATCGTTCCTGTATCAACTGCGTGGGTCAACACACAGAACCCATCGCGTTCGAGAATCCATTCATCTGCAGATCCCTGGCTGCTCGAATGCGACCTGCAAGCGTCCGGCAGCCGCATCAGCGATAAGCTTGAGAGCTCGGTATACATTGGATTTGCCAGAACCGTTCGCGCCCGTGATGACATTGAGTTGTCCTAGTCGCAGAATGATCGACCGAATGGATCGGTAACCAGCAATAGCAATTTGGTCGATCAAGATTTGTTATGACTCTGTGTTTTGAAATCGTCAATGATGGGGTCAGCAGCGATGCGAAGTAATTGTATCAACTCCGCTTCCATGTAGCCGTAATCATCAGGAATGTCCAAAACCTGGATCGTCAGGAACTTGGTTAGATCAGGGAAATCGGCTAACAATCGGCTTCGATGTTTTTGTTCCATTACAAGCACCAAGTCGGCCCATGTTAGGTCGTTCTCCCTTATCGTTCGCACTGCCGCACTGGATGTACCACGCGAACGTACCGATAGCCGCGAGTCGTCGCGGTAGATGGCTTCAGCAGTCGGACTGCGCCACTGATTTCTACTGCAAACGAAAAGGACTTTTAGCCGGTCCGCCATTGCGCTATTCCTTCCAAGCACCGAACGCAGCAAAGCAACTGTTCTTGTGCAAGAGTTCGACATGAGCAAAGCCAACGCGGCGGAGTAGTTCCAATTGATAGGTTACCGAGCGTGGTGAATCTTCTTTCGCGATGTAGTCAAAAACTTTCTTTCGATACTCGCCGCCTCCAAGCCCTTCGAGATAATCTCCATAACGAAACCACATCAATTCGTGGATTGGAACGGTCTCTTGAACGACCAAGTCTGTAATCCAAACAGATCCGCCTGGCTTTAGCAGCGACAGAATCTTTTCAAATGCCGCTTGCCAATCCTCGTCGTCTCTCAAGTGGTGCAGTACCGCAGCGGCCAGGATCACGTCGTAGCTTTCGCGTGGCAGCTCTGCATCTCGAAAATCAAATTGCCAAAGCTCGACGGTCTCGACGTCAGCCTTCAAAACTCGTTCTTTGGCGCGTTCAAGCATTGGCCGACTGAGATCCAACAAGTCACTGGCAAATGGCTTTCCATAAACCTCTTTCAGCTTCAGCGTGTTGTTTCCCGCCCCGCAACCGATGTCGAGAACGCGACCGATTTGAGGAGTCAATCGCACTGCCGCTTCAGTGATCAATTGCATCGCCAGCGGTGCATCGATCGTTGCGGTTTGGCCAGTCTCCAGATTGCTAAATCGATCTACATCCGCATCGAAACGAGTCTCAATATCTGTCGTCGTTGACTTGCCCGCAAAATCCTTGATTCTGTACTTCAGTGCCGCCGCTCGCTCTCGTCGCAAGTGTCGCGCATCAGAATCGAGTCGTCCAAGTTTGCGAAGCTCCTCGATCTGCTCTTCAGTGCAAGGTTGATTGGCGGATTCATTCGAAGCGAAATCGCCGCGTTGCAGCCTTGCAACTTCGCTAGGTTCGGTAACTTCGCTGTCTTCATGGTGGGCAGCATACCGGTAGCGACTCATCTCCAATGGCGTTCGGTATTCAGTACTTCCAGGCGGATTCGTCCCGCAACCGACCTCCTTGCGTTTTGGGTCTGTTTCATGGGGCTTATAATGGTATGACCCATCCGGACGAAAGCACCAATGATCACCCAAGTGACCGGCAACGCCCTGGCACTTGTCCTGAAACAAAATCGTCTCAGGACATTGCACCGCCCAAACCCGTTTCAACCAGCGGCCTTCACCGTCCGTGTAAAAAGTCACATGCGGCTGTGAATCATCAAACTCCTCTATCAATTCATCGCTCACCGAAAAAATCTCCTTCGTAGTTTCTTAGTGCATTCAAATTTATTTTCGAGCTCGCAAAACCGGGCCGCCAACTAGCCAGGCACTGAGCTAGCCCAGACCCGCTAAAGCCGTGCGATCGCCGCCTCACCCAAGCGTCCATAACACTGCCTTGGTTCTGTCAAACGTCAAGTACGCCGGCACCACGATCTTACCAGTTCGCCGCCAATCTCTTTGTCTCTCACAAAACCAGCACTTCCTGGCGTCACCGCGACCACAGATCGCGAAGAGCCCGCCCAAGAAATAGCTCTGGGGCCGGCGTTGCTCTCGGATCTTGTCATTCTGTTAACCAGCGTGTGGCCGTTAACCGAGAGAGTTAGAGAGATTTGGCTATCCTGGCGGGGCGACCGTTCTGGAACTCTGACCTGGCAGGAAGAGATGCACGGCGAGCGGCGGCGATTAACAAGAAACCCGCGAAAACACGGGATTTAAAGCAAAAAAGCCGAGGTAGAGACCTCGGCTTTCTGCGTTAACTAAAACAGGCCAGTTTCGATACTGTTCTGTAAGGCTCCCCGACCCGAACGCTCTCTGCAATGATGCTCTGAGTAAGCGCTTACTTAACATTCTATTTGGTATGGACTTAGCTATTTTGTGTTCTTGCAGGTGGTCGTTGCGACCTAACGGTACGGCGACGAACACCTAGCTCTACAGATTAGCACAATGTTGTTAACTGGTCCATAAGTTTTCGCAAGGAAAATCATTTGGCGACCTGGTTAACAGAGTCTCGAATCTGAATCGCGGTTAGCTGGTCACACCACCAGCCAATCCGAGCGGGAGCTGCAGTTGCTGTCAAATTCCCGTATGGAATCGCTTGCATTTATTTTGTATTCTCAGCTGGGGACACTCGAAATCAAAGGAACATCAGATGCCTAATGAAGTAAGTCTTATGGTTAGTGCTGAAGGATTGACCGCATTGGCCGACATGGCATTGGCTCCCAAGAACCAGTCCAAGTTGGACGACCTATTGACGCGAAATGCCGATGGAAAACTCTCTGCGGATGAATCGCAGGAACTCGACCTACTGTTAAAAAAGATCGATGAACTCAATCTTGTGAAAGCCCGTGCAGCCGTTGCTCTGGCAAATTCGAAGTCCGCGAATACCCCGACTTAATGTTGGTCGCGACCTCTACAAGGTGGTGGGCCACCTGCCCAGTAGCCTTGTTCCGCGATCTTCACGCAGCCACGCCAAACTTTGTCGCTCAGTTCGCGACTGTACTGTGCAGCCCGAAAGCGTTCAAATTGAACATACACCGGATAAAAAGGATCGTTCTCTTTCGGTTTGCCGATGGTCGTGTAGATGACCTGCTTTTTATGCGTCTTGCAGATGGCCGAGAATTGGGCCGATAAGTCGATGTCTTGGAACCGCCCCCAGCGCGAGACATCCAAGCACAAGACGTACTCGAAGTCGTCGCGTTTAGAGATCCACTCGTCCATCATCTCTGTGAAGGCCGGCCCGACCTTCAGAGTTAAGCCCCGATCGCCCGGCGTCACAGAATTCGCGGATGATCTCAACGCCATGTTGTTTCGCCCAAGCTCGAACTTGATCCTGTTGAATCGGAATCGAGTTGAGAGGCCAAGCGAATTTGGAGCGTGGTCCTACGAAATTGCCGACACGAAGCTCTCGGCAACAACAAAGGGGACGGCCGTACTGCAATTGTGCCTGTATACCGAGTTGCTAACCATGATCCAAGGTGTGCAACCTGAGTTTATGTACGTGGTCAAACCTCACGCGAATAACGAAAATGAGCCATTCGACATCGATCAACTACGCGTCGATGACTACATGGCATACTTCCGAATGGCCAAGCGATCATTCGGAGTTAAACTAGCTTCCCCGCCTGACGCAACCAGCAAACCCGAACCCTGCAACCATTGCCAGGTCTGCAACTGGTGGCCTAAGTGCGATAAGGAATGGCGCGACGCAGATCACTTGATTCTCATTGCAGGCATTGCGAAATCCCAGCGAGTTGAGCTTGTGGAACAAGGCATCACATCGCTCGCTCAATTCGCTGAAGCAGAGCAACCATTGCACCGCCATCCTAAACGCGGTTCCCTGGATGCGTACCACAAAGCCCACCGGCAAGCCCAAATTCAACTCAACGGCCGCCGGACTGGTAAGCCGGAATACGAGTTCAACGAGGTCGAAAGAAACAGAGGCTTCTTGCTGCTTCCGGAACCCAATCGAGGAGACGTGTTCTTTGATCTTGAAGGCAATCCAAGGGCTCGAGGCGACGGCCTGGAGTACTTGTTTGGATATGTAACCATCGACGATGGTGAACCCAGATACCACAAATTCTGGGCTCTCAATAGCAAACAAGAACGTCAGGTATTTCAGCAATTCGTCGATTGGATTCTGGAACGTTGGGCGCAGTACCCAGACATGCACATCTACCACTATGCACCATACGAACCTTCCGCTCTTAAGCGAATGATGACGAAGCATGCAACTAGGGAGGACGACGTCGATCGGCTACTTCGAGGAAAGAAGCTTGTTGATGTTTACGCTGTTACTCGGCAGGCAATTCGCGCGAGCGTCGAAAGCTATTCCATCAAGAAGCTCGAACCTCTTTATGGCTACGAGCGGCTCGAACTGCTGGAAGAAGCCAACAAAGCGTTGCGTGAAGTCGAACGGCTGATTGAACTCGACATGACCGTTGACATCACTGCGAATCAGCAAGAGGTCGTCGCACTTTACAATCAAGATGATTGCTTTTCGACACTGCGATTGCACCAGTGGCTCGAAAAACTTCGTAGCGACCTTCTCGTAACTGGAGTTGAACTCCCACGTCGACCTTTGGCGGACCCGAATGCAAAGGATTCCGTCAAAGAAATGTCGGCGGAGGCAAAGCGGGTCTTCGACTTACTCACTTTTGACATCGAAGATGCTCCTGCTGGCCACAGCCAAGAGTCTCGTTGGCAACTCGCGCACATGCTAGAGTATTTTCGTCGCGAAGGTAAATGCGTCTGGTGGGAATTCTTTCGCATGTGCGAACTCGAGCATGAAGATCTTTTACTCGAAACGGGGGCTTTGTCCGGTCTGGAATTTGAATGCGAAGTTATTCAAGCAAAAGGTAGAACGATGCCGGTTCAGCGGTACCGATATCCAGCGCAGGAAACGATTTTGCAGAAAGGTCACGATCTGAGAGATTTGGATGGCATTTCGATCGGCAGTGTTGATGCGATCGATCCGGGTAGTCGTACCATCGACATTAAAAAGACGGGAGTTAGTATTGACCTTCATCCTTACTCGGTATTTGAGTTCCGGTTTGTCGATCCGCATGAGATGCCAGGCTCTCTGTTTCAGTTCGGGGAACAGCTCGCTTTAGCAGCGAGAAATGAGACTGCGCTCAAAAGTGCTCGTGTAGATCTACTTCAAAGGTCACATCCGAGGCTTAAATCGCTTGTACTTCCGCATAATGGCACGGATACCGTCCAGGGCGCAATTGAACTGGCGTTTGACTTGGACAACAGTTGCCTTGCGATTCAAGGCCCTCCTGGATCAGGCAAGACCTACGTCGGCAGCCAAATGATCCTCGCGCTCGCGAAGTCTGGCAAGCGAGTGGGTGTTACGGCGGTTGGACATGAGGTTATTCGTAACTTGCTTGACGCTGTGCATAAGCGAGCATCCGAAAAGGGTACGGGCGTCTTGCTCGGTCATAAAGTTGACAAGAAGCACGATTTGCCGCCCCATATCGTTCGGTTTGCAGATACCAAGAAGTCGTTAGAGGCGCTCAAGCGTGGTTCCGTAGTCGGCGGCACTGCGTGGCTATGGTCACAGGAGGATAGCGAGCAGAAACTTGACTACTTATTTATCGACGAGGCTGGACAGATGTCATTGGCAATGGCGCTGGCAGCCGGCCGCGCGGCTAAGAACATTATTCTGCTTGGAGATCCACAGCAGTTGGAGCAGCCCCAGCAGGCGGTCCATCCACACAATAGTGGAGTTGCCGCGCTAAGCCACATTCTCAATGGCCGCGATACGATTTTAGATGACCAAGGACTATTCCTGGCGAAGACGTGGCGACTGCATCCTGAGATCTGCCGATTCACCTCCGAGCAGTATTACAATAACCGACTTACCAGTCGCCCAGGTCTTCATGTACAAGAGATTTTCGGCGATTCATCGTACATCGGTAACGGCTTACAAGTTCTTACAGTTGAGCACGAAGGCAATCAGAATCGTAGTCTCGAAGAAGTCGCTGCAATCAACCACCTATTTAGTCGTCTACTTAATGGCCAGCACCAGTGGGCGAGCATGATTGATCGCGTACTGACGGTGCAGTCGTTAGCAATCGAAGACATCCTGGTTGTAGCCCCGTTCAACGCACAAGTCAGCGCACTCCGCGAAGCTTTGCCGTCCGGCGCTCGCGTTGGCACAGTCGACAAGTTCCAGGGGCAAGAAGCTCCGATCGTGATCTATTCGATGACCAGTTCCTCCGCCGAGGAAGCACCTCGCGGAATCAGCTTCCTCTACAGCCGCAACCGTATGAATGTCGCCACCAGCCGTGCGAAGTGCCTGGCGATTCTGGTTTGCAACCCGAACATCCTAACCCCAGACTGCCATTCACCAGAGCATCTTAGACTGGTAAATGGCGTTTGTAGGTTTGAAGAGCTTACGAGGGCTCGCTGAAAATGGCAGGAACGACCAGAGTTTTGATAGATGCTGCAAACGTTACTTGCCATCCTTATCCCACGTGCCGCAACTGTCACCAATGATCTGAGTACCGCAGGTTCGACAGATGTATTCGTACTTAACGTCTCGACTCCCGTGATGTCCAAAAGCGAGACTAAACTCAGTTCGTTGGAGTCCTTCGTGACGCTTGCCAGTCTTTTTGGCCAGCATCGCTTTCCACTGATCACAATTTTGACTGCTACGCATGGCTGGTTCTGTTTGCCGGCAAGTTTGCCGGCAAACTAGACAGCGGATCGAAACCTGCTAGAATAACTGCAAATTTATAGCTTTCTCGAATTACCTAGGCAGAAGCGACGCTGGACATGGATGAAAAATCAGAGTTTTTCGGCCTACGAGATGGGGTAAGCGGTCCCCATACTAGCAGGACGATGATGCGCGAGGAACTCGGGCTGCTGCTGGGACAGTTCGATGAGCCTGGCCAAGTCCAATCGCTGGCCGATTACGAGCATGCAATTGTCGATGAAAACGTGCTGACCAAGCCGACGCAGGCAACCAGAAAAGCCAGCTTTCGCTTCTTGAGGGAGCTCTACAGTCTTGATCAATCCGTCCCGCTGTTTCGCGCACTTCGCAAGCTGTGGAAACTCGACGAAAACTCGCAACCACTCGTCGTGCTGCTCTCCGCTTATGGCCGTGATCCTACTCTCCGTGCTGCGGCACCGGTGATCTTGGAAACTCCGGTAGACTCGGAAGTTAGTCGGACTCAGCTCACGCGGGCCATTAAAGAATTCTGTGATGGCACAATGTCCGACTCGACAATTGATAAGATTGTGCGAAATGCGGGGTCAAGCTTTACC
>JAYTVL010000081.1:0-7927 GCA_043744075.1 Pirellula sp. | reverse complement strand
CTCTGAAGAGCTAAAACGAGATGTGATCAAGCTCCTGGTTCGGAGAATTGAAATCCACCGCGAAGAAATCCGGCTTGTCTACAAGGTACCCCAAAACCCTTTTGACCGACGCCCCGAAACCCGGGGCTTTTTACCACATTGTCTGGAGCGTGCTGTAATCCCTTCGGGATGAAGACATGAGCTCCCCTCGGGATGCAAGATCACCGTTTCATTGAGCAAGAATACGATTGAGCAAGAATACGTTTGACAAACTCAGCAAACTCAGTGCCGTGCACCTACCGAAGGCCCTGATTTCGCCCCTAATCATTCGGACGTTTTTCCTTGACCGACACGTCCGATGGTTCCTTCAGTACAGCACGCGAATTTGCGGACATTGGCGGACACGAATCGCGAATACAAATCCGGCCCTTGGCTGCAGTGCGAGCAATGAAATTACGAATCGACCTTTGATAGATGGCCCCGTTTCGACCCTTGCGAATTCCGCCCCGTTGCGAATGCCATTAGAAACGGGCGAGATCGTGTCGCGCACGAATACCCTCACGTTTTCATGGAGTGATTAGAGTAACGTTCGGGAAATATGTCTGATAGCGCGAGAGGTCTCGTGTCACCAGTGTCAATCCGCTGAATTCGGCATGGGCTCCAATATAGAAATCGGGCAGTAGTGATGTGCGCGTGCCGTGACTTCGGCGGTACTTGATGAATGCTTCCGCAGCTAACCAGCCTGCTCCAAACGGCAAAGCAATTCGTTGGAACAGTGTTGGATCAAGCCATTGGTCGAGCTCGGATTCAGAGGCAAACGCCGGAGCAATTTCTGCATAGATCAAGGGATTGATTAAAATTGGCCCAATGGATGACGCAGCTTGAAGCTGCGCCTTTGACCAAGCCAACCAAGTTGCATCGGCCGTTGCGATGTCCAGCAGCACATTCGAGTCGAACAGCACTCCGCTCATTCATCGCCACGTGTGAGCGACATCAGCTCTGCAGTTGTTGTCCCAGGTTTCGCAGCGCCAACTGCATGCTTAAGCCAAGCTTCTGCGTGTGTCGGCGATTGTTGGCGCGATCGGTACTCCTCAATCCAGCGCGCAAGCTCATCGACTTGCGCCGGAGGCAAGTGCAAGATCGCTTTTTCAATCTCAGTGATCGTAGTCATCGCAAATCAATTCGCCAATGGTGTGCTGTATCGGCTTAAAGCAGGCCGGACCAAACCTTTGCTGGAAACGCCATGTGCTATTGTAGCTCCGTTCCCAGATCAATCAAACGCGAAAACGAGGTGCATGGCACCTGAGCAGCGGAACGATTTGGAGATTTGGACGGCATTTCGCTCGAAATGTCCACATGTCTCCCCCTTCGGCTTTCGTTTTTTGAAACTACTTCCTCCTGTTTCAATCTTCTTGAAAATTTTTCTTCGGTAGGTGCCTGGCACCTACCGAAGGGCCGTTGCATCGCCATGAATTTCAACGCATTTACTCGTTTCCCGTCTAGCCGAAGGCGTCACGGAATTCGGCGCGTAACGCTTACGCCTTCGGCTAGACGGGAAACGAAAGCATTTCGACGAATCGCAGTAAAACAAAGCTGTACGACCTCCTTGTGCGGCGGTTCGTTCAGGTTTTTAGGCTAGACGGCACGTCGAGTGGCGGCCCGAGTTATGATCGACGCTGTTTTTGTCATGTTAAATGAACTTTGGATTGTTTCATTTAGTAGCGATGAAATGGTTGGATTATTTGGAGATTTGGACGGCATTTCGTTCGAAATGTCCACATGTCTCCCCCTTCGGCTTTCGTCTTTTGAAACTACTTCCTCCTGTTTCATTCTTCTTGAAAATTTTCTTCGGTAGGTGCCTGGCATGTGCCTGGCACGAATGGCACCTACCGAAGGGCGTCTCGTGACATCGTTAATGTCACGTAGTCAGTTTTTCAAGTATCTCGGTAGCCTTTTTACGACCAAGGAACGACCAGGTGGTCTCCGGGTCGGATCGTTTGTTTTGATTGAATCGAACTGCGGGATGGCCTGGCTGAATAAGCCAACGCGCGATTTTTTCTTGACATCCGTTGCGAGGAATAAAGTCGCCAGCCAAAATCGTTCGGTCGTTAAACTCGAGCGATGCAGACCGTACCGCCAGTCTCGACTTCGTAAAACGTCGCTCTTGAAGCTGCTTCTCTATTGTGGCTACTGAGCTTAAATGTTTTGGATTGATTTGGATTTCGATTTCACAACGCGGCATCCAATTCGCTCTGGTATCGACAAGTTGGCATATCTGCTCCAGCGTCATATACTCGTCGTCAATTCCACGGACGAATGGAAATTGAATGATCATCCATTGCGCATGTCCGCACAGAGTTTTCAACAAAGTATCTTGAGCTGCCGTGGATCGTTTTATTCGTCTCGGGTTTTCAAGGCAATCTTTCAGTAGATCGGAGGTGCAATCGTCGATGACGTTCAAGCTAGATGTTTTATTCCCATTCAAAGGTTCGGAACTAACCGCAAGGCCAAGCTGAAAATCCGAGTGTGCTTGTTCAGCTTGTTCGAGCCAAGCTGATTCGCTTCTTGGGGCAGCCCAATCCGGCATGGAACGATCAACCAACATTTCCGCTTCAATTTTTGTGAACAGATCCATCGCAAGCTCCCTAACATCGTGGTTATCATTGGCCAGTATCATTTTGGATGTTTCATGAATCCATTTGCCCCTCGTCAAGTTCGTCACGACGATTGGTGCAGCTCCACTTATTGGAAATAATACTTCCTTCAGATCTCGAAGCCGTTTGATTGCATTGCTTCCGTGGTTAAGAAACAATTGTGGTGTCAAGAAAATTTCTGAGATCATCAGGCGAACCTTTCGTGAAAGTCAAGTTCGAAGAAGTCGTCTGGCCAAGGCTGGATGAACTTTCCAGTATCAGAAATCTGAATTTCCTTAAATACAGTTCCTTCTTCGTCTGAGCCAACGTAGTAGACCTTTAATTGACGAGGTGTTAGCTTGATCCCTTTATCGTTTGCAACTCCAAGATTTGTTTCTCGAACAATCCGAAGTAGCCTCAGAATCAATAGTTCACTGTGCGTTTCGACAATGATTGTTCTTCGCTCTCTTGCCCAAATCTTTCCCTCCGGAGAGTCCTTCGCAAACTTTATCGAGGTGCTCTGTGCAAAGACATCTCCCAGCATTGCTTGTTGCTTAGGGTGCAGGTGTAGCTCTGGTTGTTCAACGTAAATTACCGGAAGCGACGCATTGCGGACCCCCACGAGCACTGGTACCACCTGTGAAAGCCCTACCCCAACATCTTCGATGGAAACGACTGTGTCTGTTCGAAGGTCACGAAGCACTAGTTCCAAATGACTTCGGACCATGTATCCTTTTCTTCCCGATGTCCAGTCGGATTCATTTGCCTTCCACATCCCAACTCGTTCGATTCTGTACGGAGCGCCAATCGCCTCTTGTAAGTCGAAGTGAAAACTATCAGAGCTACCAAGTTTTCTAAGTGATGTTCGGGGTGTATCCTCGAGCAGAGTTTGCCAGGCTGCTTTACCGCGGTACCATGAATTTTGATGAGCAGAAATCTCCTTCCGGAGGGAGCGTCCAGGAATATCTCTGATAGGACCAATATGACCCAGTCCTTTTAACGTTTCCGTCATGTATTGCGTCGAATCTTGAACCAAATTTACAACAAACCTTTTGAGGAACGCCTCCAGGACTTTAGAGTCGTTCTCATCATCGATAGCGTATGTGCAATAAGAGTTAGAAGTTGGTAAAGCACCAATGGTTTCCCAGACATTACGGAGATTCTCCCCTGTTTCTGGATCATAGTTCTCAAAAGCGAATCCGGCCTTCGCTGCTGCGACTCGCAGCACGCTTACGCCATCAATTTTCGTTAATGAAGGATGATCCAAGTTTATGTCGCAGATATGCGCGACTGTACCAATTTCCGACTTTTCCCCCAAGACATCCGTGGCAACCATCTCTGCAAAATCTGTTCCATCGAGGATGAGTCGTAATCGCTCAACAGCCGGAAAGCCAAGGCAATCAAAGTCTGCTTTTGCGACTTCGATATCAATTCCCCAATTCGTCAACTTATCTAGTACCTTGCCATCAAAATCGTTACCTAACCACCGCGTTAGACCATCAATACGTCTATTCAATTCTCCATTGTTGTTGGTTTCGATGCGTATGCAGATATTCCTGTCCTCGTCATGGCGGTGGACTAGATTCTCGAACCCCTCAAGTCGAAGTTCATTATCCGTAGATGGAATCTCGTCGATATCGCCATTTCCTGACTCCAGAATCGCTCTTAGATAGTGCAATGCGTGGACAATAGTACTTTTGCCCGAACTATTTGCACCAAATATTAGTGTTAGCGGCGCAAATTCAATTCTCTGACGCGCGCCGATTCCTTTGAAGTTTTCGATTTCGATGGCTGTGATCATTTGGCGTTCCTTGTTTGCAACTTCAGAAATGAGTTGCTTGATTGAGGGATTGTATCGCATTCCAGTGAATCACTGCGATTGCAGCGATTTTAGACTTGAATTATGGAGAAAAGACAGTCAGGTTTGGGGCACCGCGATCGAAGGTCCATCGCAGAACCACCATGTTTCGCGAGCGTAAACTCGCGCTAGTTTTTCCGTTGCGATGGAAATCGCTGGCTTGCAAGTCATGACAACGAACAGTGGTTGAAGTCCATCGGTTGCCAAGTCGCACAGGGCATTAACGATGATTTGCGGTCGATCATGAGTTCGCCCGTTTCCGATTCGCATGGTCCGGGCGCGATGGACCATGCAGACTGCGTCGAGCAAAATGATCATGGAGACACGATTGCCATCGTATCCCCGTTCGAACTTGTTCAGGCCCTCAACTGGCGTGAATTCCAAGCAGCCAATTTGCCAGGTGACTGGTGGCTTTTTAGTCGGTTGACACAAGCCTTCGTCGCAAAGCATTCCGAAGATATACGCGCCGGACTCTTTGCTGGAGTACACGATTGCGATCCTGCCTAGATTGTGCTTGTTAGCCATCGGAATGATACGACCGAGCATCGTCTCCAATCGTGAAAACTTTTCAAATAGTAGCCCGGTGTTTTCCTGGCGGAGCGAGTGCAACGTATCGGCATCCATTCGCAGGCGGCCTAGAAACCGATCGCCCTGCCGTGAAATGCGATCCACAGAAAACATCGTTTGGCTTCCGGTTTGAACAACAGCTTCAGCTTGCAACATGACTTAACTCCTCCATTCGGGTTCCACATTCAGGACAGAATTTTGCATTCGCAGAAACAACAGCTTTGCAGGACGAACAATCGATGTCCGCAGTCATGGATTCGATACCCGCATCTGGTCGTGAGAAATGTCGGGTCTTCGGATTTTCGTTCTCAAACATCGTAATGAGCGTCTGTACGACCAATAGGGAGTCAGCCTTGCTGCTAGCTGCTTCGCGCATCGGGTCGGCGATACACCGCACGCAGCCGCATTCGTCGACACAGTCACAAGAAAGAATTCGATCGGCAACGTTTTCCAACAGACGTTTCACATTGTCGAATGCGATTGCAGTTAGGTTCACGCCGTCATACACATTGTCGTAAAGGTATATGACCAAATCGCCCGCCTTCGACTTGTCAATTCCGGATGAGAAATCTTGGCTATCACATGGTCCAGAGACAATTGGAAAAAGATTCGCCATCAGTCTCTCGATGGAGCCAAGCACGACCTCAACGCGATTTTTCATTTGAGTTTGTAGTGATTTGACTAGACTCGGACGCAGGGCAAGTGCCATCCCCTCAGTTGGCAAATCGTGCGTTGGCATTCCAGTACCTGGGCTCACTCGAATTGTCTTGCCTGAAGCGTCTTTTTCAGTAACCGCTTGCAGGAACTCTGTGACATCAATCCGCGCCACTGAAAGGGTTGCTTGCGCATATTCTCTGACCGACAACGGATACTTTTGCTTAATCGTTTTGCGGACGAGCGAGACGGTTTCGTTTCGTGTCCATTCGGAACGAAGCCGAACGATCTTCTTCCCTCGAATGACATCGGAGACACGGTAGACCATGCCGTTGTGTCGATAAAGAGCACCGCGAGGGGCTTCCCGCAGCAAATGGAAACTGCCGATATCTCCGACGGTCTCGTTGTCACAGACGAGCTGATAGTTGGACTCGCCGGTGTTGCGAATGCTGACTTCGGAATGAGGGTCCGAACAATAAAACTCAGGACGTGAAAGTTTGCCCGCATCCCGAAGCTCTTGAATCGTTTGGATGGTGGTGCCGAGGATGGTGCAATCCAACGCCGACTCACCTCGCGCTGTTTCGTGGACTGCACAGGCATAGTGTTGGCAGGCGACGCGCTCATTAGCCAGATTGAGCGCGAGGGATTCGTTGTTGCGGTTGAATAGCTGCTGCGGATGGCGAGCAAAATGCGCATCAAGAGGTGAATCACCTGGAATCAGGATGATGCCTCCCTCTCGGCCCGCTCGAGCTACGCGGCCTGCACGTTGCCACAGGCTCATCATTGAGTTAGGCAGCCCCACGCACATGACCACGTCGAGACCGCCGATATCGATTCCTAGTTCCAAGGCACTGGTTGAGAAGACCAGCCTTGTGGTACCGTCTCGCAACTGGGCTTCGATCATCTCCCGCTCGGAGCTCTTAAGGCCAGACCGGTAGACAGCAACATAATCTTCGAGTTCGCCAGTTGGTTTCCGCATTTTCGCCAGCATGCGTTCCGCTGCGATTCGACTTGGGCAGAAAACCAATACTCTCAGACCAGACTGAACCAAAGATTTCGCGAGTTTTCGGCCATAGTCGAAATAGTGCTCTTGCCCATTGAGCATCCAAAACTTGCGGCGTCCCTGTTTGCTACCATCCTCCTCAGCTCCAAATAAATTGAAGTCGCAACCGACCAGTTCACGAAGGTGAGCTTGAGGATCTGCGACCGTAGCGCTAGTCGCGATAAAGCGAGGGCTCGATCCGTGAAACTCACAAATTTGGCGAAGTCGCCGAAGAATGTAAGAGACGTTGGTGCCGAAGATGCCGCGATATTCGTGGCACTCGTCAATTGCAACGAGCTTAAGATTCTTAAAGAACCGTGCCCAATGCGTTTGGTGATTTTGCAGGATGCCAAGGTGCAGCATGTCGGGGTTGGTGATAAGCAGTTGGGCTTGGTCACGAATGTGTTTGCGGTCTTCTTGGGGAGTACTGCCATCGTAACGGCTTACGAAATGAGGGTTGCGAGTTTGCTGCTGTGCCAGCTCAGGTACGTGTGACAATGCATTGAATAGTTTGGCGTACTGGTCGTTCGCGAGTGCTTTCTGTGGATATAGGAATAGCGATGTGGCGTATGGATCGTGGCATACTGCATCGAGAGCCGGCAACGAGAAAATCAGTGACTTGCCACTGCTAGTGCGTGTGGCGGCGATGGTGTGATTACCAGCCAGCACGGATTCGATGGCGGAGTGTTGATGTCGGTAAAGACCAGAGGGTGCCTCGGACTGTATCAATGTATCGAGACTTGGATGGAGCGAAGATTTGGCGTCAGCGGCGTACAGTCCATTTCGTGGCCCGTCAGCGGCTGGATCGAACAGAATACTGGTTCCAGCAAAAGCACCAATGACATTGGAAACGGTTTCGATTACAGATGCAGTCGTCATAGCCAAGTTGCTCCCAGTTGATGGATGTTGTTGATGCAAAACATTCCATATGCATGCAGCGTGCCAAAACGAATGCAGTCATGCTTAATGTGTGGCGAGACACAGTCTTTTCATTGATGGAAAAGTTTTTGAAAAATTTAGGAAGCAAGTCCAATGTCAAATCTTAAGTAATCCAGTTTACCTATATGTAACTATGGTTACTTGGGGGGCTACTTTGTAAGCACCTATGCAAAAATTGGGGGGTATAACCTCATGTAGGCGAGCCTCTCCGAGACTCGCAATTTTCAGCGTCTGCGGAGAGACGCTGCTACGTGG